>NZ_JACVWA010000027.1:0-518923 GCF_020658275.1 Clostridioides sp. ES-S-0190-01 | reverse complement strand
TAAGCTTCTCTAGTTGCTATTCCCATTCCTATAGACCTCCTTCTAAATCTTTCAATGCTTGTTCTGCTTGTTCTGCATTTGGAGCTGTTCCATGCCATGCAGCATTATTTTCCATAAATGAAACACCCTTACCTTTTACAGTTTTAGCTATTATTACTGTTGGTTTTCCTGTAACTTTTTTAGCTTCATCTATTGCATTTCCTATTTCATCAAAACAATGTCCATTTATTACTATTACATTCCATCCAAAAGATTTAAATTTGTCATCTACTGGACTAACATTCATTACCTCTTCATTAGAACCATCTATTTGTAATCCATTTAAGTCAACAAATGCAATTAAGTTGTCTAATTTATAATGTGATGCTGTCATTGCAGCTTCCCATATTTGACCTTCTTGGATTTCTCCATCACCTAATATAGTATACACTGTATAGTCTTTATTATCTAATTTTCCAGCTAGTGCCATACCATTTGCAGCAGATAAACCTTGTCCAAGAGAACCAGTAGACATATCTACTCCTGCTACTTTTTTCATGTCTGGATGTCCTTGTAACTTAGAACCAAACTTTCTAAGTGTCAATAATTCTTCTTCTGGGAAAAATCCTTTTTCTGCTAATGTAGCATATAAAGCTGGTGCTGCATGACCTTTTGATAGAACAAATCTATCTCTATCATCCATTTTTGGATTTTCTACACATATGTTCATTTTATCAAAATATAACACTGTTAACATGTCAGCTATTGATAATGAACCACCTGGATGCCCGCTTTTAGCTTCTGCAACCATTTTTATTATGTTTTTTCTAATATTATTAGAATGATCTCTAAGAGTGCTCATACTTTTTTCCTCCTGTTATTTTTTAAGACCTTACATTTTCTTATCCTACAGTAGATTTTACAATTTTTTTTAAAATAATACAAATGTTTTTTTAAGATTTTACTGCAACTTTTATTTCTTCTCCGTTCATTAAGGCTGTAATACCCTCTTTAAATTCGTCTAAACCAACAGTTCTTGTAACTAATGCTTCTGTATTTACTTTTCCACTAGCCATTAAATCTAATGCTATAATCCAAGAACTTGGTTTTTGTGATCTACTTCCAATATATTGTAACTCTCTTTGAATTATTGCTTCTTGATCCATTTCATTTAGTTTTTTGGCAAATATCCCAACTTGTACGAAAGTTCCTTTCTTTCTAAGTAATCTTAAAGCTTCATTAACTGCTGGCATAAATCCAGAACAATCAAATCCTTTATTTACTCCATTTCCATCAGTCATTTCATTTACTACATCTGCTAGACTTTCTTCCATTACGTTTACAGTTCTATCTACTCCAAGATTTTTAGCTATTTCTAATCTTTCTTTATCTTTTGTAACACCAGACATTATAACTGTAGCACCTTGAGATTTAACAACTTGAGCTAATAGTAAACCTATTGGCCCTGGTCCTATTATTAATACTGTATCATCACTTTCTATAGTAGTTTTTTCAAGAGCTGCATGAACACAACAAGCTAGTGGCTCTGTAAGAGCTGCTGATAATAAAGATACATTTTCAGGAAGTACATGTATGCTTTCCTCTCTTGATAATACATATTCAGCAAAACTTCCATCTGCTTGAGTACCAATACCTTTTCTAGTTGGGCATAAATTGTAGTCTTTAGTTGCACAATATATACATTTTTCACAAGTTGCAAAAGTAGTTTCTGATGTAACTCTATCTCCTACTTTTATATTTTTAACATCTTCACCAATTTCTACGACAATTCCAGAAAATTCATGACCTAAAGTTACTGGAGCTTTTATATTTGCATACTCCCCTTTAAATGAATGTATATCTGAACCACATATACCACTGTATTCTACTTTTATTTTAACTTTATCTCCTGTAGCTTTTGGCTCTTCTACCTCTAATACTTCTACATTATCATAACCTGGTTTAGTTTTAACTACTGCCTTCATTTATTTTTCAACCCCTTGTGGTAAAATTAATATCTTATTAAATTCTTCTTTTCTATCTCTTATCATTTCAAATGCTTTATAAGTATCTTCAAGTGAAAATCTATGAGATACCATTTCTTTTAATTTTATTTTTCCTTCATTAACTAGAGTGATTCCTTTAGTCCACTCTTGTCCTGGGAATGGTGCAGAATAAGAATTCCAGAAACCTTTTAACTCTAGTTCTTTTCTAAATATATTTTCAAATGCTTCTTCAGATAAAGTTATATCTGAATATGCTATTCCTAAAAATCCTATTTTACTTTTCTTTTTAGTTATAAGTAAACATTGTTCTTGAGTTATTTTAGAGCCTGCACATTCAAGTGCTATATCAACACCTTTTCCACCAGTAAGTTCTTTTATTTTTTCTACTGGGTTTACATCTTTAGCATTAATTATTATATCAGCACCTAATTCTTTTGATTCTCTTAATTTATTATCAGATATATCAACTGCTATAATTGTTCCAGCTCCTGCTATCTTAAGTCCTTGTATTACTAGTTGACCCATTGTTCCACTACCCATTACAGCTACAGTATCTCCAACTTGGATACCTATATTAAGTACTCCATGCATAGCAACTGCAAGTGGTTCTATCATAGCGGCATCTTCAAAATCCATGTCTCCTATTGGTAAAACATTTGTAGCTTTTATATTTGCATATTCTGCAAAAGCTCCAAAAGTTTTAGCTCCTAACATACCATGGTCATCACATAATGAAAATAACCCTCTCTTACAATATTCACACTCATTGCAAGGTATAAAAGGAATCGCAACTACTCTATCTCCAACTTTTACATTTTTTACATCCTTACCAACTTCTGCAATTACTCCAGAAAATTCATGTCCTGGTATAGCTGGAACTGGATATTTCCAATGTTTCAATACTCTTGGAGGATCTGACCCACATATTCCTGCTGCCATAACTTTTATTTTTACCTCATCACTTTCACATGGTTTTATTTCTATATCTTCAAATCTCATATCATTTGTGCCATGTAATACTGCTGCTTTCACGATAAATCTCCTCCTTTTGTATTTTGTATTTTTTTAAAATTTATAAAAAATATTACTCTTTTCTAGTAGCTGCTAAATGTTAAATTTTCGCATACTTTACTAAAAAAGAGTAATCTCTATTAACTAAATATTAGAATATTCCAAGTGAAGAAACTAATTGAGATAATTTCAATATTCCCCATTTTAGTAAGTTACCACCTGTATCTATACTTGTAACCATTGTTGTTCCTTCTGGCATCATATTTGCTTGTTGTAATAATTGCGTATGAACATCTGCAAAATTTGTAGCCATATAAAGTGATATAGCTATTACTATAGTTCCTGTTATAACTGATTGAACTATATTACCTTTTCTAAAACATACTATAAATGCCATATAGAATGGTATTGTTGCTAAGTCACCAAATGGTAAAACTTTATTTCCTGGTAATATAACTGCTAAGAATAGAGTTATAGGAACAAGTATAAGAGCTGTTGATATAACTGCTGGATGTCCAGTTGCTACTGCTGCATCTAGCCCTATATAAAGTTCTCTATCTCCATATTTTGCTTGTAAGAAATCTCTTATTGATTCTGAAATTGGAATTAAACCTTCCATTAATATTCTAACCATTCTAGGCATAAGTAACATTACTGCACCCATTGATATACCTACATTGAATATTCCTGCTACATCGTATCCAGCAAGAGCTCCAAGTATTATCCCTAGTATAATACCCATCATCATTGGTTCACCAAATATACCGAATTTTTTTTGTATAGAATCTGGGTCTGCTTGTATTTTATTTATTCCTGGTATTTTTTCAACAAATTTACCCACTAAATATCCAAGTGGAGCAAATGAGGCTGTTGAACCAGTTGGTAATGCTATACCTTCTAAATCATAAAACTCCTGAACATTCTTGGCTGTTTTTTCTGCAATAAATAGTACTAACAATTCCATTAATATTGCACAGAATATAGCCCAGATATAACTTCCTGTTACTATATATCCAACTGCACCTGCTACTATAAAGTGCCAATAATTCCATATATCAACGTTTAATATCTTTGTTTTATTGAAGTATAATAATAGTAAGTTTACTAATAAACAAACTGGTATTAATATTGGTGCAACTGGTGAAGCCCATGTTGCTGATGCTGTTGTTGGCCAACCAACATCTATTACTGTTAAATTAAGTCCAAATCTCTCAACCATTCCTTGAGCTGCTGGCCCTAGTGTTGAAGTTAATAGGTTTACAACTAAGTTTATACCCACAAACCCTATACCAATTGTAAGACCTGATTTTAAAGCTTTTGTAAATTTAATTCTAAATATCATTCCTAAGACTACAATTGTTATTGGTAGTATTACTGTTGGTCCCATGTTTAAAATGTACTGTACTACTGCTAATAATTTATCCATTTATAAATCCTCCTTTTTCTGTTTTTTTAATATGATTTCAATTTATTTATGATAGGATTATTTTAAAGCATCTAATATTTTTTTATCTAATGCTGCTGTATTAACTCCAGTTATATATGCTGTTGCTTTTATTGCTGGTATATTATAAGTTGTTGGTAATATAGTTGTTGATACTATTAAATCTGCTCCATCTTGCTTTGTTGCACATTCAGCTATTTTGCATTGTATAACTTCTGCTTGTATATTATTTTCTTTAACTAATCTTTCTACCTTATCACAAACTACTGTTGATGTTGCTATTCCTGCTCCACATGCTACTAATATTTTTTTCATTTTTATTTCCTCCTAATAATTTTTATTTTCTTATTTTTATTGTTAGTATCTTTTATTCTTTTATTTTTTATAAAGACTTTATTGTCTTTAAAACTTCTTCTTTATCAGTAGAATCCATTAGCTTCTCAACTAATTCTTTATTTTGCATAATCCCCATCAATTCTGTTAATACAGACAATTGACTGTGTGGTTGATTAAGCCCCAAAACGAAAGCTAAATTTACAGGTACTTTTTCATCTTGGTCTTCCATAGAACTAAATACTACTGGTTCATTAAAAGTACAGACTGCTATAAATTGTTCTTTAATATATTCTGCATCTGTATGTGGTATAGCTACTCCATAATCACCTAAGTTTAAACCTGTTGGAAATACATTTTCTCTTCCTAGTATTTTTTCTCCAAATTCTTCTTTTACAAAGCCTAATTCAAAAACTTTATTATGTATTTCCTTAAAGAAATCTTCTTTTGTTTTACAATCCATTTTAAGGTTTATAACTTTATCACTTACAAAATTTATAAACTCCATATTTGCACCTCCTAATTGCTCTTATCTCATATCTTGTTTTTCTTGTCTTTATATAAAGCATATGCCGTGCCAAAAAGTGGCTTTTTTTGTGAAATAAAAGAAAATGTTTTCCTTGAAATAATGTTCAATTGCAGGATTTTAGCCAACTTTCATAGATAAATTTTTTTTAATTTTTATTTTAATTTTCACTTGTTAAGCACTTAACTATCCATATATTTTTATATTTTCGTGGTTTTTTTTGTTATAGAAATGGTTTTTTTATTTTTTATGGGTGGTTTTTTCTGTTTCTTAGCTATTTTATAAAATTATTCAATCTAAACAACATTAATTTTCGTATTTATTGTTTAATTATTTCAGTGTGAATGAATTTTCATATAATTGTCTATCAAAATTCACGTTACGCATAATTAAATTCATAGTATGTTTTTATTTATATAATAAAATCAATATGAAAATATATAAAACTTAATATGAAAAGGAGATAAGAATGAAAAGAAAAAATTTATTAAAGATAGTATTTTTATGTAGTATTTTATTTGTTTCTGGTGTTTTCGCAAAGCAAGTCTTTGCATCTCAAAGTAAGTCGAAAAAAACACTTACTATAACTGTAAATGGTTATGATGTAACACTATCTAAAGAGGGAATTTTTAATAGTCAAAACGTAAAGCAACTTAATTCAACAAATCAAAATAGTATAACAATAAAAAACTCTAAAAGTGTAAACAGTGTCAAAATAGATGATAAAGAAATTAATGTAAATGATAAATCAACTTTTAAATTGAAAGAAATCAGTCGCTCTTCTAAAATAAAAATATCTGTAATGTATAGTGGTGAAAACTCATATAGAAATTATTACATAAATTCTCTTTCAAAAGATTTTCCAAAGTATACTGTTACTGCAAATAGCCCTTATGATGGTGATTATTATCTTACTACACACAATGAAGAACATAATTTTGTATTTAAATTAAATAACAAAGGAAATATAGTTTTTTACAAGGAAGTCGAATCAAATCCTTTTGATTTTAAAAAAATCACTACAGATGATGGTAAAGTTAGATATGGATATTTACTTCAAGATAAAGACTCAACAAAACGAATAAGTTCTGTTGGATACTCACCAACATATCTTGTTATATTAGATGAAAATTATAATGAAATAAATAAAATTACTATGGAAAAAAATAAAAACATAGAATCTGGTACTGAGTTAGAAAACCATGACTTTATATACATAAATGATAATCACTATATTGTTTCTAGTTATCAAAAATCTAAGGCAACAAACATTCCTTCAAACTTGAATAAAGGAAATTCACCTTATGTGGTAAATAGTGTACTACAAGAAATAAAAGATGGTAAAGTTGTATGGCAGTGGGAAAGTATTGACCATGAAAAACTATATAAAGAAAGTGTTGAACAAAATAATTTTAGCGAAAAAAGTGATACATCTTTAGACTATGTACATTTTAATTCTATGACTATTGACCCCAAGGACGGAAATCTAATCTGCTCATTTAGAAATTTAGATGAAGTTATTAAATTAGATAGAAAAACAGGAGAAATTATTTGGACCCTAGGAGGATTGGGTGATGAGTTCAATTTAACAGATAATCAAAAGTTCTCAAGACAGCATAATGCTAGAATTACAGATGATGGATATATAACCTTATATGATAATGGTGTAAAAAATAAATCTACAAGAGTTATTAAAATAAAATTGGATGAAGAAAATAAAAAAGTTACTGAATATCGCTCATATGATATAAATGACTATTACAAATATATGGGTTCAGTTCAAGAAATAGATAGTGAAAAAGATGTATTCTTAGTTGGAACTGGTGGAAAGGCTGGAGAAAAGCAAGATTTAGTAGCTATGGAAAAAGATTTTTCTAATGATAAAGTTTATTTCAGATTCTCCTTTAAGAGTGGTGAAAGTATGTATAGATGCTATAAAATTCAATAAAAAACTTATCTTAAAATAAAATATCAATTTTAATTAATACAAATCTTGCAAGGAAAATAAATCTATTATTTCTACTTGCAGGGTTATTATTTCCCTTAATTTTAATATAAAAAACAGGTGCCAACTTTTATGTTGCTATAACACCTGCTTTTATATTAGAAAATCACTATAACACCAACATATTTGATATTTTCCTGACTGCTGTTTTTAATTTCTTATATTCTACTAGATATTTCTATTTATTTGGTATATGTATAAATTATTATAATATATATTCCATCTTTTATTACTGCTCTTTCTTAGTATCTGCATATACAAATCTTTATGATTCTAAAATTTCATAAATTAATATAAAAAAAGCCCTGTATTTTAGCAATATATTTGCTTTTTAATAATTTATAACAAGTCTATAAAAAATAAAATCACTAATTATTATTATTTTGTATGTTTGCTATCTACAAATAAAAAGGCTAACACTATAAAATTAAATAAATCAATCTTATGGTATTAACCTTATATTAAACAATTAACTATCTATCAATTAAACTTACCTTAAAACTTGTGCTAAAATAAATTTTTCTATTTAATTTTTTGTATCGTTTTTCATGTTGAAAATCAACTTAATATCTTTTTTATTTCATTTTTATCTTCAGTATTTAATAAAATTTCCAAAGTATGCTGGTCATTAATCTTTGAAAATAAGCTTCGTATTTCTTTTTTATTATTCTCTTTAAGTGCTAATAAAACCACTAAATCTACCATAAATTTATTATCCCACACTATGGGCTTATTTAATCTTGCTATAGCTATTGCTGGTTTTATAACATTTTCTGGAAGCCCATGTGGTACAGCAACTTTTGAAGCCATTACAACACTTCCCATAGCTTCCCTTTTATACACACTTAATATATATTTTGAATCTACATACCCACCTTCTTCAAGCTTTGATACAAGAGTGTCGATTATATACTCCTTTGAGATTCCTTCAAAATCATATAAAATCAAATCTTCATGTATTAAATTATCCAATTGATTATCGCTACTCAAAGATGGTTGTTTATTATTTAAATGTTCTAATACCTTGTTAATTCCATTTTTTCCAAGTACCTCATTATAAGAAATAAAAGGTACATTTTTATAATCTATATCAATTGTGCCACAAATAGCAATAATATTATATTCAGCTTCAATGTCATTTAATTCATCTTCTAAATTATTATTTAAAAAAGCAATTGGCTTTACTTCAATTGAAGCATCATATTCCTCAATTTGCTTTTCTATATGTTCCTTTAAGTTTAAAGCTGTACCTACCCCACTTAAACATAATGTAATAATTACATTTTTCTTTCCATATTCATTTTTTCTATAACTAAATTTATTCGTATTTACCATAGCATAATTTTTATTTTTCTTTAAATCTGCTATTATACCATCTAAACTTTTTCCTTCAATTGTCGCCAATTTTCCTGCTTCCATTGCTAATAATGTATCCACCCTGTTTACAGTCTTACATCTAATACCAAGTCTTTTTTCAACCTCATCACCAAGGATTACTAGAGAACCCATATCAATTAGAACCAAAATTCCTTTCTGTGCTTCTATCTTTTTAAGTTCATCCAATACATGTTCTATTCCTTCTGCTGGTGAATCTGTAAGTGCTATCTCTATACCCAGTGTACATTCTATACCAAGAATGTGATTTACAACATTAGACATTTCAATTCCAACTTTACCATGCGTAACTATAACTACTTTTACTTTATCTTTTATACTTTCTTCATTGTAACAAAATTTATTTATATAATATGCTAAATATCCAAGTTCATCCTCTGGGAATGTAACTTGTGTTAAATCTTCCACTATTCCCATTACATATCTGGATAATTCATATTCCATTGGCATTGATGCTTTTATCTTATCCAAACTTGGATTTATTATAGTTTTTCCATCTCTTATTCTATCTATAGCATGCTCAATATGAATTGCTAAAGCTAAATACAGCCCCTGATTTACATGCTTAAACTGCTCTTTAATAAATACAATTACTTTGTCCATTATCTCTAGTGTGGATTCTTTTAACTGTCCACCCCAGTCTATTCGACTTCTTCTATCAGACAAGTTTTTATTGTTTTTAATAGCATTAAATTTATTGTCTAACTTTTCTATAAATGCATTTTTTAACTCTTCTTCTGAAAAACACTTACTTTCTAGAACTTTTAATTCTTTTTCTGCATAATTGTATATTTCACTTATCTCATTATCAGACAAAATTCTATTTTTCCCACTTACTAATTCACTAATATCTATATATATATCTTCAACTGAAAACTCAGAATACTTTTCATCTTCACAATTACAATCATAATATCCACTTTTTATATAATCTCTCAAGCTATCTAAATCTATAATTACCTTGTCACTAGAAAATATTGCCTTACTAAAAGCTCTAGCACAAGTTACTTGTATATCACTCTTTAACTGTCCTATATTCCCAGTACATTTATAATTCATAAGTGCACACATCACTTCTTTAGTTATTATAAAGTTTTTATTTACTCTTTTTGCTTCTCTTTCAAAGAATTTTATTATTATTTCATATCTTTCAGATTTTGGTCTTTCACTCATATTTGGTAAGTTTATTACCATTGGTATACGTCTTCTAAATGTTTGAAGTAAATTAGAATCTGGATTTTCTGTTGTAGCACTTATTATGAGAACATTTGCCTTTCTATTAGAACTACTCTCTCCTAACCTCCTAAATTCACCTCTATCTATTAAAGAAAATAATATTTCTTGACCAGCAGCAGGTAATCTATGAATTTCATCCAAAAACAAAATTCCATTATTGGCTTGCTCTACAAGACCCTCTCTATTTGCATCTGCACCTGTGTATGCACCTTTTACTACTCCAAATAGCTGAGCTATCAATAGATTAGGATTTTCTGCATAATCTGCACAGTTAAATACTATGAATGGACTATTTTCTTCTTTGATATTATTTTTCACAGCATATTTGTACATACATGTAGCTAACTCACTCTTACCTACACCTGTTTCTCCATATATTATAGTATGAAGACCATTAGGAGGATACATTATTGCTGATTTAGCTAGGTTTACTTTTTCTTTCAAACTGCCTTTTATACCTATTAATTCTTCAAACCCATCTTCTTCTACAGCTTTACTAACTTTTACATGTTTTCCAGATGATACTAGTTCTTTATCTTTTATTTCAGCTTTCGATTGACTTAAGTTTTCTTCTTTTAGTAATTTTGATACTGCACTTCTTGATATATTATAGCCATTTTCGGTTAAAATTTCAGTTATTTTTCTTTCAGACATTTGAGGATTTTCATTTACAATCTTAGATATATCCTTTATTAATATTTGTTTTCTTCTTTCTCTTGAATCTAAAATATTATTCTTTTTTCTAACCGCTATTACTTCAGACCTAGCTACATTTAATATTTCAGCAAGTTCTTGGTCAGTGTATGGATTTTTCTTGTCTTCTCTTTGTATCTCTCTTAATATTTTATCCATATTTCGCCTCCTTACTTTAAATTTTAGTTTATTTCAATATATTATACACCAAAATAAGACTAGGCAAAATAGCCTAGCCTTATTACTTAGAATTTCCATAAGAACTTCTATTAAAATTATAACCATAATTATATGATTATAATTTTAAAGAAGCACCTTCCCAATCCTTCATAAAGCTATCTATTCCTTTGTCTGTCAAAGGATGCTTAATCATTTGGTTTATAACTTTAAGAGGAACTGTTGCTATATCAGCTCCCATTCTAGCAGCTTGTAAAACATGTATTGGATTTCTAACACTAGCAACTATTATTTGAGACTCAATACTATTTACACTGAAGATGTCAACAATTTCTTCAATTAAATCAAGACCATTTTGTGATATATCGTCTAATCTTCCAACAAAAGGACTTACATATGTAGCTCCAGCTCTAGCAGCTAAAAGAGCTTGCCCAGCAGAGAATATAAGTGTAACATTAGTTTTTATACCTTTACTAGATAATACTTTTACTGCCTTTAAACCTTCTGCTGTCATAGGTATTTTTATAACTATATTTTTATGTATCTTAGATAATTTTTCTGCTTCTTCTATCATACCCTTGTGCTCTAAACTTATTACTTCTGCACTTATTGGTCCATCTACTATCTCACTGATTTCCTTAACTACTTCTATAAAATCTCTACCTTCTTTAGCTATTAGAGATGGATTTGTAGTAACTCCACATATTACACCTAAATCATTTGCTTCCTTTATTTCTTCAATATTAGCTGTGTCTATAAAAAATCTCATTTAAAAAATCCTCCATAATTAGAATATGTGCTAAACACAAGTATATAATATCATAAATTATCTAAATTTTACAGTTCCATTATCTATAGATTCAACTACTGCTAAAGATTCTAATCTTACATCATTGGCCTTTAAAAGTGCTCCTCCAGCTTGGAATCCTTTTTCAATAACAATCCCTACTCCAACTAAGTTTGCATTTGCTTGTTCAATTAAATCTTTAAGACCAAGAGCGGCTCTTCCATTAGCTAAAAAATCATCTACTACCAATATGTTTTCACCTTCGTTTATATACTTTTTAGAAACTTTTACTGCATATTCTTTTGCCTTAGTAAATGAATATACATTAGTTTCATACACATCAGTATCTAAGTTTTTAGATTCTGATTTTTTCGCAAAAACTACAGGTGCATTGTCAAAGTATTGTGAAACAATTGATGCTATAGCTATTCCTGAAGCCTCTATTGTAAATATTTTATCTACCTTTTCTCCAGTAAATCTCTCTTTAAATTCTTTTCCTATTTCATTTAAAAAAGCTACATCAATTTGATGATTTAAAAAACTATCGACTTTTAGTATATCATTTCCTGAAACACTACCTTCTCTTAATATCTTTTCCTCTAAAGCCTTCATTGTACTCCCACCTAAACCTTTCTAAATTATATTAATCTTAATAAAAAAAATTATATTCTCTTTAATTTTACTCTCTGCATTGCTTGTATTTTATCTTAGAATACTAAAAAAGCTCCTGTCTATATCATAGACAGGAGCTTAAAATTCAAAGTAACCAACTTAATATATAATTTAAAATAAGTATAAACTATATCATCTTCACTCCTGTAGTTAAGCTATTATTGGTAGCTTAGTAGAAACATTTGAACCATATTATCAAAAGTATACAGGTAAACATATTAATTTATTCTTTTTAATTATATATTATAATTCTCTATTATTCAACAAATAATTCAAACTGTGTAGAATAAAACATTCACTAGTTACTTGACAAAATTCAACCTTTTTAAGTAAACTTATAGATTTTCCATAAAGATATAACTTTTTTCTATATTATCTAGAAGTACTTCATCCTTGTTTATATTAGCTATTTTAGCAATAGCTTTTTTTACTCCATTAGACTTTATTAGTTCTTGTAATTCTACACTTTGAGCATCTTCACTATTGTTATAATGAAGTGCTGCACCTATTCCAAGAATTAAGTTATCAACTGTTAAGCCATATGATTTTGCAGTCATTAGAGGTTTAATCAATCTATCTTTATCACTTAATTTTCTAAGTGGCTCTCTTCCAACTCTGACTACATCATCATTAAGATATGGATTTTTAAATCTATTTAAAATCTTATCAATATATTTATAATGTGCTTCTGAATCAAAATTATATTTTTTAATTAATCCTTCTCCACTTTCTGTCATTGCATTTTTCACTATATTGCAAATATATTCATCATTTATACTTTCTTCTATTGTTTTGTATCCCTTTAAGTACCCTATATAAGCAGTTATAGCATGGCCTGTATTTAGTGTAAATAACTTACGTTCTATATAAGCCATAAGGTTATCAGCTAAATTCATTCCAACTATATTAGGTATTTCTCCTTTAAATCCTTGCTTTTCAACATTCCACTCATAAAAATTTTCAACAGTTACATCAAGAGGATTCTCATTTTTACCAGGAGGAACTATTCTGTCAACTGAACAGTTAGGGAAACCAATATAGCTCTCTAAATAGTCTTCTTCTTCTTTATTTAGACACTTAAGTATTTCCTCTTTTAAAGAAGAACTTGCATATATTGCATTTTCACAAGCTATTATATTTAAATTATTTGTTAATCCTTTTTCTTTTCTAGTTTTTATACCTCTAGCAATTGTAGGGGCTATTTTAGTTAAAACCAAAGGGCCAACTGCTGTAGTTATTATTTCAGCTTCTACAATCTCATCTATTATTTCTTCTTTTATAGATGAAACTGCACTTATATTGTCAATTATCTCATCTACACATTCTACATCTCTTATGTGTATAGTATATTTTTTATCTTTATTTATTGAATTTAATATTTCTTCATTAACATCAGCAAATACAACATGATAACCTGACTTAACTAACAAACCTCCAATAAATCCTCTTCCAATATTTCCTGCTCCAAATTGGATTGCCTTTTTCATTTTAAGTTCCTCCTAAGATTAGTTGGCAAAAGCTTCCATAAAAGCTTGTTTGTCATTTGAATTTTTTAGTCTCTCTGTTAAATCATCATCTAAAACTATTGCTATATTAGATAGTATCTCTAAATGCTCATCTCCAACACCAGCTATTCCTATTAATAAATATGCCTTTTCTCCATCAAAATCTATACCATTAGGGAATTGTAGTATAACTATTCCAGAAGATAATATTTCTTTTTTCGCTTCATTTACACCATGTGGAATAGCAACACCCATGCCCATGTATGTAGTCATTACCTTTTCTCTTTCCAACATTGCTGGTATATATTCTTCTTTTACATATCCATTTTCAAATAGTTTTCTTCCTGCTAAAGTTATAGCTTCTTCCTTTGAAACACTATCTAATCCTAAAAATATATTATTCTCATTTAATACTTTACTCATAATATCAACCTTCCTTTTTTTAATGTAAATTTTATTTATCTATTAATGTTTTTAATTTATTTGTATAAAAATTAAAAACTATATCTTTTATTTCTAATGTCATCTCTTGTATAGAAAATTTGTTTATTTTATTAGTAAAAACAAAATTATCTATTAATGAGCCACTTACTTCACTCATTATTTGTCTTTGATAATTTGGTGAATCTTTAGGAAGTAACATAAAAACCACATTCTCAATTTCTTCCTTAGAATTTAGCTTTATGTTATTTTCTAATCTTATTATTGCTAACTTCATAATATCTATTCTTTCACTCATACAGTGTAATAATAAAATCCTTGATTCTTCTATATATGGAATTGATATTTTTAATCTTTCTTCTAATGATTCTTTTATAGATATTACATCTTCACTAGATTTTACAAATATTTTTGATGAATCCATAATAAGTTCATCTAAGTTTTTACTTTTAAATTTTTTAAATTGAATTTCATCTAAAAACTGAAGAATATCTCTTCCTATGTTCATACTTTCTGTTATCTGTTCATATACTTTATTTTTATTTTTAGTATCATCTTTTACTTTTAAATCCATTAATTTGTTTTGAGCTATAGACTTTATTTTTTCTTTGATTATCAGCTCATCATCTGAACTCATAAATGGACCTACACATATATAATCTAAGTTTGTATTTAATTCTACTGTAGATACAATTAAATCGACTTCTTTTTCTTTTAAATATTCCTCATCTATGTTTATAGCTGAAATAGTTTCAAGTATATTTAGATTTGGAAATTTATTTTCAATTTTAGTCGATAAAAACCTTGAAGTTCCTATTCCAGTAGGACATGCTACAACAATATTTATATTAGCATGCATCATTAGATTTTTTTCTATGGCTGATGCAAAATGCATTGCAATATATCCTATTTCAGATTCAGGTATTGAATTTATATTTAGCTTATCTTTTATGACTTTAGAAACCTTTTCGACTCCATTATAAGCATATGAATACTTAGTTTTTATTTCATCTAAAAGGGGATTTCTTATTTCTAGTCCCATATTCAATCTGTTTATGGAAGGTCCCAGATGGTTTGCTAGGTCTTTAAATAATCTTTCATCATTTTTAAGACTTATCTTAAATTCATCTTCTGCCAAATCTATCATTTTATTTGTAATGTCCATTACTTCTATGTCATCTAAGTTTAACTCTTTATGACTTGAAGATGACCTTTGCTTTGCACCTCTAATGTGCATAGTTATATATCCAACTTCATCTAATGGTATATCCATACTAAAATCAACTGCCATACCTTTTACGATTTCCTGAGCTAATTTAAACTCTTCGGTTAAAGATAATTCCTTTAGAAAATCTTTCTCCATAGTTATATTTTCACCATTTTTTATCCTCTGTAAAGCTAATGAAATATGAACTACAAGCCCTATATATGCACTATCAGCTAAATTTACATCTAACTCTGAAAGCTTCTTTGTTAATGTACTTTCAACTTTTCTTATTATGCACTTGTCCATTAAATTTAAAAGTCTATTTTCACTTAAAATCTCTATTGCTTTATCAGTTTGTATATTCTCACTTATATTTCTGACCATATCCAATATTTCTTTTTCATTAAATGAGTCATATATAAGGTTTACATATGCTTCTCTAAAGTTTTTTTCCTGACCTTTGAGATACACACCAAGCCCTGGTTTTCTAATAAGCTCAATATCAAATCTTTCTAACCATTTACTTGCTAGTGCAAAATCATTATTTAGTACTCCTTCAGATACCTTTAATATTTTTGCAAAGTAGTAAGATTTTACTGGCTCATTAGAAACTAGTAGCTTTGATAATATAATTAAGTTTCTTTCTTCTTTGTTATATTCTTTTTCTATTTTTTCCTCTTCTAACAACTCAATTATAAAATTTTGATTTTCTGTATTCTCTTCTAAAATCAAACCTACACCTGGTTTTTTTACAAAATTAAAATCATTTTCATCAAACCATTTTTCAATTCCTGACATATCTCTAAGTACAGTTCTTGAACTTAACTCTAACTCTCCTGCAATTTCAGAAACAGTTATTGGAATATTTTTTTTAGAATTTTCTACTATCATGAGTATTATCTTTTTTTGTCTAGATGTAATCTTCTTTTTTTTCAAATTATCCACTCCTAATCAGTGGTACTTTTTATTTTTTATTTAGATTCTAATCTTTTAAACAGTATATCTAAATTGGGGTCATTTAAAAAGTTATTTATTGATACTATCTCAACATTTGAATTGTTTTTGGCAACTCTTTCAACTAATGTGTTGTGAGTTACTACTATTTGTGTATCATCTGGAAGATTATCAACAGATGAATTTGTAATTTCTATATCTAAATTCAAGTTTTTTATTCTATTTTTAAATCTAGAAGCTCCCATTGCACTAGAACCCATTCCTGCATCACATGCAAATACAATCTTCTTAATTTCATTTAATTCAAGTTGCTTTTCTTTAACTTTTTGTTCTGAACTTTTGCTTGCAGATTTCATATCACTCATCTTTGCTTTAGCTTCTTCTAAAGTACCATCTTCTTCACTTTGGTTTGCTGAAGCTCTCTTAACAAATGGCGCTGCCACTAAGAATGATACAACTGTCGCAACTGCAACCCCTGCTAATACTGGAAGTAATCCTCCTTTTGGTGCTAGTGCCATAAGTGCAAATATACTTCCTGGTGATGGTGCTGCTACAAGTCCAGCTCCTAATATTGAAAAAGTTAATATTCCTGCTGCTCCACCTGCCATTGTAGCTAATATTAAAACTGGATTCATTAATATATATGGGAAGTAAATTTCATGGATACCACCAAGGAAATGTATTATTACTGCTCCTGGTGCTGATTGTTTTACACTTCCTCTACTAAACATCCAATATGCTAATAGAACACCTAAACCTGGTCCAGGGTTACTTTCTAATAAGAACATTATAGATTTACCTGCTTCTTTTGCTTCAGCTATACCTATAGGACCTAATATACCATGATTTATTGCATTGTTTAAGAACAGTACCTTTCCAGGCTCTATAAATACCGAAACTAAAGGTAATAAACTTTTGCTAACTATAAATTGCACTCCTGATTCTATAAGAGCTGTACCTGCTACTATAGCTGGTCCAATTGCATAAAAACCTAATATTGCAAGAAGCATACCTATTATACCTATTGAAAAGTTATTTACTAACATCTCAAATCCTGTTGGTATTTTACCATCTACAAGTTTATCAAACTTCTTGATTACCCATCCTGCAAATGGTCCCATTATCATTGCTCCAATAAACATTGGTATATCAGCTCCAACGATTACTCCCATCGCTGCTGCTGCACCTATTACTCCGCCTCTTTGCCCTGCTATAGCTTTACCACCAGTATATGCTATCAATAGTGGTAAAAGATATTTTATCATCGGATCGCCTATAGTACTTAATTTTTCATTTGGCATCCACCCTGTTGGTATAAATAATGCTGTTATAAGACCCCATGCTATAAAAGCTCCTATATTTGGCATTACCATCCCACTTAAAAATTTTCCTACTCGCTGTATAGATGTCTTTATTGTCGATTGATTAGAACTGCTCATAATTTTACCTCCATTTGAATTATATTCTATATCGATATGATTCCCTTTTGTTATACTTTTATTATAGAGTTTATATTTTATAGTAACAACTTTAAGAAATCGTTTCTATGTCACTTAAGATAATGACATTTGTCACTTTAGTTTTTGTTTAATTTTATTTATGTAGTATTTTAAATTAAGAATTTAATGAAATAAATTTTTTAGGGACACTTTTGGACATACTAATATAGATTTAATTGACTTATACTTTCAATAAAAAATACTATATACTTAATATTAACAACAGGAGTATATAGATATAATGTAAGATATTATATAATAAGAATTAACTTCAAATTAGCTACCACATTAAATAAAACATTATTTAATATACAGTTTGATTGTATAAAGCAACATATATTAAACAGATTCAGTTAAAATAGTTTAAATTTTTCAAAAATCTCAATATCTGACAAAATACTTTAATAAAATTAAAGAATAAGTTATAATTAATACTATCAATTATAATAAAGTATAAAAATATAAGGAGTGATTAAAAAATGGCGTTTTATTTTGATACACCATCACATACTTTCAGTGAATACCTACTTGTACCAGGTTTCTCTTCTACTGACTGTATACCTGCTAATGTAAGTTTAAAAACACCTGTTACTAAATTTAAAAAGGGCGAGGAAGCAGATATTCATATGAATATACCTTTAACTTCTGCTATTATGCAATCTGTTTCTGATGACAAGATGGCTATTGCACTTGCTAAAGAAGGTGGCATCTCATTTATATATGGTTCTCAATCTATTGAAAGTGAAGCTGCTATGGTAGCACGTGTTAAATCTCATAAAGCTGGATTTGTTGTGAGTGATTCAAATATTAAACCTGACAATACATTAAAAGACATACTTGAACTAAAAGAGAAAACTGGTCATTCTACGGTTGCAGTTACTGAAGATGGTACTTCAACTGGTAAATTATTAGGTATTGTTGCAAGTCGTGATTATCGTATAAGTCGTATGGACTTAGACACTAAAGTTAGTGAGTTTATGACTCCTATGTCATCCATAGTTTATGCTAACAAAGATGTTACTTTAAAAGAAGCAAACAATATTATATGGGACCATAAGCTTAATTCTCTTCCTGTACTTGATGACAATGGTAATCTTGTATATATGGTATTCCGTAAAGATTACTCTTCTCATAAAGAAAATCCACTTGAACTTTTAGATTCTTCTAAAAGATATGTAGTTGGAGCTGGTATCAATACTAGAGACTTTGCTGAGCGTGTTCCTGCTTTAGTTGAAGCTGGTGCTGATGTTTTATGTATAGACTCTTCAGAAGGTTTTTCTGAGTGGCAAAAGATAACTCTTGATTTTATTCGTGAAAAATACGGTGATACGGTTAAGGTTGGAGCTGGGAATGTAGTTGACCGTGAAGGATTCCTTTACCTTGCTGAAGCTGGTGCTGACTTCGTTAAAGTTGGTATTGGTGGTGGTTCTATATGTATCACTCGTGAACAAAAAGGTATAGGACGTGGACAAGCTACTTCTATAATTGAAGTTGCTCAAGCTAGAGATGAATACTTTGAAAAAACAGGTATTTACATTCCAATTTGTTCTGATGGTGGTATTGTTTATGACCATCATATAACTTTAGCCTTAGCTATGGGTGCTGATTTTATAATGCTTGGTAGATATTTCTCTCGTTTTGATGAGAGTCCAACTAATAAGGTTAATATAAATGGTAGTTACATGAAAGAGTATTGGGGAGAAGGTTCTGCACGTGCTAGAAACTGGCAAAGATATGACCTTGGTGGAGATAAGAAACTTTCTTTTGAAGAAGGTGTTGACTCTTATGTTCCTTATGCTGGTTCTTTAAAAGACAATGTGACACTTTCTCTAAGTAAGGTTCGTTCTACTATGTGCAACTGTGGTGCTCTTAGTATTCCTGAACTTCAAAAAAATGCTAAGCTAACACTTGTATCTTCTACTAGTATCGTTGAAGGTGGAGCTCATGATGTTATGCTAAAAGATAACAGAAACTTATAATATAAATAAAAGTGTAGTTAATTGTAAAATCAACTACACTTTTTATTTTAATATAAGCTATTATTTATGAGTTATTATTTAACTGTAAATTCAAGAAGCTTACTTTTAAGTTCATTTTCTATTTTTGATAATTCAACTTCTGCTTCCTGCCTCTTTATTCTACCATCATTCTGTATCTTAACTACTTCATCAATAGTTGATATTAAAGATTGATTAGTTTTCTTAATTGTATCTATATCTACAATTCCTCTTTCTGATTCTTTAGCTGTTTCTATTGTTCCCATTTTCAATGTCTCTGCATTCTTTAGTAGAAGTTCATTTGTCATATTACTAACTTCACGCTGTGCTTTCATAGCTTGATTCAAATGAGATATTCCAAGAGCAAGTACTATTTGATTTTTCCACAATGGAATAGTATTTACTATAGTAGATTGAATTTTTTCTGCCATTAGATTATTGCTATTTTGAACCAATCTTATCTGTGGAGCCATTTGAAGTGATACCATTCTAGTTAATTCTAAGTCATGAATCTTCTTTTCAAATCTGTCACAAAGTGAAACCATATCGTTTACAGATTGAGCATCTTCTGTTGAACCAGACAAACTTGCTCTTTCTCTTAATTTTGGCATCTCAAGTTCTTTCATATCTTTTAGCTTTTGTTTCCCTGCTATAATATACATTGTAAGCTCTTTTGAATAAGCTAAGTTTAATTCATACATTTTATCAAGCATTGCTATATCTTTCAATATTTTAACTTGATGCTTTTGAAGTTCTTTACTTACTTTGTCTACATTTACTTCTGCGCTATCATACTTAGTTTTTAAATTTGAAATTTTATTATTTGCCTTTTTAAAAATTCCTAAAAAACCACCTTGTTCTTTTTCGTCAGCTGAGAATGATTTTAAATCAGTAACTAGATTTGTAAGCATATCACCAACTTCGCCTAAATCTCTAGTTTTAACACTCTTTAAAGCGGTTTCCGAAAATCCCGCTACCTTTTTTTGAGCCCCAGCTCCATATTGCAAAATCATATTTGTATTTGTAATATCTATTTTTTCTGCAAACTCTTTTACCATTTTACGCTCAGCTTCTGATAGTTTTTCTTCTTCTGGGTCTTTTTCATTCTTTTTCATTAATAGGTCAGAATTATTTATATCATTTGTTTTTGTTTCTTCACCAAATGGGTCAAGTGTTAGTGTTGGCATAACTGGTATATCATCTAAATTATTCATTCTATAGTTCTCTCCTCTTCCTTCATAAAGTACTAATTATATACTTATATCTTACATATTTTTATCCTTCATAACTACTTAACTGTTCAAAAATAACAGAATATTTTTTATATTACAGTTAAAACTTTCCACCTGTTAATCCCTCTTGAACTAACATATTTTCTAAAACAGTAATATCTGTAGATATGTCAATAGCTTCATCCTCAAATAGAGAATCCAGTTGGTTTTCAAAAGCCACTACAATTGTACTCATTGTACTTTCAATGCTTTCCATAGTTGTTGTTATATTTTCTCTGTCTATTCCTTGTTCTTCCAGTGTATGATATGAATTTAAAAGCTTTAAAGTAGTTGGAATATAATAATCCATAAATTTTTGTATCTGAATAAGTTTTGATGGATCATGTTTTACAACATCAAATATTTTACTTGTAACATCTTCTACTTGTATAATTTTCTTGCACATTGATTCTGATTTAATATTTTCATTAGCCTCTTTTATTTGTCTCAAATAGTCCATTCCCTTTTTAATAATCATATCAGCTTCATTGCTATTCTCAACTTCATCTTCTTCAACTTCATATACTATATCTTCATATGTTGGTGGAACTCCATCTTCATTTGTCAATACAATTTGATTATTTCTTTTATCAATATAAGTATTTATAAAGTAATTTTTATCTATCATCTTTTGCACATCTTTTATTATAAATTTTAGTGATTTAGATGTACTTTCTGCAATAAGTTCTACTGGAATAATATTTTTATTACTTATGATTGTACAGTATTTTTTATAACGAGAAATTTGGTCTCCTAATCTTTTACCTTTAAAAATACAAACTCCACCTATTATTAAGAATAAAGCACATACTTGAATAGGAAGTATAACTGCCCATCCAATTATAATTGAAATAGTTGACAATACTAAGGCTGATAGTGTAAATAAGCCTACTAGACCCCATCCAACTATCTTCAAAAACTTACTTAAAAACGAATTTATTAATACAGATTTTTTAGAAAAATTCTCTGGTTTATACATGATTTATATCCTTTCATTTTTACTAATATTATTATTATATTTCAGTTTGATTATACAATTACTTACTTATTACTGTCAAGGAATTTGAAATTCTACAAATTATTTCAAATAAAGTAATAGACTTAAATGTAAGTACATTTTCTAACTAAAAATGTACTTACATTTAATGCTATACAAAAATAAGAGAACTTAATTTTAAGTAAATTTAAGCCCTCTCATTTTTATATTTATATAATTATCATTATTTATCTCATCTATACTTAATCCAAATAAAAAATTGTATTAATAAAGATTTGCAAATATCTCTCTTATTTCTTCTCTACTAAGTTCTACATAATTATTGGCAAGTAATCTCTGTTGATTAGCTATCGTACTATCAGTAAATTCATCTATCTGACTTTCTACCATTCCATACTCTCTTAGAGCTTTCTTAGTTATTAATTTGTTTAAGAATTTCTCTAATTCTCCATAAACGTCACAATTAGAGTCACATTCAAGAGCATCTGCTAAAATTTTTGTACATTGCGTAATCTTTCCATTAGGATTTTTTCTAGAGTACATCTTAAATACTTCAGTAAAGAACTGATAATTTGCTTCCCCATGTGCAACATGGAAAGCTGCACCTATCGAATAAGATAAAGCATGCACTGCTGCACAACCAGCATTTCCAAAAGCAATTCCTGCATAGTTTGATGCAAGTACAAAGTCCTTAAGATGATTGAATCTCTCTTCTTCTCCTTTATCCACAATCTTTTTATATCCATCCATAATCATTTTTATAGCCTGTAAAGAATATATTTCTGTAAATGGACTTGCTTTTGGAGATAGATAAGACTCAATAGCATGTATAAGAGCGTCCACTGAACTTGTTACAAAAAATTTATAAGGCAATCCTTTTACTGACTCTGGAATTAATACTGCATAATCTGCATAAGTTTCTTCTACTGCAAGACCCTTTTTAGTATGCTTAGATTTTAACTCTGCAATGGCTACATTTGTTACTTCACTTCCTGTACCACATGTTGTAGGAACTACCACCAATTCTTTTACTTTTTTAGGTGCTACTTCTCCTTCAAATAAGTCAATAGACTTCTCTGGAACATCAAGTGCTAATATCTTGCATATATCAACTATTGTACCTCCTCCAAAAGCGATAATTCTATTGAAATTGTATTTCTTCATTTCTTTTGTCATAGAATCTATCATTTCATCAGATGGTTCACCTGTTCCAAATTTTTCTTGGAAAATTAGATTGGTATCTATTCCAAGAGGTTTCATATATGGTTCATATATAAATTCATTTGTAATTACTAAATCATTTTTTCCTATTTTAAATTCTTCATTGAATTCTTTAAATGTATCAAAATAAAATATTTTTGGAACTACTCTAAGTGCTTCCATACTTAACACCCCTCTACTATTAATATTTCTCCTTAAATCGTTTTTCAAACTCTAATGCTAGATTTTCTCTTACACTTGGATGAGCAATATTGATTAAATTTCTTGCCCTTTCTCTAAGAGATTTCCCTTTTAGTTCTGCTATACCATACTCAGTTACAACATAGTCAATATCATTTCTAGATGTTGTTATAGGAGCACCTTCATCCACAATAGAGACAATTTTTGAAATTACTGTCCCATCTTTTTTTGTAGTTATTGAAGGCATTGCTATAATTGCCTTTCCATCTTCTCCCATAGATACTCCACGTATGAAGTCAACTTGACCTCCAACTCCACTAAATTGTCTAAGACCCATTGCCTCTGCAACTACCTGTCCCATCAAATCAACTTGTATAGCAGAATTTATAGACACCATTTTATGTTGTTTCATTATAACTGCTGGGTGATTTACATAGTCTACAGGTTTCACTTCAACTACTGGGTTATTATTGGCAAAATCATATAATTTTTTAGTTCCCATTAAAAATGTAACTGTCATTTTTTCTTTATCAAAATTTTTATATTTACCATTTATAACACCTTTTTCATAGAGAGCTAGGGTTCCATCTGAAATCATTTCTGAATGAATTCCTAAATCTTTTTTATCTGTTAAAAATAACATAACTGCATCTGGAATTCCACCAATTCCAAGTTGTAAAGTAGAACCATCTTCAATTAGAGAAGCACAGTTTTTACCTATTGCTTCTTCTACTTCTCCAATCTTAGCAGGTTGCAGTTCATATAAAGGTTGTGACTTTTCAACTATATAATCAAACTCTGATACATGAACTACTTCACCATAAGTTCTAGGAAATTGGTCATTTACTTGAACAATTACTGTTTTAGCAGTTTTAATAGCTTCATAAGTATAATCAACTGATGTTCCTAGGCTACAATACCCATGTTCATCTGGTGGAGTTACCTGAGCTAAAACAACATCACATTTTAATCTTTTCTCTCTAATTAATTTTGGTACTTCATGAAAGAATGCAGGAGTAAAATCTCCATCTCCATTTTCAATTGCCTTTCTTACATTTCCACTTACAAACATTGGATTTACTCTAAAGTGAGTTTCCATTCCCTCACCAGTATATCCACCACTGCCTAGACTTACCATATGCTTAATCTCAACATTTTTATACTGTTTTGCATTTTCAATCATTGCCTCTACTAGTGCAGGAGGCTCACCTACACAATGTGCAAATACTACTGTATCCCCATCTTTAATATGCTTTACAGCCTCTATAGCAGTACATAACTTACTTTGATACAATTCTCGCCAATTCAATGAAATCACCCCATCTAACTCTTATTTAAGCCTCACAAATCGCTGATTCTATTATATTTATAGCTCTTTCTATATGACTAAAATCCCAAATTTTAATATATGATTTCTTAACTTTATATTGTTGGTAGGATGCACATAAAGTTGTGCATCCTCCAATTATAAGTAATAAATCATATTCTACATCTTCTTCTGCTACGCTAAAATCTACTCTACCATTAAAGTGCTCTTTGATTATTGCTAGAGCCTTCCCTCTTTCGTATCTAGGGTTACAGCCCCCACAAAATCTAACTCCACAGGTCATGTGTAAATTCTCCTTCTAAAATCTCTTTTTATAACTCAAACTACTACTTTATAATCATTCTTATACGATATATTTTTTCATTAATTAGTATAAGTCAATATATTTTCCCATTTATATATTAACTTTTTATAAATTTAGAGCTTTTTCTTTTTTTATTCCTGCAATTGTCTTAGCTAATTCTTTCTTCTGATTTATATTTCCTTGTCTTGAAATCATTATTCTTTGTGCCTGTGGTGAACCTGCTCCATGCATTGACTCAGTTCTATAACCAACAGCAGATGAGCCAAGACATATATTTTCTAAGAATCTTAATATTCTCATTCTTTCTTCTGTTGAAGCTACTGAAGAAGCTTTAAAATATTTATTACATACTTCACCTATTGTCATTCCACTTGTTCCAACTTTTAAATCTGACTTGAAGTCTTTTTCTGAAGGCATAGTAACCATAAGCCCACCAGCTATATCTTCTGCAAGTCTCACTATTTCATAAGGGAATCTAGTTACATTTTGTTTACATACATTTGCAAGAAGTAAATCTATTTGATAGTTTCCAGCCTCTGTCTTATGTCCTTCTGATGAACATGCTATACCACAACAATATAAGCTTTCATTAAGGTGAGTCATTTCTATTAATTTATCTTTTATATGAGAAGCTTTGTTTGCTCCATTGTAATCAGCTGCTAAAGCTGCTGCTCCTATTATTACATCACCTACTCCAACTTTACATCCACCATAACTTTGTCTATGATATCCAGCAAATCTTTCTACCAACATACCAGAGAAATCCCACTCTCCGCATAAGAAGATTCTATCATTTGGAACAAATACATTATCAAATACTACTAGAGCTTCTTGACCTCCAAACTCTTTATTTCCTAAGTCAACATCTGCTCCCTCTTCTAATTTTCTAGTATCACAAGATTGTCTTCCATAAATCATAAACACACCTTCAGCATCTGAAGGAACTGCAAATGATACAGCATAGTCTTTATCTGCTTCAGTCATGCTTATAGTAGGCATTATAAGATGTTCATGTGAATTTATTGAACCAGTTTGATGAGCTTTTGCTCCTCTTACCACTATTCCATCTTCTCTTCTTTCAACTATGTGAAGGAACATATCTGGGTCAGGTTGAGCACTAGGTGATAATGCTCTATCTCCCTTAGGGTCAGTCATAGCTCCATCAACTACTAAATCGTTTTCTTGTATATAAGTTAAGTATTTTACAAAATTATCATGATAATTAGTTCCATGCGCTTTGTCGCACTCAAATGTTGTTGAATATACCGCATTAAAAGCATCCATACCTACACATCTTTGAAAACAAGAAGCTGTTTTTTGACCACATAGTCTTTGCATTTTAACTTTTTTTATCAAATCATCAGTACTTTGATGAAGATGACCAAATCTATTTATTTTTTCTCCTGTAATATTTGAAGTAACTGTCATTAAATCTGCATATTCTGGGTCATGTGCCAAATCATAAGTAGCTGCTACACAATTTATAGATGGTCTAATCATTGGATGGTCAACCCAATTTTTAACCTCTTCACCAAACATATAAACTTTAGTATTTAATTTTCTCAAACTTTCAATATATTGAGCTCCTGTCATTAATGCCATAATAAAACCACTCCTTCTCTTTTATAATAATTTTTATTTATGTTAATTTATAATACTTCCTTCTTTTGTTCGTCTTTCAATCTTCTAAATTTACTTCAATATTTTAAATTAAATTCATTTTTAGTTTAGATTCATTCTAAATTAAAATATATTTCTATTTTAATTTAGAATGAATACTTTTTTATATTTGAATTTTATCCCCAAAGTTCTTCATCTGTAGGTACTTCATTTTCTGGCATATAATAAGCAATTCTAGAAATATTAATTAAATGTTTGTAGTCAAGATTTTCAGAAATACTATTATTTCCCCAAGAACCACAACCTAAGGTATTTGTAGGTGCAAGACCATTAAAGAAGCTTCCTCCAGCACTTGTAGCACAACATTGATTAATTACAAATCTTGATACTTCTATATTTTCTCCTGCATATTCTATGTTCTTAATTGTATTTGAATGTATAGATACACTATGTCCTTTTCCTTCTACATTTAGATTTGCTTTTGCAATAGCTACTCCTTCTTCAAAGTCTTTATACTTATATGCAGATATAACTGGACACATTTTTTCTTTTGCAAGTATGTCTTCTTCACCTGGTCCATCTGCTTCTATTACTATTATTTTTGTATCTTTTGGTATTTCAACTCCTGCAATGTTTGCGATTGCATGAACTGATTGTCCTACTGCATCTTTATTCATAGATTTATTCACAAACATGGCATTTCTAAAAGCTTCTTTTTGTGCATTATCTCTAACTATAAATCCTTTGTTACTTTCAAATTCATCCATTACTTTATCAAACATTTCTTCTACCACTATCACTGATTGCTCACCTGAGCAAATTATACCATTATCAAATATTCTTCCAGCTATGATTTTAGGTACTGCTTCTTTAATATCTACATCTCTGTCTATAATACATTGGACATTTCCTGCTCCTACACCAAGAGCTGGTTTTCCACTTGAATATGCAGCTCTTACCATTCCCATTCCACCAGTAGCAATTACTACATCTGCTGATGAAATTAAATTTCTCGTATTTTCTCTTGATTGTTGGTCAAGTATTTGTATTAGATTTTCTGGTGCTCCTATTTTTTCTAATTCTTCATTAATCATATCAACAGTCTTAGTACTACATCCAATTGCTTTATGATGTGGTGTTATAATAATTGCATTTCTTCCCTTTAATGCAAACATAGCATTACTCATAGGTGTAACTATTGGATTTGTACAAGGAGTTATTGCTGCTACAACTCCAATTGGTTTAGCTACTTTTGTTATTCCTGTTTCTCTATCTATGTCAATTATACCAACTGATTTCTTATCTTTTAAATTATTATATATAACTTTCGCTTTACTTTTATTTTTAGCTACTTTATCTTCATATACACCCATTCCAGTTTCTTCTACTGCAAGTTTAGCTAAATATTCGGCGTTATAGTATACTACCTTTCCAACTATCTTCACTATTTTATCCACTTGTTCTTGAGTATAACATTCAAACTCCCTTTGAGCTTTTCTAGCCCTCTCAATGTATCCATTAATATATTCTTTGCTTAAATCTTCAAAGTTTTCTACTGCTTTTTCCATTTTTAATATTCCTCCAATTTATTAAATATTTTTATAATGCACTTTCAAAAGTTTCTGACTTCTTCATTGTACCTGTACTCATAAATTTACTATGCCATGATAAAGCTTCGTCTAATATATGAGGAGTTTGTTTTGCTCCATTTTGACATGCTCTATTTAGGTAATCCATAAGTTGATCTTTATAATCTGGATGAACACAATTTTCTATTATCTTAATAGCTCTTTCTCTAGGTGCAAGACCTCTTAAATCAGCATATCCTTGTTCTGTTACAATTACCATTACATCATGTTCAGTGTGGTCTACATGAGATACCATAGGTACTATTGATGATATATCACCATTTTTTGCAATTGATTCAGTACTAAATATAGTTATTGCTCCATTTCTAGCAAAATCACCAGAACCACCGATTCCATTCATCATCTTTGAACCCATGATATGAGTTGAGTTTACATTTCCATAAATATCAACCTCAATTGCAGTATTCATTGCAATTACACCAATTCTTCTAGCTATTTCTGGGTTGTTACTAATCTCTTGAGGTCTCAATATAATCTTATCTTTAAAGAAATCTATATCATTTTCAAATTTTATTAATCCTTCTGGTGATGGGCTTACAGATGTAGTTGATGCCATTGTAACTTTACCCATTCTTATTAAGTCCAACATAGAGTCCTGCACAACCTCTGTATAACAAGTTAAATTCTCAAATTCAGATTCACATAGTCCATATAAAACTGCATTTGCTACACTTCCTACACCAGATTGAAGAGGAAGTAAATTTTTTGACAATCTACCTGATTTTACTTCTTCTCTAAGAAATGCAATAATATTATTTGATATTTTTTTTGAAGCTTCATCTACAACACCCAATGGACGTGTTTTATCTTGCATATTAGTGATTACTATTCCTGCAATCTTGTCTAAACCACAAGGTATATATGTCGTTCCGATTCTATCTTTAGGATGATTTATTTCTATTGGTTTCCTATTTGGCGGATTTTCTGTAATATATATATCTGCCATACCTTCCATCTCCATTGGTTTTGCCAGATTTATTTCAACAATTACTTTGTCTGCACTTTTTACAAAAGATGGTGAATTTCCTATCCCACTAGTTGGTACAATATCTCCATTTTCAGTTATGGCAAGTGCTTCTATTATCGCTACATCCACTTTAGGTATAGTTTTATAGTTTAAAAATTGAGTAGAATGACTTAGATGCATATCTATATAATTGACATCACCTTTATTAATACTGTTTCTAAGTATTGAATTAGTTTGATAAGGAAGTCTTCTTTCAATTATTCCTGCTTCTGCCCATGCTCCATCTACTTCTGGTCCTAAAGATGCTCCTGAATATACAGTCAATTTTATCTTATCTCCACTTTTAACCCTTTCTGAAACCGCTAATGGTACTGCTTTTGGGTAACCTGAAGGTGTGAATCCACTAAGTCCAACAACCATCCCATTATTTATAAGTTTAGCAGCTTCATCTGCATTCATAATTAAATCACATAACTTTTTATTTCTTAATCTTTCGCTTAGTTCTTCAAATACTCCTTCATTATTCATAAATATCCCCCCATATAAAATCTTATTTACATTGGAAGTTTGTGTAAAACTATAACCAATATAACTTTAGTTAACAATGCAAATGGATAGGTAGCACCATACCCCGCTGCTGGGTCATCACTATCAAGAGCATCAACAGCAGCTCCAAGACCTGGTGTTGATGTCATACCACCACAGACAGCTCCAGATAACAAAATCCAATTTAGTTTGAATACATACTTACCAACTAAAAATCCAATCATCATAGCTGTAATTCCTACTACTATAGCTACTAAAGCTAGATGCATCCCGGATGTCATAATTGAATCAACAACTTTACCACCATATCTTAATCCAACTATTGCTAAGAAAAATACTAGACCTATTTGTTTTAGAATATTTAATACTTTTTCTTCCATTCTGAAATTTACTATACCTATCTTACCTATATATCCAAGTATTAGAGATACAATTAAAGAACCACCAGTTGCCCCTAATGTAAAGTATCCTAATGGTCCCATGAACACGTGTATTCCTCCAACTAAATATCCAGCAAGACATGTTAAGAAAAATGTTATTATATTAAATGGAACTTCTGGTATCGTTTTACCACCAACACTATCTCTAGCTTCTTTCATTTCTTTTTCATATTTTCTTCTTTCTTCTCTAAGGTCCATTCTAAATATTTTAGGAAGGAAATTTACTCCTAAAATCACTATTAATACTCCAAAAGGATAGGCAACTGCATGCCCTATACCAACACCTGCTTCAGCATATGCGATATACTTATCTATTTGCTCTTGAGTTAGTGATGTAGTTGTAGCTACATCCAATTTTCCCTCTGGATCAACTACTTTTAATATTTCTTTTTTATCTTTTATTGATGCTTTCTCAAACTCTTTTGATACATCTTCTGCATGTTTACCAGCTGTTTCTAGAGCAGCAGCTAGACCAGGAGAACTTGTTAGTGCTCCTGTATAAACACCAGAAACCTCATATGCACTACTTCCTTTATTACTTGATAGCAAAGTCATTGCATAAGTCATAGAGCCTCCTATAAAAGTTATAAGCACTCCTAAAACTACAAATCTAGCTCCATACTTCTTAAGTACAGCTTTCATATCCTTAGCAGCCAATAAACCAACTGCTGCAACAAATATAATTAGAAAAAAATCAAAGAAATCAGAAGAAATAATTCCATTACCCATCATGATAGTTGCTGCCTTATACCCTGCTGCTGTCTCTCCTTTTGCTATTACTGAATTTCCTAAGCTATACACAAGCCATCCAATAAATAATCCTGTAAATAACGCTCCTGACACTCCAAAATTAAACTTCCCAAATTTAATTTTTCCAAATAATATTCCTGTAATTACAGCAGCGAACATAAGGACAAAAGGGTTCATTAAAAAATCCATTAACTCAAATTTCACCAAACCACTCCCTTTCATATTTTGTTATTAAATTAACGATATTTATTAAAAAATATATCTCTCCCCTCTTTGCAAACTTTGCAAAATTATATTTTGTTATTAAATTAACATTTCTAATTAAAAAAATTTCATCCCTCTAACATTAGTTTTTTATGTTACAATTTAGTTAACAGTTAAATTACATAAATGCTAATTATTTTTAGATAGTTAAATTTTTAATATTCATTGATATAACTAGGTTTTAAATAGTTGTTACCTAAATTATGTCAGCTATTATCTTTTGTTAATTTAATAATAGCACTATTCTTAATAGATTGAAAATATCAAAAACTTATGATATGATAGTTTAAAACTATTCTATTTTTCTACAATAATATACAAAACTTATATTGTTGTTAATTATATACTTGTCACTAATTACATAAATGAAAGGAACTATTAACCAATGAACATAAATTATCTATATTATTTCCAAACTGTTTGTAAATATAAAAACATGACTAAAGCAGCAGAAAGTATTCATATTTCTCAACCATCTATAACCTTAGCTATTAAAGAATTGGAAAAGGAACTCGGTTTTGAACTTTTTTTTAGAATAGGTAATAAAATAGATTTAACTCCTGAAGGTAAGATTTTCTTAGATAAGGCAATAAATTTCACGAGACAATTTGAGGATTTTCAAAGTGATGCACTAGATTTAGGAAAAAAAAGAAAAGCATCTCTAAAAATAGGAATTCCTACAGTTTTAGGTACTTTTTTACTTTCAAAAATACTACCTAGATTTAATGTAATTTATCCAGATATTGAGCTTAAAATTTTTGAAGTCCCAACCTTTGTGGGTGCCAAAATGATTGAAGAATCTACACTTGATTTTTGCATTGGTATAATTGATAGTGATATTTATGATGATATAGATTCAAAAACAATATATAAAACAGAATTATATTTAGTTACAAATCCTAAAAATGAATTAGCAAAACAGTCCATTATTTCAAACTATATGTTGAAAAATATTCCTTTTGTCATACTATCTGAAGGTTCTTATCACTACAAAATTATTACAAAAAGACTTGAGAAGGTTAAACCAAATATAATTTTACACTCAAATCAACTTTCTACTATTCGTTATTTATTAGAAAATGATTTAGCTTCAACGATACTATATAAAGAAATATTCCAGAATACCGAAAATCTCTGTTCAATTCCTTTAGAACGTGCAATTACTGCCAATATTGGTGTTCTTTGGAGAAAACATCAATATATATCTCATAGTATGAAACTTTTTATTGAATATATGGCTTCTATTCATATAAATTAATATTTCTACATATTATGTAAATACAGCATTATATATATTTTGATAAATATTATAAATATTTTTGAGTATCAGTATAACAATAAAATATATTATCTCAAAAGAATTACAATGATATACATTCATAACTTAAATATTATTATACTGATACCTTTAATATTAATTTTACCTATTTTAATACTCATATTTTTAATTGGGTTTACTTGGACAACCTAGCAAGAAACCCACGCATCCAGAGACAAAATCTCTCATCTGTGAAATAGTTCCTATAGATGCTGTTGCTGGTGTTGTAAAATTTCTTACAATAAAAAGTACTATTAATGCTACTATACAAATCACAGTAGCTATAACAATTTGCAATTCACTAGTTTCTCCTTTTTCAATCTCTTCATCATTATTAACAGTCACTTTTTTATCATTATTTTGATAATTGTCACTTTCTAACTCAAATCCAATAGTATTTTTCACATTCATTATATTATTTTGACTTGGTACTTGACCGTTATTAGAAGAATTATCATCTATAAAAATATTTGAATATGCATCAGTATTTGTAACTTTTCTTGAAGTTCTACTTATAAAATTAGCACTTAAAAAGTATCCAAATATTGCTGCTGAAGTAGTTCTTATCACTACATCAATAGTAGTAGTATCTTGTGAGTTAACTTCATTGACAAACAATGTGTATATAGATTCAAACATGAGTATTGCCATAACAATTATAAGACATCTATCTATCAATTTAATTTTGTACCAGGCTTTTTTTATGTTTTTCATAAACTTATGTTTTTTATTCATGGATATTATCACCTCACATAATAAAATTAAGCCCTCTTTACTAAGATATGTAGAGAGAGCTTAATGGTGAGATTACAATATTATTTTGTGTAAAAAATTATATAAAAATTAAATTATTTGTCTAAAATCATCAAATCTTTAGGGAATTTAGTTAATCTTTCAGGTCCATTTTTTGTAATTAAAACAGTATCTTCTATTCTAACTCCTCCCCATCCTGGGAAATAAATACCTGGTTCCATTGTTATTATACATCCTTCCTCTATTGTTTTATCACCATAATTACCAATAAAAGGTTCTTCATGAACATCTCTTCCAACCCCATGTCCTATCCCTTGATAATAGTAATCTTCATATTTCTTAACAACTTTTCTTATTTCTGCATCTGGAATTGTAGCATGTACACCAGCCTTCATGTTTTCAACTCCAACATCTTGTGCTTCTTTAACTAAATTATAAATCTCTAATTGTTTTTCAGATGCTTCTCCAACTATAAAAGTTCTAGTTGTATCAGAAATATATCCATTGTACATAGCTCCATAATCTACAAGTACAAAGTCACCATTTTCTATAACCTTGTCACTTGGTTTACCATGAAGCAATGAAGTTTTTGCTCCTGATATCAATATAGTTTCAAATCCTATATTTTGAGCTCCATTCATTTTCATAAAATATTCTAGTTTTGTAGCTAATTCTATTTCAGTAACTCCAGCTTTTATATGTGGAACTAACTCTTCTAATGCTTTATCAGCTATTTCACAAGCTTTTCTTGTATTTTTAATTTCTTCTTCATCCTTTACATATCTAAGAGTCTCTACAATATTTTCTGTAGGTATCAATTCCCCTCCATCTTGTTCAACTAAATTTTTAAGTTCTTCATATTTATCAAATATTATATTTGTGCTTTCAAATCCAAGCTTTTTTATACATACTTTATCACACACACTTTTTACAGCTTTTGCCACACTTCTATCAAAATTATGCCAGTTTATAATTTCAAAACCTTTACAAACATTTTCAGCAAGCTCCATATATCTACTATCAGTAACTAAAAAATTTCCATCTTTACAAATAACTGCATATGCTTCTTCATCAGGAAAGCCACTTATGTAATTTACATTTGTTTTTTTTGTTAAGTATAATGCATCAAGTCCTTTAGCTTCTAACAATTCTACTACTTTTTCTACTTTACTCATGATTTTGCCTCCAAAAAATAATTTTTGCTTTAGTTATATTATATCACTAATAATGTTATTTTTTATCTTATAGATGCTTTATTTCTAAAATTTTTTCATATGTTATTAATATTGTTTATACATTTCCACTAATTTTTTACTTAGTATAAGTAACAACAAATAAGTAAAAAAATATTACTATGATAAAAACCCTTCCTATTTCTGTTTTATCAGTTATAAATATCTAATTATCTTTATATACTTACTTTGATAATAAAAATAATATAAGTTGAGTAACAAAAATAACATATAGTTATAGCGTAGAAGGCTATAACTATATGTTATTCATTTACATGTATAATTTATATTTATTTTGCAGTGTATCCAGCCTTGATTAAAGTTTCAACAGCTAAATCACCTTTAGCATCATTTACAAGAACTATTGGCCCTGTACAACCCATACCACTTTCAGCATAGATTCCATTTTTCCATAATTCAGATACTGCATCTTCTAAGTCCATTATATCAACACCAGCTATTTGACGAGTAACAACCTCTTTATCTGGCATTTTAACTTCTACTTTTTCAGCTTTAACTTCTTTTTTAGTAAGAGAAGCTATAATATCATCAAATTTTGCACTTTTAACTTTTGTAAATTCACTTCTTGCAATATTATTTATTTCTCCTTTTACAACATCATAAGCATATTTTAATGCATTAGCTACTACTGGAGAACCTGATGCTCTTGATACTATAAGTACTCTTCTATCATAGTCTTCTCCTACTCCAGGACCATACCCAAAGCCTTGGGCTTCATAGTCTCCACCTGTAGTATATGAAGAAAATACTTTCATAAATATATTTCCAGATAATGTATCAGTAACCATAACATCAGGTGCACCTACAAGTAAATCATTACCTCTCATAACACATCCACCATCTGCTCTAATTGAATCTGCAAATTCTATATCATATCCATTATCTTTTAACTCTTTTAAACATTTTTCAACTTGTCTAGCTCCATCAACATTAAGTATTCCAACTTTTGGATGTTTATTTCCCATTGATTTAGCTGTAGCAATACCATAAATAGCATTTCTTACCATTGCTTCTATTCTATTAGTAGCACTTGTTCCTGTTGTTGTTGCAAGTATCATTTCTTTTCCTTTTGCTGGAGTTATTACTCTACCTACTGTAGATACTCCTATTGGAAAATTATAATGCATAGTAACACAAGCATCTATATATCCTGAATCTAATAATTCTTCCATTTTTCCATGCATTTCTTTTTCATCATTAACTTCAACTACTTCAAGGTCAGTTTCCACTTTTGGACCAATAAGTACTATATCAAATAAGTTAGATTTTGCTAAGTGTGCACCATTAACCATGTTCTCTACACCATGTTCACTTCCAAGTGTAGTCACACCAATTCTTATTTTTTTGCCAAATTCGCCGCTTTCTATTGCATTAGCTACTTCTAAGAATACATCTGCGATTACTTTTTTTGACATATCCTCACCCCTATTCTTCTAACATATCTAATGCTAGTTTTTTCATAGATTCAGCTATTATCTTCTTAATTTCATCTTTAGATATTCCTGAAGTCTCTTCAGTAACACCTGTATTTCTTTCAGCTATAAAAGATACTCCATCAAATAAATTAGTCATTCTTCCTAAGAATAAACTACCTTTTCCAACTATCATAGCTCTATTTCTATCTCCTGTAGTTAAATCATCTATTAAAAATCCTATATAAGGAGCTCCTGATGGTATATGTCCTTGAGTTGGTGCCCATCCTGGTAATCCTTTATTAGTCACAAAATCTTTTAATTCTTTCTTCTCTAAGTCTCCACGCTTAACAGCAAGTGCACCTATCATTTTGTAGTTTGCTTCTGGAACATCTCCTGCTCCTGCTGGCTTAGTTATATCTGGATTTTGCATTTCAACTGAATATACATCAACATCTGTTATTTTTAAATTAGCTCTATCAAGACCTGAAGTTATAAGTGCTGTCATAACTGCTTGAGGTGAAGAACCAGTTCCCACTGTATGCTTACCTGTTAAATCAGTTCTTATAACTGGGTTTACACCATCATTTTCAGATACAAGTACTGCAAATCCTCCAACAACATCTTCAAGTACAGGAAGGCCTTTTTTAACATGGTCTTTAGCATTCATTCCAAGTTTAGCACTTGCTCCACCTGCTACTACCATTACATTTTTGTGTATCCCAGATTTTACTAAAGCTGCAGCTTGAATTAATGCATGTGTTGGTGCTGCACAAAATCCTCTTGTATCAGAACCAGTTGCGTTTTGAAGTCCAGCTATTTCAGCTATTGATTTAGCAAAGTTTCCTCCACCTCTTTGGTTTATATCTCCACAAGCTTCTTCTGAACACTCAATAACATAATCTATTTCAGCAGGGTCTATTTTACTATGTCTTAGCATTTGAATAGCAGATAAAACTCCAGATGCTTTTACTACTAAATTTTCAAACATTGTATGAGCATTTAAGTTAACATCTACGTCATGTGCTCTTTTTACATAGCCAACGAATTTTCCATCATGGTATAATCCTTCTGCTATGTGTGTTGCTACTAATTCCTTACCTTCTTCTATATCATCACCCTTTAATTTTCCTACAAATGGTGCAATTTCAGGGTAGTTATTTTCGATTTTTGGTTTTACTTCATCAATAAATTCTTGCGATAACTTTACTAAGTCAAATGCATCACTTATTTGCATTAAAGCTATAAACTCATCTTGAGGCATTATTTCACCAAATTTACCATTTCTAGTTCCCTCAACTTTTTGTTCACACCATGGCATTGGCAAATCTCTTAATTCTTCTGGTCTTCTGTTTCCTATGTAAACTTGATTTGGCATGTAGTTAACTACATCCTCATAACTTCTTATATGATTACCTACTTCTTGTAAAAATTCTGAATCTGGATTTGTTGCTCTTTCAACTGTACAAGTACTTCCATTTTGCACTATCATATCTGGAGTATGAATAAGTACATAGCCTGCCCCTTTTAAAACTGGATAAGTCATTTTGTGCACCTCCATAAATTTTATGAACACCTAATTTTAATTTCATTAAAGACTTCAATTATTATATTTTTATTTTATTGTATATTTTATTTTATTCTTTTTTTATGTATTTTGGTATTTTTTAAGATTTCATGAATGAATAACTCACATTTACCCATTCATGAAATCTATATTATTTTTTTGTGTATAGTTATTTTTTATTTTTAGTGTGTGTTTATATTTTTATCTATATAATATATGTGTGTGTTATTTTTATTTTTCAAATACTGTTTGACCATCAACTTCTGTAGTTAAAGCGTTTAATGCTTTTTCTACAAGGCCTCTTCTTAGGGCTTTTTCTTCTGTAGGGTCAAGTGCTGGATTTCCAAGTGGATGAGGTATTGCTATAGTTGGAACTATTCTGTTAGCCCCTACTGTTAACGAAATAGGTACTACTGTACACATATGAACTACTGGAAGTCCAGTTTTTTCTATTTCTTTTACCATCGTTGCACCGCAACGAGTACAAGTACCTCATGTAGAAGTTAAGATTACTGCATCTACACCATCAGCTACCAACGCTGCTCCAATTTCAGAAGCATATTTTTTAGAGTTTGCAACAGATGTACCATTACCTACAGTTGTGTAGAAAGTTTCATGTAATTTTCCTATTACACCTTCTTTTTCTAAGTCTCTAAGAACATCAACAGGTAATACTCTATCTGCATCTAAATTTGCATATACTGGGTCATATCCACCATGTGCAGTTTCATAAGTTTCTTCTGTTAAATCCATAACTCCTGCTATAGAATAAGTTCCATATTTAGAAGCTGAAGAAGATTCTATTCTATCTGGATTTCCTTTAGGAACTATACCACCAGAAGTAACTAAAGCTATTTTGCATTTTGATAAGTCTTTTACAGGATTACTTGGGTCAACTCTATCAAAATTTGGCATTGGATATTCAGTTTCAAATGACTCGCCTTTTATTTTCTTAATTAACATGTCAACAGCTCTCTTAGAACCTCTGTCTTCATGGAAGTAGTTAACTCTTATTCCTCTAGCTATGTATCCTTCTTCTTTAGGAGTTCCAATTTCTTCACCTTTAGCAAGTTTTATTGCAAGTTTAGCTATCTTAGGAAGTGCTTTTCTCATACCCGCTGCAGAATCAGAAGTTTCTACTACATAAACATCCTTTTTGAACATATCTGCACCTGGATTTTCAATGTACATACCTGTTAAAGCTGGTATACTTAAAGCATCTTTTACAACTTTAGTTATTGTTCCAGCAGCAACCCCATATCTACCAGCATTAAAGGCAGGCCCAGCTATAAAAAGTTGTGGTTCAAAACCTTTTATCATTGCTAAAACTTCTTCACTTGCGCTATCTATATTTTCATTGAAATAACTGTCTCCGCACACTACTGTACCAACTACTTCAATATCTTCACCTAATAATTTATCAAGTTGTAAACTTATTGGAGGTAAAGTTTCTGCCACATGTGGCTTAGTATCAGCTTTTTCTTCTCCACCTATACCAGCAAAGAACTGATTAATATAATGTACTACTCTTAGTTTTCCCATCTCTTAGTTTCACCCCTTTTGCTTTTAGGCATTAAAATTTGCAAAATTCTTCTCTTATACCAGACATTTCTTCTGCTATTTCTTCAACTTCTAAAACCATTTCCATCATACTTATTTGATCTTCATATACAGTTTCATCAAATAATTCTTTCATTTGTTCCTCTACAACATGGTAAACACTTAATCCTAAAGCAACTCCAGCAAGTGGTCCAGCGAAAGTTGGATCCCCCGCAGTTACTGTTTCGGCTGCAAGACCTGCAGCTTCGGCTTCAGCAGCACCTAGTAAAATCACAACATTTTCAGCTCCGAATTTATCAGCAGCTTCTTTAACTCTGTTTTGATTTTCTAAGTCCATAGCCCCAGCAGCTGTTCAGACAAAGCATTCTGTAGATGAGAAAACAACCTCTGCTCCTTCTACTGTTTTTACACATTCTTCTATTGCAGGTCCTGGTATACCATCACGGTCACCTATTATAAGAACCTTTTTATTACTAAGTAAACTCATAATAATCCTCCTCATTATATTTCTAATTATTTATATATCCATAACATTCATTATGTTTTGATAGATTTATTTACAATCTTTTTAATTGATATTACTCAATCATGATATTACTAAATCGTTTAATGAAATAACTCTTAATATCCTTTAGCAGTTAAATGACCAAATCCTGTTTCATTAGTTGCACCTGTTATAGCTTGTATTTCAACTTCAATAGTTCCATCAGCTTTTAAACTTCCATCAGAACCACCAGCTATTACATCTACTACTTCTAAGTGTCCAATTACCTTATCTAACTTAGGAAGTACTACAACTTGGTTAGCATTTCCACCTGTTACAACAGCATCTGCTCTTACATCTGCATCTGCAAGTGATTGAGAACCTCCATCACGTCCAGCATATTCATCTGTAACTATAACTGTTTTTACACCTTGCATTTCTATTTTTTTGCAGTTCATTATAAGGTCAGTATCTGGATTTCCAAAACCTTCTTGTGAAACTATAACTGCGTCTAATCCTAAGTATTTACATAACTTAGAAGTCCAGTTTGAAGATCTTTCTTTATCTGCTAGGTAAACATTTTCATTAGTTATAATTACACCTACAAAATTTATATCTTTACCATGTCTTGCATATAAGTCTTCAACAACTCCATTGTTTATATGAACATAACTTGGATTTTTATCACATGCAGAAACACAGTTACCACTTACAATTGCTCCGTCCATTAATTCTGTTGGATATAATAAAGTTGGTACTATTTGTTTTGCATCTACACCATATACATAAGTGTCATGTAATAATCCTTGAGTTTGAAGCATGTAAACATATCCTACTTTTGGAAGTTCTGGATACTCTTTTATTGACTCAAGAAGAGGTTTAGTTTCATACACTGAAACTTCGTCTGGAGTAAGATTTCTTGCTGCTTCTCCTAAATACATTGCTGCTTTGAATCCTATCATTCTAACAGCTTTTTCATGAGCGTATTGTTTTAAACCATCAATAGGTTCAGCTACTACTACTACATTATTTAATTTAGAAAATGGAGTGTATTTAGCCCCTTCTCCAGTCATATCTACTATACCTTCTTGGAAACCTACTATCTTTCCAGTAGTTACAACAGCTACACCTTTTAAAGCATGAGTTTTTCCTTCTCCTACAGTGTCAACCTTAGACATGATACCTGGGAATATTCCCCCATTACCTTCAACTTTTACTCTTGGCTCAATAACATCTTTTACAGGTGTTATTCTTATGCTTTCACCTGGACGAGCTAATTCTATATCTATAGACTTAATATGCTCATCTCCACCAATTTCTTGTAGCATCTCTTGCTTATTGATGAATAATACTCCATCTTTCACTTCTGTTACATCACCAAATTGAATATCTTTTATAAAGATTTTCCCTAATTCAAGACGCATACTTGCACCTCCTGTTATTTAATTTTGTATATATGCATTTGAGTTTTTCTCAAAGTTATATCAATATTTTCTAACTTATTTTAAAGATGTTTTCATATTGTGTTTTTATGTCTTGATATTTGTTTTATTACTAAAAATTCTTTATCGTAAAAAAAATATTTTATCCAAAATTATTTTTTTAACAAACTAAGACATAAAAATCCTTTTTATTTTACTTCTAGACTTAAATCGATTTTTTCTTTGTTTTTGTTAATATTGTATCAATATATTAAAGATATTTTTTAATCATATCTTCTATATTAGTAATTGTAGCATCATCCTTAGTAACTTCGTCTACTTTTTCTCCATCTTTGTATATAGCCATAGTTGGAAGTCCTAATACTTTTTGTTTTATCGCTAATCTTCTAGCTTTTGTTGTATCCATTTTACAGAATTTTATTTTATCCCCATAAGTTTCAGCTAATTTATGAACATCTGGCATTAAAGCTTTACAAGGTTCACAACCTTCACTCCAGAAATCAACAAATACAAAACCTTCTGCGTTTAAAACTTCTTCATCAAAAGTACTTTTATCTAAATCTAACATTTTCATGTTCCCCCTTGAAATTTTTATTTTATTTTAATATTTTAAATATTATTCATTAACTTTACTTTATAGCTTTTTAGTTTTCAAACTTTTCATCAATATATTTTTCAGCTACTATAGATGCAATTGCTCCATCGTTAGTTGCAGTTACAACCTGTCTTAGAGTCTTAGATCTGCAATCACCTGCTGCAAATACACCTGGTATATTAGTTCTCATGTCTTCATCAGTTATTATGTAACCTTTTTCATCCATATCAACTTTGCCTTTGAATAAATCAGTTTGAGCATCTAATCCAACGAAAACAAATACTCCCATTGTTCCATCCTCTTCATCTGCAAAGTATTCATGAGTTTCTCCAGTAACTTTATTCTTAAATACAACTGATTCTAATATTCCATCACCTTTTATTTCTTCTATTACTGTATCTAGTAAAAACTCTATCTTTGGATTAGCCTTTGCTTTTTCTTCAACACTTTTAGCGCATCTAAATCCTTGTCTTCTATGTACAATTGTTACTTTTCTAGCAAACTTAGTTAAATACATTGCTTCCTCTAATGCACTGTCTCCTCCACCTACAACAAAGACTTCAAAGTCTTCAAAGAAATCTGCATCACAAGTTGCACAATATGAAACCCCTTTACCAGTAAGTTCTTTTTCTCCTGGGCAACCAATTTTTCTTGGTGTTGCTCCTGTTCCTATTATTACTGCTTTTGCTCTATATTCTGCCTTTTGTCCTTTTAAAACTTTTATATCTCCATCTAGTTCAGTATCTACAATGTTGTCTCTTAACATTTCTGCTCCGAACTCTTTACATTGCTCAACCATTCTAGCTATTAGACTTGGTCCTGTTGCATTTGGAACTGACCCTGGATAATTTGCAATTTCATGTGTTATTACAATTTGCCCACCAGTCTTATCTTTTTCTAGGATTAGAGTTTTCAACTTTGCTCTTGCTCCATAAAGACCTGCTGCAAGCCCTGCTGGTCCTGAACCAATTATTACTAAGTCATACACATTTTCCATTTTGACTTATCCTCCCCAATTAAATTTCTTAATTTTTATTTAATATTAAATCAGATTTAATATTTATGCTATTTTAATAACTTTTTAACAAATTCATTTATTCATACTGCATTCTTTGTATTGTATTATAAAATATGTCATAATCGATTACTCTAAAGTCATCTTGAACGCTTTCTGTCCATGCTGGAGTCTTTTTATTATTCTGAAATTTACTTGCAGTTATGATTGCTTCTTCAATTAAGGTTAAAGAGTTTATATCCAAACGATTTCCTTGTTTTAGTATAACTGTTCTATAAGGTGTCTCATTTGGTTTTACACTCCCATATAGTGGATGAGATAAAAGTTCATATCCTTCATGTATCAAATCTCTACTTGTTTCTAAGATTCCAATATAAGTTGTATCTTTAAATAAAACTTTTCTGTCTTGAACTTCTTCTTTTACTTTTGGATTATTTGTGATTATTATCATTTTTTTACTCTCTTTCAAATTTTTATTTATTGCTCGATAAATAAAAAACAGGAAAAACAAATCTCCCAATTTGTCTTCCCTGTTAAAATCATTTTCAGAGACCCGTCCAAGTACAGTCATCTTTACCTGAGAATTTCATTTAATCTTCTGGGTATGTAAGATTAAATTTGTCCCTTCGGTCGCTTTTTATAAAGCAGTCTCCCATACTCTTCCCCCGGATTATTATATTTTCAGAAAATTGAAAAGTTAGCAATTTATCTTTTTATTTTTATAAATAGCTTTTTTCTATCTCTGTTGACTTAAGTATATAAACATTCTATAAAATTTGCAATAGTTTTTTTATATGTATTTTGTATACATTTTTACTTTTTTTTCCAAATGTTGATATTACATATTTCCTGTATTTTCTTTTTTTTTTAAGTACAAATCTTTTTTGGTTTATTATTTCATATTGATTAAAAACATAATCATTTTTGTAAGAAAGATATATGTTTTTAATTCTTAAGCTGGGAGAACAAATTTCTCATAATTTTTTACAAATTGATGTCATTTATTTCATCAAACCATGATTTCACATCACCTATAACAGATTTTATACAATCATTGTCAAATGGAGAATATAGATTTCCTATACTTACAATATCTAAAAATGACTTTGTTCCACCTACTTTACAGATGTTTATATAGTCATTCCATCCAGAATCTTTGTCTTTAATCATTTTTTTCCAAAATTGTAATGCACAAATTTGAGCTAATGCATAATCTATATAGTAAAAAGGATTTTTAAATATGTGACCTTGTTTAAACCACCAGCAACCTCGTTCTAAAAAAGAATTATCATCATACTTTCTATGTGGTAAGTATTTTTTCTCTAAAAACCTCCATATTTCTTTTCTTTTTGATTTGTCAATATTAGGATTTTTATAAATATAATGCTGAAATTCATCAACAACTACTCCATAAGGTATAAATTTAATTGCAGATGATAAATGAGTAAACTTGTATTTATCTGTGTCTTCCTTAAAAAATAACTCCATCCATGGCCATGTTATAAATTCCATACTCATTGAATGAATTTCGCAACTATCCAGTGTAGGAAAATTAATCTCTGGCATTTCAATCCATCTGGACATATACAATTGAAATGCATGACCTGCCTCATGTGTCAATACATCTATATCATCAGATGTTTGATTAAAGTTAGAAAAAATAAATGGCGACTTGTAGTCTGGTATATAAGTACAGTACCCACCAGCCCCTTTTCCTTTCTTTGTTTCTAAATCCATAAGTTCGTTTTCTAACATAAAATTAAAAAATTCACCAGTTTCTTTAGATAATTCAGCATACATTCTTTTTCCATTTTCAATTATGTATTCTGAATTTCCCTTTAACGTTGGATTTCCTGTTAAAAATTCTAAGCCTTCATCTATGTAACTCAAAGATTCTAGACCGGTTCTCTTAGCTTGCTTTTCATAAAGTTCATCAGCCAGTGGTACAATATATTTTAATACTTGTTTTCTAAAATTTTCAATCCTATCTTCTCTGTAGTTACTTCTCATCATTCTAATATATCCAAGCTCTACAAAGTTTTTAAAACCTAGTTTTTTTGCTATTTTATCTCTCAGTTTAACTAATTTATCAAATATATCATCAAATTTAGGTTCATTTTCTTCAAAGAAATTATAATATGCCTTATTCGCTAATTCCCTTGTTTTTCTAGACTTAGAACACATAAACATTCCCATTCCAGATAAGTTTCTCTCTTCTCCTTCAAACATTATCTGTGCAGATGCTAAAAGTTTAGTATACTCTGAACACAATTTATTTTCTTCTTGTAATTCCTTTATTATATCTTTAGAAAAACTTTTTAAAGAATAATCCACTATTGTAAAAAATTGTTCTCCAAATTCTTTTTTTAAATTAGATTTAAATTTAGAATTTACTATAACATTATAAAAATATGAATTTAATTCTTCATATAAAGGCATATATTCGTCCCAATATTTTTTTTCCTCTTGATAGAGTTTATTAAGAGTATTTATACTGTATCTTATAGATGCTATGTTTGACAACGTTTCTATTTTATTTCTCAAAAAATTAATTTTATGTATATTTTCTTGTTGTTCATCATAACAACAAGAATTATCTATTTCCTCTACACACTTTAAAAACTCTTTTTTTATACTATCATAATTTGGTCTTTCATACTTAAACTCTGAAAACTTCATTTAAAACTCTCCTTTATAAATTTGTTCTTTATTTATAAATATAGTTTTATATGCATTACATGCTATTATTTACATGTATTACATACTACTATGACTTTATAAATTATTATTTTGAGTAATATTTACATTATAATCATGTTGAATAATAACATATGATTATTGTAATTACAATATTTTATAGAATAAAACTAATTACTATACCAACTTTAATAAAGCTTTCATATAGAACTATTAACCTTTATAGTATAAGCTTATCTCTACATCAAAATGCAAACGATGCCATTTTTTATAGTTAACTTTTATACACTCATAAAAGATACAATCTTACATAAGTATGTTATATAAGTAATAATTTTATCAAAAAATTAATACTATTAAACTTTCTAAATTGCTTATCTCTTGGTATAATAATATACACATTAAATTTTCTACTGAAATTTTGTTCAACACTAGCTGTGTCAACGTTTTCATTAGGAAATTGAGGATATAAATTACTGGAGGTTGATATGTACAAATTAATCGCACTAGATATTGATGGAACAATATTAAATACAAAAAGAAAAGTTACTCCTGAAGTATTTGAATCTATTCAAGAAGCAAAGAAAGCTGGAGCTAAAGTAGTTATAACAACAGGTAGACCCCTTCCTGGTGTCAAAGGACTTTTAAATCAATTAAATCTAACAGATGAAGGTGATTATGTTATATGCTTCAATGGAGCTATGATTCAAGAGGTTAAAAGTGAAAAAATAATACATAATGTAGAGATGACTTTAGACGACTTTGATTTTATATATAACAATGTTTGCAAAAAATATAATACCAAAATACACATAAATACCATGACAAATTTAGTTACTCCAAACGAAATTCCTGGTAAGTACACACTTCATGAAGCTAAATTGAATGATATAGAAGTTAAATATATACATAAAGATAAAATTGATAAATCTATTAAAATCTGTAAGGTTATGATAGTTGATGAACCAGAAAGATTAGAAGAAATTATAAAACAACTTCCTAAGAATTTATTCAATAGATATACTATAGTAAGGTCTGCTCCCTTTTATTTAGAATTTTTAGGTAAAACTACTAATAAGGGTACTGCACTTCAAACATTATGTAATAATCTAAATATACCTATAGAAAATGCTATTGCTGTTGGTGATGAAGAAAATGACCAACATATGATAAAATATGCAGGACTTGGTGTGGCTATGGGAAATGCACGTAGTAGCATAAAAGAAATTGCTGATTATGTTACTGATACCAACAATGAAAATGGAGTTGCAAAGGTTATAAACAAATATATACTTAATAAAGCTATCTAAATATCTATAAAAACTAAAAATATCCCTTTAGATTTAAATACATCTCATATATATGTTAAATACTAATAGTGTATATTGTATGGATATTTTGTCTAAAGGATATTTTTAGTTTTTGATAGGTACATTCCTATACTAATACTTTTTGTTCAAGTTTAAATATTTTATACGATTCTACTATTGCTTCATTAATGTCCAAGCAATATATATCTTCATCATCTGATAATCCAGCTTCTTTTGTCCATGCATCAAAATCATTCTTCGTCCAGAAGAAATTCATTACATTTCAGCAACTTGCTGCCCAATTTGAATGCTTATCAAGGTTTATATGAAGCACTCTTAAATCTGGATTGTTTACATATTCAATTTTTTCATCTTTTATAAATATTTCTATTTCTTTACCTGTGGCACTACAAATAGAATTTATTCTTACATCTTGATTAAATGTGCAAGAAGTTCCTATTGCATCTATAGCACACATTGCACTGAAGCTTCTATTATCACTTAATGTAACTTTATGATTAGTAGGTAATGCTGATACTGGATATATAAAATTTATGCTATCTCCATCAACAACCATTATATTTTTATCAATAAAATGGTTCAGTGTAGTTTCTAGATATTCTTTTTCTAAGCTTAAATTTATACTTATATGTTCAATTACTTCTTTAAGTGTAACACTAGAACAATTATCTATTATCATATCCATAATAGATATTCTTATCTTTCGTTGTGTGTCATTTAAACTATTGTATTTTTCTATTTGACTCATTTCTACTCCTCTTTAAACATCATAACATTTTGACAAAATGTCAGTTAATTTATTCTTATATTCTTCATATTCTTGGCTCCCTCTAGCCCTAGGTCTTGGAATGTCTATATTTATATCGTCAAGAATTCTTCCCTTATCCCTTGACATTACTATAACTCTATCACTCATATATACAGCTTCATCAACATCATGAGTTACCATTAATGCAGTTATTTTCTTTTTTGTCCATATTCTTTCAAGTTCTTCTTGTAAGTTTTGTCTCATTTGAAAATCAACTGCTCCTAGTGGTTCATCCATTAATAATACTTCAGGATTACAGGCTAAAGCTCTTATCATAGCAACTCTTTGTTTCATTCCTCCAGACAATTGATGAGGAAACAGATTTTCTTTCCCTTTTAAATCAGACATAACCAAAAGCTCTTCCAACATTTCTTCTCTCTTTTCTTTCGGTATTTTCTGCTGTTTCATAGGAAATAAAACATTGCCCCTTATAGTCTTCCAAGGAAATAGAGCGTAGTTTTGAAATATGAAAGCTCTATCTATACCTGGTTTTTTAACTATTTTATCATTTATAAAGACATCTCCACTTTCTGCCTTTTGAAATCCACCTATTATAGTAAGTAAAGTTGTTTTTCCACATCCTGATGGTCCTAAAAGACAAACAAATTGACCATTTTCTATATCTATACTTATATCTTCCAAAACCTTTGTATGTATTTTGCTATTTACAAATGTTTTATTTATATCTCTCACACTTAATTTCATTAATCTGCAAACCTCCATCTACAAAGGATTTTATTTATAAATTTTAGTACTCTATCTATTATAAATCCTATTAAAGCTGCAAATATCATAAGCCCAATTAATACATCTGTATTCATCAATGTCTGAGCTTGTACCATGGAGTAACCGAGACCGGCACTCGTAGCTATGAACTCGGCTCAGATAACAGACATCCATCCTGTACTTATGGCAATTCTTGAACCAGTCAATATATCTGGAAGAGATGCTGGTACTATTACATTTGCAAATATTACAATTGGCGATGCCCCCATACTTCTAGCTGCATTATAATAATCCTTTGATATTGCTCTTACACCTTGAATAGTATTTAAAATTATAGGAAAAACTCCTGAAAAAGCTATTAAAAATATTGTTGGACCATCCCCTATGCCAAACCATACTATTGTAAGAGGAACCCACGCCATTATAGGAACTTGTCTTACAGAATCTACTACTGGAGATAAAAGCTTTTCAAAAGTCTTAGAAAATCCCATAATAAATCCTATTGGAAGTCCAAACAATAATGCATACATAAATCCTTTAAGCACTCTTTGCAATGTTATAAACAGATTAGTCACTGTCTCTACATCTGTCACACAGTAAAAGAAACCTTTTATTACATCTACTGGCATTGGGAGCAATAAAGAACTCCCTATATCTTTTGCTGCAAAATGCCAGACTAAAAATATACTAACTAAAAGTATTATTTTATATAAAATGTCCATACTACTTTTAGATTTTTTCTTAGCTATTGTATCTCCTCTATCTTTAGAAATTTTAATTTCCAACTTCTTATTTCCTCCATATCTATATTTCTTATATTCTTATACTCTTTTAATGCTTTTTTAAATATAGTTTCTTTCCTTAAATTATCAACACTTTTATTGTATAGTTTTATAAAATCACTATACGACTTGCTTTTCTCAAACTCCTTATTCACAACTAATACATAGGTATCATAGTCACCTAATTTAGCTGTAGATTTTTTTTCGCCTTCTAATCCAATTGCTTTTATACAGTCTATTACAACACCATCTACTAAATTACTTTCTAGCCCATATGCTAGTGCTGTCCCTAATAATGGAGAAATTTTTATATTTTCATAGTATTTTTTTACTAATTCAGATTGATAATTTCTATTTTGAATTATTCCTATTTTTTGAGGATTGTTCTTCTTTAATAAAAATATATCTGAATTTTGAACTACTGTACCAACAATTTCAAACTCACTAGTTGCATTTATATACTGTTTTGCTGCATCTTTACATATGATTGCTATATCTATTTCCTCTGAACTCAGAGCCCATTGCATTGTACTTGCTCAGCAATCATTAATTGTAAAAGTCTCCATTACATCACTTACTTTTATGCTTTCAAAGTAATCTTTGTTTATCATATAATTTATTACAAAACCAGAGGTATCATCAGATACCCCTATTCTTAATTTTCCTTTTATTTCTTCTTTATCTTCAAAATTAAAAAATATTATAAATATACTTCCTAAAATAATGACAAAAAGTATTATTATATTTTTTATTCTCTCCATTTATTTATAATACCTTTGCTTTCCAATCTTCATAACTCATACCTTCTGGAAATTTGGGATTAACTTTTTCTTTTATAAACTTATCAAAGTCGTCTGCCCCACAAGAATCTAATAAGCTTGTATCAATTGTATCTTCATATTTAGGTATCTCATCTAATGCCTTTAAATCTTTATACATTTGTAAATTGTTTTTGTATTCTTCTCCTGTAACTTTCCAAGTAAGCGTTCTACCTTCTCCAACTGTCTTTTTATAAATAGTTCTAAGTGCAACTTCTTCTTCTACATTATAATATTTTGCAAATATTTTAGCTGCTTCTGCTGGATTTGTATATATATATTCTATTGCTTTAGTATGAGCTAAAACCAATTTTTTTGCTAAGTCTGGGTGCTCTTTTATAAAGTTTTTATTTAATGAGAATGAACAACAGTTATATTCTTTATTATTAGCTTTTTCTTTATATTGAGTTGATGCTATTATTTTTCCTACTCCATCATTTTCAGCTACAGAACCCCAAGGGTCACAAGATGTAAATGCTTGTATCTTTCCAGTTTTAAGAGCTAAATATTTATCTTTATCTGAATCCATATTTACAACTTCATATTTTGATGGGTCAGTTGGTAAACCTGTTTCTGGACCATAATCACTTATCCATAAGAAATCACTCATATCTGTTGCAATTTTTTTGCCCACTAAATCCTTAGGTTCTTTTATATCATTTGAAACTATTAAATATTCAGACCCACCAGTGTGATTATTTGCTGCTATTGTTATTGGTGAACCTTTAGGTATAGCTCCTACTAGACCCTTTGTTCCTATATAACCAGCATCCATCTTACCTGCTGCCATTGCTTCAGGAACTTTACCATTCCCAACAGTTTTTACATTAAGACCTAAATCTTTATATATTCCTGCTGCTTCTGCTACTGGTCCAGCTGTCATATGGTCACAATTATAATACCCTACTGCTATCGCATAATCATCTTTTCCAGCTTTTTTCCCCTCTTCCTTTGGTTTACTGCTACATCCAGTTAATATAGATGCCCCCACTGCACTAACTAAGATTAATGCTTGAATCTTTTTAGATACTTTCATTTCAATTTCCCCTCTTTTATGTATTATTTTTATTTTTAGCAACACTTGTCCATATCTTCTCCAAATAAATCGACAAGTTTTTTACCCTCTACTCTATAAATAGAGTATCCTACATTGCCATTTTTAGAACCTGACACTATTACTTCTATTGGTGGCTTCTCATCAATATTTTTAAAAGTTATAGTTTGATTCTCTATAGGTGCTGGTATTGGTTTTGTTATATAATGGCTCTCCGCATCAGAAACTACCACTGCCATTTCATTTGAATTATTACCTTTTTTATATATAACTACTAAATCTTTTTTTCCATCATTATTTAAGTCTTCTTCAGCACAGGTTATTATATCTTCCTTATGATTTTTCTTGAAATATGTTAATGTTTCTTGATTTACATTTGGAATAGAGTCATTTTGTTTAAGGTTATCATCTACTACACTTGATAAGACTATTAATGCAATTACTACACATGATATTATAACTACCTTTTTAAGCATGATTTCCTATGACCTCTTTCATCTTTGGTATTACTGCTTTAAGTGCAAATAAAATAATCAAAATAGTGCATATATATTCAAAACTATCTGGTATATTTAACATTAGTTTATTTGCTAATTGTATTGAAGAATTTGTTGTCTCTAAATTCACAGTATTGTTGTTTGCCAAAAGTAAATTGGTTATATAACCTATTATTATTGAACAGAGTGTTAGTGTAACTGAATATATAACAACAGTTCTTTTTCCAATAAGTTTACACATACTTATAAGTTCTGGTAAGTTTGTCGCTGCACCAGCTATCAAAAATGTTATCGCTATCCCAGGAGATGCTCCACTTGCAACAAGGGCTGCTATAAATGGAATATGTCCTACAGCACATACATACATAACACATGCAAGTATTGATATACTTCCAAGAGATAGTAAACCTGGATTTCCTAAGTATTTTTGAATTATACTATTTGGAAAAATTGTTGTTATAAATCCCGCAAAAAGCATTCCCATTATTACATATTTACTAATAGTAAGTGCTAACTCTCCAAAGGACCATTTAAGCCCATCAACCATATTTTCTATAAAGCTTCTCTTTTCTTCTTCTAATTCTATAGCTTCTTCATCTGAGTCATTTTGCAAAAATAATTCTTCTTTTCCAAAGGTATTCCCCAAAACTCCTACTAAAAATGGTACTAAAAATCCAGATATAAGATAAATGATTGTAATTTTAGGTCCCAAAAGACCTAAACAAAGAACTACAGCTATTGGATTTATTATTGGAGTTGATGTCATAAAGGCAAGTACTGGCCCTAAGTATGCTCCCGAATAGTACATACTTATGCCCAATGGTATTACGCCACAACTACAAATTGGTAAAAACATTCCTGAAATAGTGCTTTTAATCAGAGAAGAAAACTTCTTATTTCCAAGTTGCTTTTGAAACCTTTTTGGTGTTAAAACATTGTGAAGAACTCCTGCCAATATAAAACTTATCATAAGCCATCCTGATGCTCCATTTAGTGTAACTATAGAAGCTACCACAGTGTTTTTCACTCCACTTAAAACAATTTCTAATATATTCATTTTTACTGCTCCTAATTTTTAAACTTTTAACTATTATTTATAGCTTCTACTATTGCCTTTTCAATGTTATCTTTGTTTAATCTATCATACTTCTTTTTTTGGTTTATTATTAAGGTTCCTTTTGTTATGATTCCATACTTCTTGACATATGAGAAATCTTTACCTGCTTGGTAAAGTTTTACTTCTAACTTGTCAGTATACTTCTCAGAAATTTTTTTTATAAACACTCCATGCTCATCACAAGATGGTCAAGTATTTATGAATTCAACTAAAATTTTAGACATTTGTTCATCCCCTACTCTAAACAATTTATCTTTTACTTAAAATAATCCACAGAAAAATTTTTTCTATGGATTGTATTCCGCAAGATTTTATAATGTTATAACTTGGTCTACACCTGCACCACCTAAACAAGCATATAAATTTGGGAAACATCCAATTGTAGCTCCATCGACCAAATTATCCTCTATCCCTCTTTCTATAGCACACTGGTCACAAGCCATTATTATCATATCTGTCTTTTCATGTAATTTACTTAATCTTTCTCCCACTGGGTTACCTTTAGACAAAAATAAGGTATTATCCATAAAGAAAAACATACCTAGGACATCTACTCCATGAGTTCCTTGTTCTAATTGTGGTATTATCATTTTGTCTAGAATTTTATGTGCGTTAGTACTACTAAAAATATAAGCTACTTTCATTTTTATTCCCCCTATACTTTTTTATCTAAATTTTATACAAAATTTTACATATGTAATTATATTATAAGTTTATTCGTATTTATCTGTAAAATAGATAATAACAATATTATCCAATAGAAATATAGTGTTTTTCTATATTTATTCAATTATTTTTTGATTATTTCATCATTTTGGTTAACTTTAATAAATAAAAAATAGATTACTTAAATTTATCTAGCTTATTTAAGTAATCTATTTTAATTATTTATCACATTATTAAATTAAATCTGTTCAATACTTTTTTATTAAATTTATTTTAGTCCTGTCTTATATATTTCTTAAGTTTTTCATACTTATATCAAGTGCTTTCACTGAGTGTGTAAGCGCTCCCACAGAGACAACATCAACACCAATTTTTCCTATAGATTCTATTGTATCTAAATTTACATTTCCAGAAAACTCTACAACTGCTCTCCCATTTATCATTTCTATAGCCTTTTTTGCTGTCTCCAAATTCATATTATCTAACATTATTATATCTGCTTTAGCTTCTATAGCTTCTTTTACCATTTCTAGAGTTTCCACTTCTACCTCTATTTTTCTGACAAAAGATGTGTTTTTTCTAGCTAATTCAACTGCGTTTTTGACGCCACCTGCAGCTCCAATATGATTATCTTTAAGTAATATTCCATCAGATAAATTAAATCTATGATTGCATCCTCCACCTACTTTTACAGAATATTTGTCTAAAATTCTAAGATTAGGTATTGTTTTTCTACTATCCAATAGTTTAGTATTTGTACCTTCAAGTTTTTCCACATACATACTTGTAGCAGTAGCTATTCCGCTCATTCTTTGTAAATAATTTAACGCTACACGTTCTCCCACAAGTAAGTTTCTAGTATTTCCAGTTAATACAGCTATCTTTTCTGCATTATTTACCCTATCGCCATCATTTTTATATAACTCTACCTCTACATCTCCAAGTATTTCAAAAACCCTTTTAAACACACCTAAACCCGCTATTATACCATCTTGTTTACAAATTAAATCTACAGTAGACTTCGAATTTTCATCTACAATAGAATTAGTTGTTATATCCTCACTTGGAACATCTTCTATTAAAGCATCTTGTATCATTTTATCAATAATCAAATAATTCATCGCCAAAATCCTCACTTGTTCTTTCTATTTCTTTTATAACTAATATTTTATTCTCTTCCTTTATTTTTTCTACATCCACCTCTATATTTGGTACTTCTATAAACTTCACTTCTATACTACCTATAACTGAGTTTATATTTTTAGCTGCTCTTTTTGAAAATACAAGACCTTCAAGTAGTGAATTACTTGCTAGTCGATTAGCTCCATGAACACCTGTACAACTAATTTCACCCACTGCATATAGGTTCTCCATAGATGTTTTTGAATCTAAATCAACATGTATCCCTCCCATAAAATAATGTTGTGCAGGAGATACTTTTATATATTCTTTGGTTATATCTGTTCCTCTATTTAAACATTCATTGTATATAAAAGAAAATCTATTGATTAAATATTCACTATCTAAGTGTGTTGCATCTAAATATACATAAGGCAAATCATCTTTTTCCATTTGTTCAAAAATAGCTTTTGAAACTACATCTCTTGGAAGAAGTTCATCTACAAATCTTTTTTTGTTTTTGTTTAAAAGTTTAGCCCCTTCTCCTCTCAAAGATTCAGATATAAGCATCCTTCTACCTTCACTATTTTCTTCATAGAAAGCTGTTGGGTGTATTTGAATATATTCTAAATTTTCTATTTTAATATTATTTCTTAATGCTATAGCAATTCCATCTCCTGTAAGGTGTCTTTGATTCGTAGAATTTTTAAAAAGTCCACCAATTCCACCTGTAGCTAAAACTACTACCTTTGAAAAGATATGAATTTCTTTTTGAGACTTAAAAATTCTAGCTCCTATACACTTATTACCATCTTTTAATATATCTAAAAGATAAGCATCTTCTATAAGAGTTATATTTTCCCTAGTTTTAGCTTCTTTTAATAGAGTCTTAAAAACAACTTCTCCTGTATTATCTTTGCTATGAACTATTCTATTTACGCTATGAGCTCCCTCTCTTGTATAGTCTATCTCTCCATTTTCTTTGTCTAAAGGCATACCATAGTCTACTATTTGACCTACATTTTCTATAGATTCATCTGCAAGAACTTTGACTGCTTCAACCCTATTTTTATACTGACCAGCCTTCATTGTATCTTCTACAAAAGATTCTATATCATCAATATTTCTAGCAGTTGAAATTCCTCCTTGTGCAAGATATGTATTGTTGTTTTCAATTGTAGATTTTGATACTACTAACACATTTAAATTTTTATCCAAATTTAATGCACAATATAGTCCCGAAACACCACTTCCAATTATTAAAACATCCTGTTCTAAATTCATAAGTCTATCCCTCTATCCTTCTGCTAATCTGTGCATATTAAGCAGTGAATTTAAAGCCTTTTCCATAATTTCATCTTCTACAATAACTTCGTTTTCCATATTTTTAAGAGTACTATACAAATTCTCTAATGTTGTTTTTTTCATATCTGTACATAGTATTCTTCCACCAGGAATATAAAAATTTTTATTAGGATTGTTTTTCTTTAATTCATGTAAGATACCCTCTTCAGTTGCTATTATAAAATCTGTATTTTTGCTGTCAGTAGCATATTTTATTATTCCTGATGTACTACCTACATAATCACCTAAGTCTCTTATTTCTTTTTTACATTCTGGATGTACCAATACTTCTGCATCTTTATACTTTTCTTTTAATTCAATTATTTCTGCAACTTTTATATTGTTGTGATATTTACAATATCCATCCCAAAATATAAATTCTTTATTAGGGAATTTTTCTGCAATATATCCTCCTAGGTTCTTGTCTGGGAGGAATATAATTTCTTTATTATCTATGTTTTCTAATATTTTAATTGCACTAGATGATGTAACTGAAACATCACAATGTGCTTTAACTTTAGCTGTAGAGTTTATATAACATACAACCAAAGCATTTGGATACTGTTGTTTTAGTTTTATCACGCCTTCTTCATCTACCATATCTGCCATAGCACATCCAGCGTTACTTACTGGCATCAATACAGTTTTTTCAGGTGATAATATCTTAGCACTTTCTCCCATAAATCTCACACCACAAAATACAACCACTTCTTCTTTACAATCTCTAGCAATTTCACTTAAGTAATACGAATCTCCAACTGCATCTGCTAATTCTTGTATTTCTGGTGGTTGATAAAAATGAGCAAGTATTATTGCATTTTTTTCTTTCTTTAGCTCTTTGATTTGATATGTTAAATCTTTATCCATAATTGCACCGCTTTCTATATGTACTAGTGTATATACACCTGTAAATTCATTATATCACTTGACTATTTTTTCTTCAAGAATTTTAGACCTCTTAATATTGTTAAGATATAGACACTTACACTATCAATTAATTTATCATTTTTTTACCTCTATTTAAATTATTTTTTTTGTATTTTTTAATTTTTTGTAGAATATTATCAGAATATTTTTTATATTCTTTCTTGTTATAATATTGAATTTTTTTCCAAATACCTGTATACTAAGTGCATGATTATGTATATGTATTTATTTCTGAAATTATATTAGTTTTAATACTTTATAGAATTTGTAAGTGTTTTAAGTATAAAATCTTATAAAAACTTACACATTCAGACAATATGTATACAGAATCTAAAAAAATTTATAAATGGGGTGATGTTATGACAACATTCTTAATTGGTTTGGCTATTTTACTAATAGGAGGTGCTTTATACGGCGCTTATTGTGAAAAAGTATTTGGCCCAGATGACAGAAAAACACCTGCACTTGCTCAGAGTGATGGAGTAGACTATGTTCCAATGAAAAAATGGAAAAATAGTCTTATTGAGTTGCTTAATATAGCTGGTACAGGACCGATTTTAGGACCTATACAAGGTATTTTATTTGGTCCAATTGCGTTTATACTAATTCCTATTGGTTGTGTATTAGGAGGAGCTTTACATGACTATATGAGTGGAATGATTAGTATAAGAGAAAAAGGAGCACAGATGCCTTCTCTTATCAGCAGATTTTTAGGTAATAAGGTCTTTCAAGTTTATAATATCTTCCTTTGCTTATTAATGCTTTTGGTTGGTGCAGTTTTTATTTATACACCTGGAGATTTGGTAGTTACTCAAATTCTAAATATGAAATCAACTATCAATAATCCAGTCGTTTGGATAGTTTATGGAATCATCTTTGTATATTATTTATGTGCAACACTATTTCCAATTGATAAAATAATAGGAAAAATATATCCAATATTTGGAGCCATTCTACTTTTATCTGCTGCTGGTGTTGGAATTGGAATATTTACACAGGGTTATGACTTAGCCAATTTAAGCCTAGCAAATTGGAAAGGTATCCATCCTAATGGAATTCCTCTTATCCCTACATTCTTTGTTACAGTTGCTTGTGGTATTGTTTCTGGATTCCACTCAACTCAAGCTACTCTTATAGCAAGATCAGTTTCAAATGAAAAAGAAGGTAGAAGCACTTTTTATAATATGATGATTTTGGAAGGTTTAATTGCCATGATTTGGGCGGCAGCTGCTATGGGTATTTACAATAAAGGAATACCTAGTGAATTAATAGGTTCTCCTGATGTAATAGGTTTAGTTGCTAGAGACTTACTTGGTTCTGTTGGTGGTATTATAGCTATAATAGGTGTTATTGTTTTACCAATAACTTCTGGAGATACAGCTTTAAGATCTTTAAGATTAATGCTTGCAGATTATTTCCATTATGACCAAAAAGAAAAGAAACATCGTGTTATATTATCAATCTGTATATTTATTCCTGTTATAGCCATCCTTATATTTGCAAAACTTAGCACTTCTGGATTTAATATATTATGGAGATATTTCTCTTGGAGTAACCAAACTATTGCTATATTCGCCTTTGCTATGATTACAGTTTATCTTATAATAAAAGAAAAAAATTATATCATAAGCTTAATCCCAGGTATGTTTTATTCTTTTGTAATTTCTAGTTATATATTCAATGCTCAAATTGGATTTAACTTAAGTATAAATATATCATATATTTTAGCTACCATTTTTACTGTTTTGTATGCTGTTTTAACTGTATACTATGGCAGAAAACTAAAAAGCAAAACGGATACAAATCTAGCTAGCTAAATATAAATATTATTAGATTTTTATTAAAACTTTTAATTTTAAATAACTCAATAAAAAGAGGCTGTCTCAAAATAGAGATTAGCCTCTTTCTTATTAAATACATTAATAAATAAACAGCCACCTTTTATTGGAATATTTATCCTATATATTTAATATAAATAAATAAAAGATTTAAAATAATCTACATTGTTTATATACTCAAAATAATTTTTTGGAGGAATACTTATGAATAATAAATTACATGAACTAGAAAAAAATTTACCAGAAACATCTTGTTCTTTTTGTACACACCTTTCATTGAAGGGGCCTAGCCTAGATTACAGATATGATATTAAATGTGTTATTTCAGATACCAAACCTGATTTTAGAGGATGTTGTGAATATTTTGAGCCAGAATATACAGACTTAAATACAGGAGATTTAGACAATCTATACATAAACTTTCTTGAGACATGCCTTAAGGTAAACTATAATGATTATATTAATTCTATGTACTGGAAGTTGTTTAGAGAAAGAACTTTACTAGAGAACAACTTTAAATGTTCTATATGTGGTTCAACTGAAAATATTGATGTGTATCATATTAATAAAAATTTAGGAAGAGAAACTTCTGAAGATATAATTGTTAAATGTAAGAAATGTAATTGTAAATAAGTGTATAAAATTCAAATAACTTCACATAATAAGTTTAAATAAAAAACTTAGGAGGTTATTTATGAAAAATAATAATTTAAATTGTGATGCTACTAACTGTGCTTATAATACTAGTGGATATTGTTATGCTGGTAGCATAAAAGTAGATGGAATGCAAGCAACTACTACAGGAAATACTTACTGTGCTTCTTTTGAAGACAAATATACATCTGGTATAACTAGTCGTTCTAATGACACTAACCAAGTTGATACAGATAATATTCATTGTGAAGCTGTAAAATGTAAATACAACAAGAATGAACTTTGCAAGGCTGAAAAAGTTCATATAAACTCAGGAAATGCAAGCTGTGAAACTTTTGAAATGAAATAATTTCATTGATACTTAACTATTTAGTATTTATAAAAAATAAAATGGAACCTATAAAACAGATACCTTTTAAAAGATATCTATTATAGGTTCTTTTTTACAATTAAAGCATTATGTATTAGGAAGTAAATGTAATTATAAGTTATCATCTTGAACTAAATTTTACACCAAATATATCCATAAGAAACATAAATATTGGAACTCCAATTAATAATCCCCATACACCTAAATAATGCTCTCCTACAAGTAAAATAATGAAAACAAAACAAACTGGAAGTTTTGTTCTATTTGACATCAACTTAGGATTTAATATATATGTTTCCACTGCATGCACTATACAAATCATGGCCAAAACGCCAAATACTTTTGCTATTCCTCCTATATTAAGGGCTATTACTGTTAATGGAATTAGAGACACTATAACTCCAGCTACTGGAATAAGACCCAAAACAAAAATCATAAGCCCTAAAGCCCATATTTGAGGAAAACCCATAAATCCTAAAAAAATCATAGAAACAATAGAATTTATAAATGCAATCATTACTTGTACTTTCATTACATCACCAAAATTTTTCACAAAACTTTTTCCAAAAAATACAAGAGAATTATAGATGAAAGAAATTTTACTTTCTGCAAGTTTATTTCCAAATTTTTTAATATCATTTTTTTCAAGTAAAAGCAGTAAACTAAGTAAAAAAGCTAGTAATATATTTATCCCAAAACTTCCAACTTTAGTTGCTGCTGATGCTATTAACAATCCTGCCTGTGAAATATATTTATTAAAATCCAACTTTGAAACAATAGGATAAATCTTTGGCCCTAAAGATTGAGCAAATTGATTTACATCAAAATTACTTAAAATCCTGCTTAACTCTGTAAGTTGAACTATAATTATTGGCACAACTGCATAACTAATTAGTACTAATAATATAGCAAATAACGAATATAATACTATAATTATTAATGAATCAGGAACATAGAAAGAAAATAATTTCCTAATTCTTTTTCTTATGGAAACTAATAAATTATAAAAAACAAAAGTCATTATAAATGTTAAAAGCACCATATTTAACATATACCAAAATGTAATTAAAATAATCACTACCACAGATATAGAAACAATCTTATATTTTGAACTATCGGGTGTCAATTCTTTATTATTCTCCACAGCGTAATCCTCCCCAGATTTTTACTACTTAACAATCAAACTTATTACTCTAATTCTAAAATCTAATTAGGAGAACATTAAAAATAATGCATTAATTCTTCCTAATACAACATTAAATTTTAGAGAAGATAATTTTAGATAATACATACTTATATCTAATTCTGCCTACATTATATATTTAAATCATTATTATCTATATCAGATAGTAAATCATATATCTCTGGATATTCAAAAAATAAGCCCTTTTTTAATAATTGTCTTATTTCACCTGTACTTACCCATTTTATATCACTTACTTCTTCTTTTTGTAAAATTGCATTTGATACATCATACTCTTTTTTAACTAAATATACATCCCATAAAGTATCTCCATGAATCATACTTCTAAAAATCTTTATCTCATCTTTGGATATATCAATTCCTATTTCTTCCTTAGCCTCACGAATTGCACCATCTAAACTTTCTTCTCCAGAAACAATACATCCAGTTGTCATCCCCCATATATTTGGCAGTGTCTTTTTATTTTCAGACCTTTTCTGAATTAAAACCTGAAAATTACTATTTACAATCCACACTTCAACTGCTAAATGATAATATCCTTCTTCAATAGAATTATCTCGCTCTATAACATTTCCTGTTTTAATTCCATCAGCATTATACAAATCCCATAATTCCACTTTCAAATCTCCTTACTTTCCTTATAAAGTTAACTAAAATATAGATACATTTTAGTATAATTAATTTTGTTCATTTTTTATTACAATGCTTGATTTACATTTATGTTCATCATTTTTCTTTTCTTTCCACTCTTTTATATCATCTATAATGAATCTATGTTTAAGAGATTTTGTATCAAATTTAAACATTCTAAACACTATTTGTAATACATACCCTAAACCTAAAGCACTTACAAGTGTACCAATTCCTACAGAACCACCTAATAACCAACCAGCAACGAGTGCTAATATTTCAAGAACTGTTCTAACAAGACGTACAGACCTATTAGTTTTTTTCTGAAGAGCAATCATAAGACCATCTCTTGGCCCACTTCCAAGGCAAACTCCTAAATACAAAAAACTAGCTATAGCAGCTAAGATGATTCCTATAACAACCATTAATACTCCTATATAAGTATTACTTGCATGAGGTATCACACCTGAAAATATTACTAAATCAATGAAAATTCCTATAAATGTCATATTTAGCAATGTACCCCATCCTATATTTTCACCAAAAACTGCATCCAATATAACGATTATAACACCTACCAATATGGACGCCTGACCTATAGTTATACCTAATTTTATAGATAAACCTTGATGAAGCACATCCCAAGGCATAAGACCAACATGTGCATTAACCATAAGCACAGAAGAAATTGCAAATATAAAAAAACCTGAAAACAACCTTATCATACTTTTTAAATTAATTTTTCCCATTAAAAATCACTCCTCATAATAATAATAACAATAAATACCAATAAAATATATATATAAGTACAAAGTTTTACAAAATTTTTCATCATTTTAATATAGAATTTCAATCATAAAAAAAGTGGCAATCCATATTTTACACGTCTTCACCTATATTCTAAGCTTTAGTGTAAAAATAGATATACCACTTTTCTAATATTTAAACATTTTTAGTTAATTTAATTAATTTTCACTATAAATTCTAGCTTCTTCTTCTCCATTTAGCACTCTAAGAGTTCCAAAAGCAAGTGATTCTAACTCATTTTCTCCTGCCATAATTTCTACTGGCGCTATAAATTCAACTCTCTTTTTAACCATTGAAGTAAACATTTCAGAATATGCAATTCCACCTGTTATAATTATAGCATCAACTTTTCCATCTACTACAGTTGCTAATTCTCCAATTCCTTTTGCCAATTGATATGCCATTGCCTCATAAATAATTTTGGCTTCTTCATTTCCTTCTGCTATCATCTTTTCAACTTCTCTAGCATCTACAGTATTTAAATATGAAACTATACCACCTTTACCTCTTATCTTTTTAGTCATTTCTCTTTCTGAGCATTGACCTGAATAACAAGCAGCTACTAATTTTGTAGCAGGAACTCTTCCTGATCTTTCTGGTGAAAATGGCCCTTCATCATCAGATAACATATCAACCATTCTTCCTTTTTCATGAAGATAAATACTTACTCCTCCACCAATATGAGCTACTATTAAGTTTAAACTCTTGTAATCTTTACCTCTATCTTTAGCATATTTTAAAGCCATTGCTCTAGTATTTAGTGCATGCCCTGCACTTGATCTATCCATTCCACAAAGCCCAGATACTCTTGCTATATCTATAAGTTCGTCTACTGCAACAGAATCATAGATATATGAATTTATTCCAAGTGGTTCTGATATTGCATGTGCAACAACTGCTCCTAAATTTGAAGCATGCTCAAGTACTGGTCTATGTTTAAGTACATCAATCATTTCTTCATTTACTAAATATGCCCCTGATTTTACTGGTGGTAAAACTCCACCTCTTCCAACTATTGCACTAAGAGATTTTAAATCTATATTGTTTTCTTCAAGAATACTTAAAACTGCCTCTTTACGCATTTCAAATTGGTCTTGAATTGTATTATATTTTGCAATCTCCTCTGCTGGATGGTCTATCGTCTTCACAAAAATTTGTTCTTCTCCATCATATACTCCTATTTTTGTAGAAGTAGAACCTGGATTTATGGCTAATATTCTATAAGTCATACTTTTCTTCCTTTCGCATTAATTTCTATAGTTTATCTTATATATATTATAAACTATTTGCCAACCATTTCCATACCTTCATGGAAAGCTTTTATATTTAACTCGACAAATTTTGGTTTAACATTTTCACTTATAATTTTTTCCCAGTCAATAGACTCTAGTTCCATAGATTTAACTAGACATCCTAATAAAATAACATTCATTATCTTTGCATTTCCTAATTCTTCAGCTTTATCTGCTGCATTTATCACTTTTGCATTTAATCTATTTAATTCTGCATCTATATCATTTTCTTGATATTCAGCTCCTCCGATTAAAACAGTCATAGAGTCTATTCTATGATTATTTACTAAAGCTTTTCCTTCTGGCTTTAGATAATTAAACCATCTTAAAGCCTCCATCTTTTCAAAAGATACTAAAATGTCTGCTCCTCCAATTTCTATAACTGGAGAATGAACACAATCTCCATATCTAACTTGTGAAGAAACTGAACCTCCTCTTTGGCTCATACCATGTATCTCACTCATTTTTACATCATATCCAGCTTCCATCAATCCCATAGTTAATAATTTACTAGCAAGTATAGTTCCTTGACCTCCTACACCTACCAAAAGTATACTCTTAGTCATATTATTTTTCCTCCTTAACTATTGCTTGTTTTGGACAAACTTGTGAACATACTCCACATCCTACACACTGATTTCTATCTATATTTGATAATTTATTTTCTTTATCAAATGATAGTGCTGGACATCCAGTTTTTAAGCATAATTTACATCCTATACACTTATCATGGTCAACCTTACACTTAGTTTTAAATGGATTATTAAACTCTTCTATATCTTCTTTAGAGAATTTTTTAAGTACACATGGCCATCTTGTGATTATTACAGATGGTTCATCTTCTATAGCCAAAGCCCAATCTAATGCTTCATTTACTTCTTTTAGATTATTAGGGTCTATAACTCTTACATGTTCTATTCCACAAGCTTTGACTAATCCTTCTATGTCAACATCTTTAGTTTTATCACCTTGTAAAGTATATCCTGAACCTGGATTTTCTTGATGTCCTGTCATTCCAGTTATTCTATTGTCTAATATTACTGATATAGAATTACCTCTATTGTAAACTACATCTAAAAGACCATTTATTCCTGTATGGAAGAAAGTTGAATCTCCAAGTACACCTACTAATCTCTTTTCATTTCCTTCTTTCATGTTAAGAACTTTTTGAGCACCATGTGCAGTTCCAAAGGCAGAACCCATACAAACAACATAATCTATTCCATTATATGGAGGAGCAAATCCAAGAGTATAACATCCTATATCTCCACCAACTATTAAATTTTTTCTCTTTCCAAGTTCATAGAAGAATCCTCTATGTGGACATCCTGCACAGAAACTTGGTGGTCTTGGTGTTACTAATTCAGTTTTATATTCTATAGTGTCATTTGTTTTTCCAAATATAGCTTTTCTTAAAACATCTGGTGTCATTTCTCCATATGGAGGTATTACATCTTTTCCAATACAATCTATTCCATACGCTTTTATTTGTTCTTCTATAAATGGGTCGTTTTCTTCTATTACATATATTTTATCTACTTTGTCTGCAAATTCTTTTATTTTTTCATAAGGTAATGGATTTGTAAATCCTAACTTCATATATGATGCATTTTTTTCAAATACTTCTTTAGCAAAATTACAACACATACCTGAAGCTATAACACCTATTTTTGTATCATTTATTTCATAGTAGTTTAATTCAGTTTCATTTGAGAATTTTTTAAGAGTTTCCATTCTCTCTTCAACAACGCCTCTTCTTATTTGAGCATTTGCTGGAACAGTAACCATTTTTTTAGCATTTTTCACATACTCTTTAATTTCAACTTCTTCTCTATCATAACACTCTACTAAACCTTTTGAGTGACAGAGTCTTGTTGTAACTCTATATAAAACTGGTGTATCATATTTTTCACTTACTTCAAAAGCTTCTTTTATCATATCTTTAGCTTCTTGGCTAGTTGATGGTTCAAATAAAGGTATCTTTGCAAACTTTGCATACATTCTATTGTCTTGTTCATTTTGAGATGAATGCATTCCCGGTTCATCTGCAGTAATAAGTACCATACCACCATTTACGCCTGTATATGCATAAGTAAATATTGGATCCGCTGCAACATTTACACCAACATGTTTCATAGAAGCCATAGTTCTTGCTCCTGCAATTGAACCCCCTATAGCAGCCTCAAGTGCTACCTTTTCGTTTGGAGCCCATTCTGCAACTATTGCATCTTTATATGTTGCTAAATTTTCTAGTATTTCTGTACTTGGAGTACCTGGATATGCAGATGCATATTTAACACCAGCCTCATAGGCTCCACGTGCAATTGCCTCATTACCTGTCATCAATTGTTTCATATAAAATTCCCTCCATCTACAATTATTAAATTCATAGTCCACCCAATTTGTTCAATGAAATTAATTATTTATTTTTACTTCTAAACTTTCAAGTGCTTCTTTTATAATACTTGGTGCTTTCTTACATTTTTCTTCTGAAACTGCACAAACTGCAAATCTTAATCCCATCTTCAATGGAATTGCAAATACATTGTGTTTAGTTAATTCTTCACATACTTCTCTTGGATTATCACATGGTATACTTACAAAGAAACCTGCTATATATGGAAGAATTTCTAATCCTACTCTTTCAGCTTCTTTTACAAATACATCTGCTCTTCTAGTCAGCATTTTTTTGTATACTTCTTTTTCCTCCTCATATTCTTTGAATTTTTTAGGGTCATTTACAATATTAGATAGAACTGCCATAGCACTTCTATTGCAATTTGACCAGTTTGCTCTACATGAATGAACACATGAATAATGGAACTCTTCTGCTACATCTTCACTTGAAGATATACAAATTATAGCTCCCATTCTCATTCCATAAGCTGTAAATCCTTTTGACATACTAAAACCAACTAATATAAGAACGTTTTCAGGCAAGTTGGAAAATTTCTTAAAGAATTTTCTACATACATCATCATCACCTGCAAAGTCAATATATGCTGAATCTACGAAAAATATTATCTTTTTGTCTTTATCTTGTGCAACTTCTTTTGATAAGTCTAATATTTTATCCCACTCATCATCTGCAACACTATATCCTGTTGGATTGTGAGCTGGTGTATTTATAATTGTAAAAACTCTTCCTTGTTTTTCTGCTATATTCACAAAATTTTCTTTGAATGAATCAAAATTAAATTTTCTATTTTCATCAAACAATTGGTAGTTTACTACTTTTCTATTAGCTTCTTCAGCTATACTAACATATGGACTCCAAAACCAATCAGATGTTAAAACTTCGTCACCTTCATTTGTATAATTCCATACAGCTAGTTTTATTGCACCACTTCCTCCTGGTGAAGCTAATACTCTTATATGTCCTTCTGGTAAGTAATCTCTAAAAAATACTTTTTTAACTGCTTCTAAGTAGTCTGGCTGACCTTCAAGGGCTGCATATGCACCTATATCACAGTTATCTAATGCTTTATATTCATCATATACAGTTTTCATTGTTATTAATTTTCCTGAGTCATCCATTAGAGCGCCTATTGTTGCATTTATTACATTATCCATACCTAAAGCTTTTTCTGCTGCTTGAGCTCTTCCAGATAAGCTAAATATAACATCATTTTCTTTTGGCCACATTGCATGCTTACCAACCATACTTTGACTCATACCATCACCCCTAAAATTGTATTTACTCTCACATTTATATTAAGCAATTAGCATGCCAACAAATTTAACTTTATGTAAAACTACTTTTGTTTAGAATTCTGATTTTTTTCACTACTAAAATTAAGTGTTTAAGTTATTTTTCTTACAAATCTATGTGCTTGTCTGAAAAAATAAAATTCTACAAAAAAATAATGTTAATTTTTCTTAACATTCGTTTTGAAAAATTAACATCACTTCAAAATAATTTATATGTAATTATGTCAAATATTTTTATTATACTTTTTCCATAGAGATGTTCTACTTATTCCAAGAACTTGTGCAACTTCATTTTTGGAAAGCCCCTGAGCAAAAAGCATGCTTATTATTTTTTCTTCAACATACTTATTTACTTCTTTTATATCTATACTTACCTTACCATCATTTATCTTACTTATATCTATGACTTTATCTGTAGTTTCCATACTTGCTGTTGTTTCAACATTAAATTCTTCTACATTAGAACTAGGTACTACTTCTTTAGCCTTAAAGTTTTGCTCTTTTCTTAATTTAATTTTCCCTGTCACAACATACTTTTGAGCTATTGTTTTTAGCTCTCTAACATTTCCAGGCCAACTATAATTATATAGCGCATTTATCTCATCCTTAGTTAGAGCAAAATTTTCATCTATACTGTTTATTCCATGTAAACCATCATCCTTTAAAACTTCATTTACAAAATTATTAAACAATGGTATTATATCTTCTCTTCTATCTCTTAAAGGAGGGATATTTATCTCTAAACTACTTAATCTATAAAATAAGTCAGCTCTAAATGTACCCATAACTATTTTTTCTGTTAAAGATTCATTGGTAGCTGCTATGATTCTAATATCCAAAGGTATTATGTAGTCAGAGCCAATTCTCATTATTTGTCGCTCCTCTATTACTCTTAATAGTTTTGTCTGAATATTAAATGAGACACTGTTTATTTCATCAAGAAAAAGAGTTCCTCCATGAGCAAGTTCAAATAACCCTCTTTTTCCACCTTTCCTAGCACCTGTAAATGCACCTTCTTCATATCCAAAAAGCTCACTTTCAAGTAAATTTTCTGCTATAGTAGCACAGTTTATAGCCACAAAAGGCCTGTCTTTTCTTTTGCTTATATTATGTATACTATGGGCTATAATTTCTTTACCAGACCCACTTTCTCCATAAAGTAGTGTTGTGTAATCACTTTTCCCAATTTTTTTAGCTTCTTCAATAAATTCCTTTGTTAATTTATCTTTAAATAAAAAATCATCAAAAGTATATCTAGCATATAGACCTTTTTGATTTAAATCAAACCTTATTTTTCTTTCTAAATTTTGTAGCTTAGTTATATCTTGTATTATTCCTAAAACTCCATAAGTGCTATCATCTACTTTTATTAATGTTGTTCTAGTATTAACAATCAAGTTGTTTATATTTCTTATCTTCCTATCTTCTACATCATCTTTCTCATGTAGACAATCTAATAGCCATCCCATTTTTGGAAATATATCTAGAATATATTTATTAAGCGCGCATTTTCTTTCTACTTTAAGCATGTTTTTTGCACTTTCATTGTACAAAATTATACTTCCATTACTATCTATAGCAATTACTCCATCTTTTATACCATCTAATATATTTCTTAATACTTCATTATTAAATTTTTCCTCGCCTAATGTATCTAATAATTTCTTACAATACTCAACAGCTTCTCTTATAGATTCGTCACTGGCAGTTGCAAATACACTATCAATACCATATTGTCTCGCAAAAGAACACGCTAGACCTCCACCAACTATTACAACTTCATCTTTTTGGTCTATATACTTTACAACCTTACTTCTTATTTCGTATTTAGATTCAAACCATTCTTCAGTTATTTCAGTACTTATGACATTTCTCCAACCAACATAATCAAAAGAAACTTCATTATCTCCAAGTATTAATACTACTTTTTTAGAATATCGCTTTGCCATTTCTATTGCTCTTAGAAGGTCGGTTGATTTCATATTCATGGGTATTACAGGTACACTTACTGTGTCTATTACTAAACTATAACCTCCTCCTCTACCGATTATAGCTTGAGCACCTTTCTCAACAAGTATACGTCCTTGATTTTCCATTAAATCAAGATTAAGTATGTCGATTATTATAGTTCCATTTTCTACATCTTCTCTATATAATTCTTCTATTCTTTCTTTTAATTCAATATCAGAGGCTATAATTCCTATCTTCTTTTGCAATAAAATCACCTCAATTTTAAATTATAGTATATACTGATTTCTACCTGCTTTTTTTGATTTATATAGGTTTTTGTCTGCATCTTCAATTAATATCTCGACATCTTTTCTACTACGACATCTTTTTATACTTACTCCAGCACTTATAGTCACATAGTTTTCTACTTTAGAGTATATATGTTCAATTCCTTCAAATTCAAGAAGTTTAAAAATTCTTTTAATATATATTTCTATCTTATCAATCTCTTCAACATTTATTGATTTTATAGAATCTACTAGTATTAAGATTTCCTCTCCTCCATATCTAATTATGTGTTCAGTAATATCTATAAATACATTTTTTATAATGTCAGTTACTTTAATTATAACTTTATCTCCTGCTGGATGACCATAGTTATCATTATAGCTTTTAAAATAATCTATATCAATCAATATTGCCATCATATTTTTATCTCTATCTTCATTGAATAAATTCAATTGTTGTTCTAAGTATCTTCTATTATATAGTCGAGTTAGTCCATCAGTTAGAATATCATTTTCCAATTTCTTATTATTATCTACAAGTAATCTTAAACTTTCTTGTTTTTGTCTTAATTCATATTGTTTATGAATACCTTGTGATGTTTTATAAGAATTGTTTTTTTCCCACTTATCTGAATACCAATCCATACTTTTATAATATTCAATCGCTAGTTTGAACTCTTTTTTCAATTCATATCCTTTTGCTATTAGGCCATAAAATATCGACAGTTTTTTAGGATTTAATGAACTTTTTTTAACTAAGTTTAAACCTTTCAAATAATATCTTATTCCTTCATCTACATTGTTAAATTTTATATATAAATCTCCATATAACTTATAAATATAATCTAATTTAGAATTATATATAAAAACATCTCCAAAACTTTTATATATGTTTTTTGATAAAATCAAATATGCATTTACTCTTTCAAAATTACAAGTATCTTTCTTTAACTCTATTTCGGCTGAATATAAAAATATGAATGAGTACAAATAATCTTTATATACGCCTTCAACAACATCCATCAGTTCTATAGTTTTTTCTAAAACAACTTCTGCTTCTTTATTCATATCTTCTTTTAAATATGCCCATATAAGGTCTATTTTTATTGCTACTCTTTCAGTTAAACATACTGAATTATTATTATGTGCAACATCTAGTGCATTTTTTATATACTTTATGGCTTCTCTGTTATTCCCACTTTCTAAATAACAGAGGCTTATTATACATTTGCAAAAAGCTTCTATAGAATATAGATTATTTTCCTGGGCTAATCTTAGACATTCAATCAAATACTCCATACTTTTTATAAAGTTGTTAAATAAGTATAGATATACCCTACCAAATATATAATTTGCTCTACTTACAAGAACTTTATTTTTTAATTTTTTAAAAAAAGATACTTCCTCTACTAAGAGTACTACTTCAGATTTAGTTTTATATAGTGCACTTATTTCTACACATAAACTCATATTAAACAAAACCAATAATTCATTCAAACGTTGTTGTTTTATAATTTTTTTGGCTAAAAAATAAAAATGATTTGCTTTATCGTATTTTTTTATAGAAATAGCAGATAGAGTAAGATAAATATAAATCTTAGATATTATATCTGCATCATCTTTTAGTGATAATTGTTTAATATCTTTTAGTGAAACTATCAAATAATTATACGATGCTTCTCTATCTTTTTTTACATAGTTTATTAGACTAATTAAATATAAAATATAGACTCTATCTTTAGCATCTATTTTTGTATTTAAAAGGTCTTTGTGATAATCCAAGATGTAGTTTAAATCGGTCAAATTCAGATAGAACTTAGTCAACATATCATATTCTATCTTTTTTATATTTCTCTTTAAATCTTCTATTAAACTCCCTTTCAAGTAAATCACCAATCCTATTTCAAGAGTTAAAAATTCTTAAAATCATAATAATGCAAACATCTATTTCTTCCAGTTTGTTTTGCTTTGTATAAGGCTTTATCCGCATTTTCAATTATTTCACTTATATCTATACTACTATTTTTACAAGTATCAATACCAATACTAATCGTCAAATCATCATTTAAGAATTTTTTTACAACCTTACATAACTTTTTTCCAAATACTTTGCTTTTTCTATAATCTTTGCATATAGACAATATTAAAAATTCCTCTCCTCCATACCTTATAACAGACATGTCCTCTTTTAAATATTTTTTTATTATCATAGTTATATTTTTAAGAGCAATATCTCCATTATAATGACCATGAGTGTCATTGTATTCCTTAAAATAATCTACATCTATCATAAATGCAGAACTGTACTCACTAATCTCTTGTTTTTCTAAGAAATTATTTAAATATGCTCTATTATAAGCATTTGTCAAAGGGTCGATGTATTTTTTCTTATCTAAATCGAGTTTTATTTTTTTCATATTATTTATTTCTTTTTCGATATGTTCATGTCTATAATTTAAGGAGTCTATATAATTTCTATTCCTAGCTTTCATATACATCTGTTTTAACTCATAGTACATTTTAAAGTATCTCATACTCATTTCATAATCTTGTATCTTCTCAAAACACATGTGTATAGTTTTATATGCTTCTTTCACATAATTATAATTTTTAGCTTCTTTAGCCTTTTCAAGAAGTTTTTTACTTGTAATCAAGGACTTTTCATAATCTTCAAATATATAATATATATTAATCTGATGATAAATCACTTCTAAATCATATATTATATACTCTTCTACATTATTTATGTTATTTAATAAACTTTTAGCCCGATTTAAATAACAAGTTGATTTCTCAAATGATTTTTCATTACTTTCTGCATAGTACATAGCTAGATTTATACATAAGTCTAATTTTTCTACTTCTTTTAAATCTTGATTCTTAAATTTTTCCAAATATACTTCAGATTTTGCTAAATTATTTATAGCACCTGAATAGTCTTTAGTTTTTATTAATAATTTAGTTATGTTATTTGATGCTCTATACTTTTGAATTATATTTACGTTTGTATATTTCTTATTCTTTATTACTTCATTAAAGTATCCTCTTGCTCCTTCATAATTTTCAAAGGAACATTCACATTCCCCTAGCTTTATATCGCATAGTGAGCATACTTCTATATCTTTTGATAACTCTGCATATTTTCTTGCTTTTAAGAAATTCATTTTAGCAATTAATGCATCATCTAAAAACAAAAAATATATCTTACCAATTATAAAAAAATATATTTTTTTACAATTAAAATCATTAGTTTCTTTTACTTTTATATATAAGTCTTCTATTTCCTTAATTATTATAGAAGAATCAATACATTTACTTGCTTTAATATAAATCAATTGAGATTCAAAGATAATTTCTTCCACTAAAAAATTGCTCCCCTTACAAATAAGATTAAATTTATCTATATATAGATCTGCTCTATTTACATCTTCATTCTTTAAACTTAAAATGGCTATTTGTGAATAAAATCGTGCTAAAAACACATAATCTTTAGGTAAGTATTGTTCAATATATTTACAGGAAATCAAAATATACTTTTTCATTTTTTCACTAAATCCTTGAATACCATACAGTAAAGCTAGCAAAAAATTTAATTTTAATAACATTAAACTACTTTGTTCAGTTTTGTAGGAATTAATTGAATTGTTAATTTCATCAATTCTTTTTTCAAAAAAGTTATCATTATTTAATAGTTTTTCATTCAAGGTCAGCTTAAACATTGAATCTAAAATTATACTATCTATATCTTCCAAATATTTATTATATATTGTAACCCACCTCCGACTTTCATTATCTCACAAATTTAGTAATTTTCCATACTATTTTTAAAAAAAGTCGGTGTCTTAATTTAGAAATTTCTCCTAAATTAAGACATAAATTACACTAAACTATACAATTTTCTATTTGAATTATATAATCTTGACAATTTTCGCAAATTATCACACTTACAATGTAACTATTATCAACTTTATTTGCTCTTGATAATTTATTAAAAGACATCCCTTTATAATCACTAGATATATTACTTATTACATATTTTCCATCCTTACTAAAAATATAAAAATGATATTCTAAAAACGGAAAGAATTTTTTCTTTTCTTTTACACCCTCCAAGCATAATGGGCATGCTTCTTGATAGTATTCTATATCAAAATCAACATCTTCTGATTCATTAAGTATCTCAATTATTTTTGGAATGCTTATTCCTTGAATTGGACTTTCCTCATCATTTATTAAAGCACTGCAATTATCTTCTTTTAATAAATATTCCTTGTCTTCATATATAAACTTGTACAAACTCATATTATATCCTCCTAATAATTATTAATCTCCCAAGTTATTCTACCACTTAAACATTCTTAATAAAAGTAATTGTTATATAATTTTATAATATTTCTTATTAAGTAAGTTATATACATATATTGTATACATATAATTTACTTAATTATCTTAAAACCCAACTTTACGTTTTGAACATCCAGTTTTTCAAAACCTATTGTCAAAATTCACTTTACCTATTAATATAAGTATATGAATACAGAGATTGAATATAGATGTAACACACTTAACTATTTTATAAGATACGATTTAGTATCAAATTTTATATATTGTATAGGGGGAGATACAGATGTATAAAGATAAAAGTGATGAATGTATACACTTAATGACTGCATATATTGATAGCATAAGTGGATATTATTCATTTATAGACACACAATTAGATGACTTTATGGTGAGGTATGGTGAAAACATTGTTGATTCAAATTTACATAGCATAATGATGTTGCTTTGTAAATGGGGATTAGCCTAACATTTCGAGCAACTTTTTTGTATATTGTATTCTATATTATTTATTCATTGATAAAAAAGAAATTGACATAAATTTAAAGGCTATATATAGATTAAAAAAATCTATATATGGCCTTTTTGAATTTTAATAAATATCCTATATATATACTATATCAACAAAAACAATTTAAGTTTATTTATCTAATATGCTATAATTTACTTACCTACAATAATAAAAATATCTAATATGTATTACTCAGTTTAACTAATCACAATATCATCTCTTCATTTACAATTAAGATATTTTCAATATAGTAATACTCAATTTTAATATAATGAAAAGGAGAATTTGATATGAACTATAATGAATTATTAGAATCTGCTAGAGATAACTTTAATGGAAAGTGTAAAGTCTGTAAGATTTGTAATGGATTAGCTTGTGCTGGAAATGTTCCTGGCATGGGAGGAAAAGGAAGTGGCTCTTCTTTTATAGAAAATAGAAGAAGCTTGGAAAGAGTAAAAATAAATATGAGAGTAATACATAATGTTTCAAATCCAGATACTACTATCGAGTTATTTGGTAAAAAAATGAGTGCTCCTATATTTGCTGCCCCTGTGTCAGGTACTATGTTAAATATGGGTGGTAAGATTTCTGAAAAAGAATACATAGAACCTGTTGTTAGAGGTTGCTCTAACTCTGGAATCTATGCCATGGTTGGCGATACCAATGTAGATACTTTTTTATTGGATAATTTAGACGTTTTAAAAGATAATGATGGAGATGGAATTGTATTTATAAAGCCTTGGAAAAATTCAAAAATAATAGAAAAAATTAGATTATCTGAAGAGGCTGGTGCTTTTGCGGTTGGTGTAGACCTTGATGCTTGTGGATTAATTAATAATCAGCTTCAAGAAAATCCTTTTTCACCTAAGACAGTTGAAGAGATTAGAGAATTGGTTGAAGCGACTAGATTGCCTTTTATAATAAAAGGGATTATGACTGTGGAGGATGCTTTGATGGCTGTAGAATCTGGAGCTAGTGCTATTGTTGTTTCAAATCATGGTGGACGAGTTCTTGATTATACTCCTGGTACTTGTGAGGTGCTTCCAGATATAGCTAAGGCTGTAAAAGGAAAGATAACTATACTTGCTGATGGTGGTGTTAGAACTGGTGTTGATGTGGTTAAGATGTTAGGTTTGGGTGCTGATGCTGTTTTGATGGGAAGACCTTTTGTTACTGCTTCTTTTGGTGGAGGTCTTGATGGTGTTGAGTTTTTTATAGATAAGGTTAGGAATGAGTTATGTGAGACTATGATTTTGACTGGTTGTCAAGAGGTTAAGGATATTGATGGTATGGTTATATGGAAGTGATATTTCAATAAATAAAATTCCAACTAGCTATTAGTGGTAATAATTTTGTTAGTATCTACAATGCTAGAAAATATAGTAAAATTTTTTATATTTATCTTATGTATTCATATACTTCTATAGAGTTTATTTTTCATTTAATAAGAAACTTCCTAATTAATATAATTTAATTCTATATTAATTAGGAAATTTTAATAAAATTTAATATTTACTATAGACGTACTCCAAATGCACTCCAAGTTGATTTTCCAACTATGCCATCAGCAGATATTCCAAATTCTCTTTGACAAGTTTTAACAGCATTATATGTATCATTTCCAAATGCACTATCTGTTTTTACAGGGTGATTTCTAATACCTACTAAAAGTTGTGTTAGATGTACTGGATTACCACTTGTTGTGTGTCCATAACCAACTGTTTTTTCAGTTGAAACAGTATATGATTTTTTTCCAGTTACTCTAAAACTAGACACATAGTAATCAAGCACATACTCTCCATAAACATATCCATACGTACTTCTTGTAATAAGATAAGTACTCGCAAGTTGCTCAGGAATAAATATGTCATCATCAGCCTTAGGAGTAATATTTAATTCTCTACATGTTTCTTCATATTCTTCTTTTACTTTTTGAGGTGCATTTTCATATGTAAAATCATAACCTCTAATTGTAGCACTCGCTACAGGTTCACCTAACTCTTCATAATTTACATTATTTTCATCAACAGGGCTAGCAAACGAAATACTGCTAAAAGCAAGTACTAATATACTTGTAATAACTAAAGTTTTTTTTAATCTTTTTAACATAAAACCTCCTTAATTGATATATTTTTATTAAATATTTATAAAAATCTTATTTTAAAGATTTTTATTACTCATAATCATATCCTATTCCTCTTGTAAATCCTCTACTTGCTTTATCTGGCAAATTTGAAAACACATTTGAATTAATAAAATCAATTGACTCAAATTTTAAAAAGGTAGAAGCAGAAAGCAAACATAAGATCACTATTAAAAAAATACCTTTTTTAGTTTTTCTATCAATTATACTATCTAACCTTCTCTCAAGATTCGTCTTATTAAATTCTGTAGTTAAAATCCCATTCTGATAATTTTTACTTAGCTTGATTGACTTTATAAGTGCTAATGCATATTCTTTCTTCTCTTTTAAAGAAGAATCAGACAAAACACTTTCATCACAACATAATTCACAATCGATATTTACTCTATTACTCATTATATAAACAAGTGGATTAAACCAATATATTATTTTCACAGACAGTACTAAAAACTTTATTAAAATATCTTTGTTTTTAAAGTGCATCAATTCATGTCTTAAAATCCAATTTAACTCATCCTTACTATAAGGATAATCTGGTAAGAATATGTACGATTTAAACAATCCCATACCTGCTGGACTTATCAGTTCATCAGAGCCTCTTAATTCAACTTTCTTTTTTATATTTAACTCTTTCAATAAATCTTTATACATGCAGTTAACATCATCATCTTCTATATCATAAGACACATCAACAACAAAATTTTTAAATTTTGTATACTTTATAAAAGTGTAAACTACAATAACTATAGTTACAAATATCCATAAACAAGCTAAATACAGCATAATATTGTCATTTATTGGATTATAAATATTAGAAATATTATTATGAAATGAATTTCCTCTATATGTCTTTGAATCATGTATTATTGTATAGTTAAACAAAAAAAGCAACATTCTAAAGACTATTACTAACCAAATATAATAATTGAACTTTTTACTAAAATTCTTAAATAAATATCTTTTCAAAAATAATAATAGACAAATACCAAGACTACATACAATAGTTGTCTGTATAAGATTTTCAAAAACTTGTATCATATAACTATTCATCCTTTAAATTATCAAAGTAATTTTCTAGAAAATCCAGCTTATTTTTATCTATAGCTTCATCCTCATGTAAAGCTGAAATTAAACTTACCAAAGAATCATTATGTATATTACTTAGGAAATCCTTTGTCTCAAAGTTTAAGTATTCCTGTTGCTTAACCACTATTGTGTAATGTGTATATCTATCTATTTTTTGAGCATATAAGAATTCTTTTTTTACTAGTCTTGATAAAAGTGTCAGTGTTGTAGTTTGTTTCCATCCATATTCTTGCTCCATTGCTTCAATAACATCTTTTGATGTCACTGTAGCATCTACTCTCCAAATAAATTTCATTACTTTCAGTTCTGCTTGTGGTATTTTTTTTATCATGATTTACACCTCCCCCAAAACTCTTTCTAACATAATTCTACAACAAGAGAATTTTTTAGTCAAATACTTTATGAAAAAATTGTGAATTTTTACATTTTATGTTAATTTTCTAATCTTTTTTAAAATATTATAAGTTAGATTTAATAATATAATTCATTAAATTTTTTATTATATTATTAATAACGACAATATATTAATATTTTTTATCTTGAGTAGTATCTAATTATGAATATTCTTTTTTACACATAAAGAACATTATAATACTTTTTGGGGAAATAAACTAGACTAATCTTTAAATCACTTTTGATATTAAATTTTTATGTATATTTTTTAAAAAGCTTTTGTTTCAAAGCTAAAATACTTTCTTTGTTTTATTACCACACTATAGTGTAAGTCAATTTATGCATAAATAAATTCTATCTCAATAGAGTCTTATATGCAAGAGAATTAAAGCAAACCTTTTCATCCATTTTTTACCATATAAGCTTTTTAAAATTCTTCTTTTTTCATATCCTATCATTTCCTAAAGCTTTTTCTAGCCTAAATTAATAATAGGCACTTTTTAACACACAACCATATAGAAGTATTTCCATATAATTTATCCATTCATTTTATTTTTTTGAGCAAAATTTATTTCACAATTTAAAATATTTTTTATTTTCTCATAATAACATTGAATAATGGATTATATTCTAGTATTATATAGGTGTAGAATAAAACTAAATCGGCAAAACTAGAGAAATTTAGTGACGCAAAGCTATAGGGACTAAGACTTATAAAGTATCTTATGAGTTATGTCAGCCAGTTGCCAAAAAGATATTTTCTTTTTGTTTTTATGAAAGTTTTTTAGGGGGATGTAAAATGTTTATGGAGAAAATAGATACGTGTACACATGTATTAGCTGCTTATATTAGTAGTTCACATGATTATTGTAATTTTATAGATACACAGTTAGATGATTTTATGCTAGAATACGGAGAAAATGTAGTAGAATCATATTTATACCAAGTGATGTTCTTAATAAATAAGTACAATTAGATAGATTTTATTTTCTAGAAAATCCTTTTTAGTTTTATCTACTTTTAAATAGTCTTACAATAAATGATACAAATTTAATTCAAATATATTTATTTTTTATAAAATTCGATATAATGAAGATGTAAAATAACATCAAAAACAAAAAAAGAAACTACAATAATTTTTAATATAAAAACACTTCTCTAAACTTATTTTATCATAAAGTCTTATTCAGAATATATTCATACGACAAAAATCATTCGACAAAGTAAAAAAATATACACTAAAAGCACTCCTATAAAAATAGCACTTTTAGTGTATGTTAATGTATATATCTAATACAATTATAACTTGTCTTATGTTTTAGTATGATAATTTTTGTTCGTTTTATTATTACAATATGTATTATAGTTTTACTCATTTAGATTAATAATCACAAATATATATAATATTTAGCGACTTTATCCAATGATAATTTATTTTATGATATAATTATTATAAAATTTCAAATCATTTTCGTATTGTTAAATTAAATTTATTCAAAATTACTTAAGTTATGGAGAGTTTTATTATGTTAGATATGTTTATAACAATTATTTCTTCTGTTATAGAAATTTGGGTGTGCAAAAAAGTGTTTGATTACACAAGTAAAGTAAAAACTAGTTTAATAAATTTATATTTTTTAATTTCAACCTTTATTATTATTTCTACTTTCTATACTAATGTTGGTGCTGATAATAGAATATTAATATGCATTTTTGTAATGTTTATTTTTTATAAATTAAATTATGAGGTTAATATATCCAAATGTTTAATAGTTTTGTTTTCTTACTGGGCAATATTGGTGTGCATAAATGCATTAAGTATGATAGTGATAGTTTCAATAAATAATTTGAGTTCTATGAATATTTTATTAAATGATAATTTTTATAGATATGAAACTATAGTTTTAGGAAATATAGTTCTTATTGCTCTATTGTACATTTATAAATTCATATCTAACGATTTGCAAGTGACTAAAAGAGAAATTTATATGTGCATACCAATAGTAGCAAATATGATATCATTTTTTATATTTTATAAATATATCTTAAAACTTCTAGATATTTCTTCTACTACCAGATTAGATATCTTAATTATGGTACTATTATTAACATTTTCTAATATAGCATTGATTTCTAGCCTAGTTAAAATATTAAAAAGTAATAAAAAATATATTGAATTAACTAAACTACAGGAAAAAATAAATGCTGAAAATAAATATTATAGTAATATAAAAAAATATTACATTAAAACAAAAGAACTAAACCATGATATGAAAAATCATCTTATTTGTATTAAGGAAATGAATAAAAAGAATATTGATACTAGTAATTACATAAATAACATAGAAAAAAAGCTTGATGAATATAGTACCGTATTTGATACAGGAAATATTACTTTAAACATTATATTATCAGAAAAAAAAGAACTTTGTATAGAAAAAGGAATTGATTTTAGAATTAATATAAACTTTAGTGATTGTAATTTTATTAAAGAAGAAGATATATGTTCTATATTTGCAAATGCATTAGATAACGCAATCGAAGCTTGTGAAAAGATTAAAAATGGTGATAAAAAAATCAAATTGCAGGGAATGATAGTAAATAGATTCTTTGTAATAAAAATTACTAATACAAAATCAAATGATATTTTATTGAAAAAGAATACTTTTTTAACTACAAAAGAAGATAAAGAATTTCATGGATTAGGAATAAAAAGTATAAAAAATTCTTTAGAAAAATATGGTGGTGCAATTTCTATAAATTTCTCTGAAAATTTATTTTATTTAAATATGATGATACCAATTGGAAAATCACAAAAAGATTCAAATATTGCATATGAGAATAGTTGATATCCATAATTCATTAATAAAATTATTTAAGGAGAAAGTTAAATGATAAAATCTTGTGCTGATAAAATAGCTTTTTTGTTTGTTTTAAATCAAGTAATAGAAAAAGACGATTTAGAAATCTGTTCATATGGGTTAGAGATTTTACTATCTTCTATAATAAATACTTTAGCTTCATTAATGATAGGTTTGGTATTAGGTAAATTGATTTATTCTATAGTATTCTTAATATCTTTTTGCATAATAAGACAATTTTCAGGTGGCTATCATGCAAATAGCAATAAAAACTGTATCCTAATTTTCAATAGTATTTTTTTTATCTCTATGGTTTTGGGAATAATTTTAAACAATTCTAATCCTATTCCATTATTTTTAGTGATATTGTCTAGTTTTAACTTTATAGGCATTTTTATTTTTGCTCCAGTATGCCATGCTAACAATCCACTGAATGAAATAAAATATAAAAAAAATAAGTTAATGTCAAGAATTATATCTATAACTTTATTCTTGACTATTCTTCTAGGATGCAGATACTTATCTATTTACAATTATGTTGTATACACTTTTTTAGCTTTATTTTGGATAAATTTATTGCTAATTATTCAAATCATTATAAATAAAAAAATAATATAAGGAGATGTTAACATGAAAAAAATTCTATATCATTTTATGAAAGTATGTGGTGTATTAGCTATGTTTGTAGCATTTTTATCTGCAAACACAACTTCTCTGTGGCATGTATATCAACCAAAAACACCAGAAAAACTAAAAAAATTCTAAAAATCACTAAAAAGAAGGTAGCAGCTATCTTGAACAGCACCCTATTTAGTAGACACAGTAAACAAGATACTGTAAAATTCTACTAAATGGGGTGATTTTTTTGATTAAAAAATGTAATGTAAGAAAAACATATAGTGTTGAATATAAATTATTAGCAATTAAAAGACACATAGAAGATGGCGTGTCATATAGAAGATTAGCTGAAGAATTTAAAATTCATGAGCAAATGATAATTAAATGGTGTAAGAAATATAGAGAACTTGGAATAGACACTCTTGAAGAACAGCGAGGATCTTGTAAAGGATCTTCAAAAGGAAGACGTAGAACTAAAGAGCTTTCAAAAGATGATGAAATACTTAAACTTAAAGCAGAAAATGAATATTTAAAAAAGTTGTTAAATTTAGAAAGATTGTTATACACACAGTAGATAAATATCGTATTATACATAGCATGAGAAGTAATTATACGGTAAGTTTTTTATGTTCAATTATAGACGTCTCTAGAAGTGGATATTATAAATGGATGTTGAAGCAAAAATCTCCCAATAGGGATTATGATTTAAAAAAAAGATTATTGACATATATAATAAATCTAAAAAAGTATATGGATATAGGCGTATTAAAGCTACGCTTTTTAAGAATTATAAAATAAAAGTAAATCATAAAAAATTATTAGATTGATGAAGTCTTTAGATATAAAATCTTTAATTCGTAGAAAAAGATTTAAATACTTTAGCCAAAAAATATAATATTTGATAAAGTAGAGCCTAATATATTAAATAGAGAATTTAAGTGTGATAAACCTAATACAAAATGGGTCACAAATATAACATATTTGTACTATGGAAAATCTCTTCAGAGAATTTATTTATCTGCTATAAAAGATTTATACAATAATGAACTCATTTCATATGAAATGAGTTCTACTTTAGATGTTAAATTTATACTAGATACAGTTACTAAGGCTATAAATAACCTTTCTGATTCAGATAAGAAGTCACTATTAATTCATAGTGATTAAGGGTTTCACTACACTTGCTGGGATTATAAAAATATCTTGAAAATAAATAATATTACTCAAAGTATGTCTAGAAGAGGAAATTGTTATGATAATGCCTATATGGAAAATTTCTTTGGTCATCTTAAAAGTGAAGAGATCTACTTAAATTCGTATACTTCAAGAGATGATCTAGAAACTGCTGTTCATAGCTATATACGTTGGTATAACTATGATAGATTACAATCTAAATTAAATAGCAACACACCTATAGAATATAAGCGTGCTGCTTAAAAATAACTATCTTATTAAAAACTGTCTACTAAGTAGGGTTCAGTTCAACTACTCTTCTATCCACTTAGTTAATATGAAGCATATTAATATTATTTTTTTAGAATACATTAAATCAACAAAATGACTTTAATATATTTATTAGATATTTTTCGCTCTCAATGCTTAAAGCTTTCAAATATACACAATAAGAGTTTTCATTCGTAAAAATTTCGATAATATTATCTTGTTTATTTACACTTACTATATCTTTAAATTTGATATGATTTTTAGTATTTTTACCTCTAAAAATATATTTATCATCAATCAAAATATCATCATCTGTAATTGAAATATAAAGTTTATTTTTATACTTTATTAAAAACTTATATGTTTGTTCAATATAAAAACCTGCAAGAAATAAGAATAGAAAAGTTACTTTGAATGCACATATTATTGAAAATATTATTACAAGAATACTTATAATATATATTTGTTTAAAATAACCTCTATCAAGATAATTTATCAGCATTGAAAACCACTGCTATTATTATCTTATTTACATTTCACTTAGTTAATGTAAAAGCTCAAAATAAATTCAAAAAATATTACTTATAACTTAGTATTTACAATCCTTACAGTATTTATTTTCAAAATATCAGTCACTGCACATTTATATATTTATTATATCATAGTTTCTATAATCAGAATTTTAGTTCGCTGATTAAATTACTCATAGAAAACAAATTTTTTAACATTATTAATAATTTATTTTTAAATTTTAATTGTAGGAAACATAGTAGTTTAAACTACTATGCTATCTACTTAGTTAATATAAAACGCAGGATGATTGTCGTATTTTTATAACAATAAATACAAATTTACATACCACATAGTTAATATAAAACCCCAAAATAGATTGAGCACTTTCAAAACTTTAAGTCACATAATCCTTTTAAAATTGCAGTGAGCGAGTAATAGTGTTTTTTGACACTTCACAAAAAACCTATACAGTACAGTAAATTCAACGACTGCGGACAAACCATCAAAAAAAACGAACACTGCAAAATCTCTATATATTTATTGTACCATAAAAGAAGTTCTATTAAATACAAGAATTACATAATAAATTAGATTAAATATATTCAAACAAAAAGAACTTGTGCGAACAATCTTTTTGTTTGAATTCTTGAATTAAATTGTAACAAGTTAATTTATTCCATCTACGCCATTATAAAAAGTCCTCTTCTATGATGGCACAAATAATATTGACATCCTCAACATCTATTAATTTGTATACCAAATAGTTATTTATATTCAAAATAATCTTCTCCATCTTGGTTATAAAATAATATTCTACTTGCCAATCCTTGTTCATATTTATAGTTTTCTTTATCACCTACATAAGAAAATGTCAATGACATACTTCTTGATGGGTCTAATGAAATTATATCTAAATAAATAGTACATTTTTCTCCTGGTTTTAATACACTAAAACTATTAAAATCCATTTTTATTTTAGCATATTGCTCCATATATAATGTTGAATTAGCTTCTCCATAAACCTTTAATTTTGTTATATCTAAATTTTGTGTACTTGTATTTTCTACATTTATAGGAACAGTTGGGTCTTTATATTCTTCAGTATAATATTCAAGGTTTTCATCGTAACATTCAAGATAGCTTCCTTTATCTTTCCAAATTATATGATTCGAATCAAAATCAATCTTTAATCCACATATTATATTCTTATTTGAGGCTGGAAGGCTAATGTTATTAATTGTATTTTCACACTCTAACATAATTTTATCACTTAGATTTCCTATCCCTGTTACTTTTGTAGCGTTTTTAAGCATATCTTTATTACTTCCAATATCAACTAACGCTATTGGAGTATTTTGAGCTATTGTAGAACCAACAAGCGCATACACTAAATCGGTTCCACTTGCTATGTAAAATTCTTTTGTCCCATTATAGAACTTATTTACTATCTTCTTATTAGTATCATATCTATCTACTCCACCCAATCTAGTTGAATTAGTATCATTTACTAAGTTATCACTCATTGATGAAGTACCACCTATCGCATAACTTTCTATTCCAGTAGTATTAAATGGTACACTTTTCCCATCAGTCAATACTATGGGTGCTTTATCTCTAACAGCCACAGAAGCAATACTCATAGCATCTGGTTCACCTTTGAAAGCATTAGTTAATATTACCTCACTTACTTTATCAATAGAATTTATTTCTTTTGCTACATTGTAACTTGTCTTAATCCTATTGCTTCCTTGAAGTCTTTTAGTCTCTATTCCTTTATCTTTTAGAAAGGTTTCTGTTGCCTTATCAATAGAACTTTCTCCACCAATTATATACACCTTGTTAGCTTTCTCTACTCTCTTAAGAGTTGCATTTGGTATGTTATTCTTTTTAGTTAAAAGAATTGGCGCATTTGTAGCTCCTGCAAGTCCACTTGCACTTAGACCATCAGCCATAGTACTATCTGCATTTACAAGTATTGCAGTAGTATAACTTTGTTTATCTGCAATAATCCCAGCAGTTTCATATTTATCTGCTCCTTGAATTTTATCAATTTTATCAAGTGCATTTGCAGATACAGGACAACCAGCAACAAACATTGACATAGCTAACCCTAATGATAATAATTTCTTTGATTTCAAAATATCTCCCCCTTTTTTCATGTCTCTCAATCAAATTGTATAACAAACATATATTATATGTTGTCGAAAGTACAAACTATTTCTACTCAATTAACGACATTAAATAACATTAGAATAAATTATTTTCTTATAATCTTATTCTTTATAATATATATAATTATTATAATATAATTGAAGTATTTTACTTTAACCATATTATTTAATTTTGAGAGGAAAAACTTTATGAAAGGTGGCGTAAGAAAACGTGGTAAGAAATGGTACTGTTACTTTAAATTAGCCATTGTAGAAGGAAAAAGAAAGAAAATAGAGCGTGTAGGTGGAGATACTAAAAAAGAGGCTCAGCCAGCTCTTAGAATAGCTTTAAATGAATATGAAGATTGTGGAAATGTTTTTGACGAGAATAATATTAGCGTATCCGATTTTTTAGATTTTTGGTACAAAGAATATGTAATGCTTAATTGTAAATTTCAGACTCAAAATAATTATAAACGTGCAATAGAAAATCATATAAAACCAAATTTAGGAAAGTACCGATTAAAACTTATAACACCCATGATTATTCAAAAATTTTTGAACGATAAATCTAAAGAAAATTATTCTAGTGGCACTATAAGAGTAATCAAGGGTGTTTTAAATAATTCTTTTAAGATGGCTGTCCATCCATACAGATTTATAAAGGAAAATCCTATGCTTTATGTCAAAATTCCTAGGTACTTTGATTCAGATTGGGTTTGTACCAAAAAAAATGGTTCTCAAATAACATTACATAACTTAAAAAACATGTCACGAACTATAAATAGAGAATTAGGAATAGATTTTAATTTTCATAGCTTAAGACATACCCATGCCACTATGCTTCTTGAAGCAGGAGCAAATATAAAAGATATACAAAAAAGACTAGGTCATAATAAAATTGCCACTACTATGGACACTTATTCTCATGTAACTGATAAAATGAAGACTGAAACAGTGAATATTTTTGAAGGAATTATAAAGTAATTTGCCACCAGATTGTAATTATGGTGGCAAATGGGTGGCAAATCACCTATTTTGTTACATTTTTAGTTATTCAAGACCTTGAAAACGCTACATTCTTTATATTTTTAATCAATTTCTGACTTAAATGGAGTGTCATCAGCTTTTGCTATTCTGTATTCTTTATCAGTTATATAACCAAGTTCATGCATTTTATACAACACAGTCAACTGTCTCTTCTTAGCCTCTCCATGGTCAATATACCTCGCAGGATTATTGGTCATACCCGCAAGCATAGCACACTCAGCTAGGTTTAACTCTCCAACTTTTTTACCAAAATACACTTCAGCTCCTTTTGCAGCTCCATATGCATTTTTTCCTAGGTACATATTATTTAGATACGCTTCAAGGATTTCATCTTTACTCATAATCTTATTCATCTGCTTTGCATTATACATATCCCTTATTTTTCTCTTCATAGTTTTATCATCACTTGTAAGCAGATTTTTTGAAACTTGCATGTCTATAGTACTTCCACCTTGTGTTGTGTCTGTAAACACATTATTAAGTACTGACCTAGCTAAGGAAATAACATCTACTCCTTTATGCCTATAAAATCTCTCATCTTCTATTGAAACTATAGCCTGTTTTAAGTCCTTTGGCATTTGTTTTATACTGACAACCTCACTACTTATATATTTAGACTTAATTAATTTTTTAGTGACTTCAGGTGAACCTTTTATAGCTGAAACTGTAAAAATTGCACCTGCCACTGAAAATATAATAAGTGCCACTAACATAACAGATAATAATGCTCTAGCTATTTTAATTCTCTTTTGCTTTCTTCTTTTTTTGCTTTTTAATTTTCTATCTCTTTGCTTGTACTCAACTCTTCGTCTATCTCTCTGACTATAATCTGTATTTAAAGGTCTTACATTATCTCTTGTAAAACTATCTCTTTTTATAATATTTTGTGAATCTACCTTTTCACTCATTCTTTTACTAGAGGCTGTCTGAGAATTTTTATTTTTTTTACTTGTTGAAGTATAAGAATGTTTAGATTTTTTATTACTATCTTTATTATTACTAACTTTTTTACGTCTTATTTTATTATTATCATCATCATTGTAATAACCCATTTTAGTCTCCCTTCTTTATATAAGGTACATTATACATTGTTCCACAAAATAAATCAAAGAACAAAATTGTAAGTTTAAGGGTCAATTTTATAAAGGATATTTTCACTAATTTTCTCTATATTTGCGATTAATATTCATCTTTTATTTTTAAAAATAGCTTTGCAGTTGCTAAAGTGTCACTATCAGCTCTATGAGCATTTATATTCTCTATATTGTAATAAGCACAAGCTGTTTCAAGCTTCTTATTTTTTCCTTTATAACTTTTACATTTTTTTAATAATTCTAGTGTACATATATAATTATTTATTGGCTCTAAATCCAACTTTCTAAGATAGTAATTTAAAAACTTTAAATCAAATTTTGCATTATGTGCAATTATAGTTCTATCACCTATGTATTTTCTAAATCTAGGTAAAACCAACTCTAAAGACTCCTCTTTTTCTACCATTTCATTACTTATGTGTGTCAATTCTGTTATAAATGAAGAAATTATACCCTTAGGTTTTATTAACCTTGAATAGTTTTTTACAATTTCGTCATTTTTTATTTCTGTTACACCTATCTCTATTATTTCACAACCTTTATATGGATCTAATCCTGTAGTTTCTAAATCTACAACTACATATTCTCTCATATCTCTTCTCCTTATTATCAAATGGATATATTTATATTCTATATTTATGCAATATACTAATCAATACTTAATTTTATATGATATATGAAATTTTTACAAATTTTACTAAATATACAGCAGATATTCCATTATAAATAAAGATTATTTTACTATAATAATTAAATTTTTATCTTATTATCATTTAATCTATTTTGATAAACATTATTATTTAATTTTTTATTGCTTAATTCTTTAAAATCTAAACTTTTACATTGTTCATCATTTTCCCATATTCCTGCCTGCTTATTTCCATCACTTTTATATAATACACCTTTGCCATTTTTCTTATTATCTAAGAAATAACCTTTATATATATCATTATTTGGATAAGTTAATTTTCCTAGACCATTTTTAAAACCATCTTTAAATTCCCCTGTATATATTGAACCATCTTTATAAGTATATTTACCTATTCCATGCATCTTATCATCTTTCCATAACCCTTCATACCTTTCCTTACTTGAAAAAATATATGTTCCAAATCCATTTTTCTTCCCATCAATAAACTCACCTTTATATAAGTCTCCATTATCATATTTGAATACTTTTTCTCCCTTTAATTTCTTATCAATATTCTTATTTTTATCGCTATTTCTATCTTGTGTATATGTTTTTTCTCTCCTTGTCTCAATTAAATCTCTATCATAACGAAAACCTTTTTTTGACTTATTTTTTATACTAGTTTTTTTCTTATTAATAAAAACTCTAGCTAATTGAATAAATATAAATGCAGATGATAAACATATAAACACACATACTATTGTTCTAAAATAACTAGTTATATTTTCCATAAAAATCACCCTTTTACTATAAAAATTTATTTAAAATACCTAATATAATATATATTTTTATTAGTTGGCATTTATACTTTTAGGACTATATATTAAGTAAATCTCATTTTAAAAGAATCTCTCTTAAAATAAACTAAGTACAATAAACACAGATAATTAATAGATACGTATGAAATATCCTTGAATACTTCATATAAATATTTTTATACAAAGAAATAAAAAAGATGAACCCCAGAAAACAGAGTTCATCTTTTAATAAAAAAATATCTATTTAATAGTAATTAAAAGAAAATACCTATTTACTATTAAATAGATTTTTTAATTTATTTTATCTATTCTTTTATAAGAACTTTTACAACTTCTGATATATACATAGTATGATAATCTTTCTTTGGATACCACTTTTCATCATTTTCTTTAGCATCAAAGTTTTCTGGTGGCATTGTATCATGATATAATTTTTTACAAACCATAATCATATTAGCTTCTTCAAAGGCTACTGTATCATCTATAAAATATGGTGTAAGTCCTGCTTTTTCTACTTTATTTGTATCTCTACCAGAAATAGTACCACAAATATTTAAAGCTTCTCTGTATTTTTCATCAAAAAATGCAATTGTAAATGTGTCATTATTATCTACAAACTCTTTTGTATATCTCTGTGGTCTTATGTAAGTTGTTACAACATTTTTACTCCAATACACTCCAACACCACCCCAGCTTGCAGTCATTGTGTTAAATTTATCTGAGTTTCCTGCTGTTATAAGTAACCACTCTTTACCAATTTTAGTGAATGGATTAAACTGTAGTTCTTCAATTTTTACTTCTTTAAATCCCATAACATCATCCTACCCTTCATCTTTTAATAAATAAGTCATTTGTTAAAAATTTAAATATATGCACTTTTATAATACAGCTTTCAAGATTATTTTCCATATTCATGTAAATTATAATACAACAAATCAATTACTTTCGCAAGAAGTAGTTTTTATATTTTTTAATCATAAAATGTCAATAAAATATATAATACATTTATTAAATTTAGAATACTATAATATTAAAAATGTAGAAAGCATATATACTTTCTACACTTATTACTATTTTATATATTTTTATAGTAGTTTAGTTCCATTTAAATCTAGTTTTGTTCAAAAACTATCATAATCACCAAATTTTGTTCTATTAATTGTAACTTTTTATACTTTATTAATAACATTTAAGTTATTATTCTTATCAATATATATTTTCTCACTATCTAAATCTTCATCAAACATCTTTATTATATTTTCTATTTCGTTTTTGTATTCATCTTCATGTACTCTATAAAGCATTAAATCTTCTAATAAATCTTTTATATCAAAATACACATCTTCTAATAAATAAAAATATCCATCTTCTATATTCTTTAATTTATCTATAGTATCCAATTTTTTATCTATATCTTTTATAACTTCTATGTTTTGTATGTTTATATTTATAATTGTCAATAAGTACATTCTCACAGTTTTTATTATCTCAATAGAAAAATCTACAATATCATAATTTCCTTCTTTTTTATAAAGTGATTCTTTAAATTTATCAAAACAATCATTTAAATCTGGATTTATGTTATTAAATGGAGGTCTTATTATATCTAGCATTATTAAAAGATTTTGTATATCTACATTATTTGTAATTGCCTCATCCAAAATAAATAAATTATATGCATCATTTAATGGGTCATGTGCATCTCCACTAAACTCTAAGTTAGCAAATTCAAGTAAATTTTTTAGTGATATATAGTTCATACATTTTATACCACACTCTATATATTTCTCTTTTATATCCACAAATAACTCTCTAATGTTGTTTACGAACCTTGGATGATTGTTTTTTTTAGAACTTCTCATATCAGTGTTATTGAAACATGTTAAATCTAAATTACCAAAAGTATATATTCCTTCAACCTCAGAAAATATGCCTAACCACTTTTTAAACTTTCTCATGACCTCTTCATAGCTTGGTGCATACTTTAATTCTTCTGAAGATATATGAGTCAACTCTTGTATATGAGGATACAACTGGGCATTACTTACTGGCTTTATTAAAGATTTAAACTTATCAATATTTTTTGTCTTTTCATCATACATAACTGCTCCAATTGCAATTATATCTGAATTTAATATATCTCTCTTTGATTTAGAATTTGGCATATTCATCTCAAAATCTATATATACTCTCTTCAATATAAACACCCTTTCCAATTGTTTATAGTGATTCTTTTAATTACTTTTATTCATAATTTTCTAAGAAAGAATGTTTCTCCCCATCTTTTTGCCACCCTAGTACCGAATCAAGATTTACGTTTTCTGCTGCTTTAAATATGGATTTTTCTACATTTTTAAAATTTGGCTCTAAACTTTTTATTAAATCTTTTATTTCATATCTTTTATTTCCAGTTTTTTTAGCAGCAACCATGCACGCACAATTTAAAGGCCATATACCACTATTTTGGATAAATCTTATAATGTGTTCTTCTCTTATATAGTAAAGTGGTCTTATAATTTTTATTCCTTCAAAATTAGTAGAATTAAGCTTAGGAAGCATAGTTTTAAAATTTCCTGCACACAACAAATTAAGCATAGTTGTTTCTATTACATCATCATAATGATGACCTAATGCAAGTTTATTACACCCTAATTCTTCTGCCTTTGAATATAATGCTCCTCTTCTCATTCTTGCACACATATAACATGGATAATCTTTTGCAATTTCATCAGCTATTTCAAATATTCTTGAATCAAATAAATGTATTGGAATATTTAAATACTCACAATTATCTATAAGTAATTGCCTTATATTTGCATGATATCCAGGGTCCATAGCAATAAATTCAACATCAAAATTAACTTGTCCATGTCTCTTTAATTCTTGAAACATTTTAGCCATAAGAATACTATCTTTTCCTCCAGATATTGCTACAGCTATTTTATCCCCTTCTTCAACTAGTTTATAATCTCTTATTGCCTTTATAAACTTAGACCATAAATGTTTTCTATATTTTTTTATAATACTTTTTTCTATATCCCTTAGTGAAAGTCTTTCCTCAAAAGGAACTATAATTTCACAGCCTTTTCCTGATAGCTCACTCATTTAATCACCTCGTATATTTATGTTAATAATATTTTACAAAAAAGTCTACCTACTTCTATAAAATACTATAGTTTTACTTTAATTTTAATAAATACTTTATAGTTTACAATAACACATAAACTTATAATAACATAAATAAAGCCTTTCTTTTATTATCTTTTTTATTTTTCTCATTTAATATTTTATTATGAGTAACGATTTTTAAATGTATGAATATTATACACTAGATAGACTTACCTATCTATTTACAACAAGGAGGTTTTCATCTTGGAAAATAAAACTAGAGATATTAAAAAAAATTGTGGTTCATCTTTGGCTAGACCATATATTAATAATCAAATTTTCACAGAAATGTACTGCCTTTCTGATGCATTAAAATTTGGAACTATATTTCCAGAACTAAATTTATTAGAATCTGAAATGTACAACAAAGAATTATATGCTAAGCCAAAAAAATTAAGAGGAGGTAGAAGATAATGAAAGATTCATCTAGAGCTGAACTTATGAGAAAAATTCAGGAAACATCTTTTGCATGTGTTGATATGAACTTATATTTAGACACTCATCCTGATGATAAAAATGCTATCAACACTTACAATTCATTATGTAACCAATTTGCACAGGCTAGATACGCTTACGAAAATAAATATGGTCCTTTAACTAACTTTGGGTATGCTCCAAGTAGATGCCCTTGGCAATGGGCTGAGCAACCTTGGCCTTGGGACAGAGAATTTAATTATTAGACATCAAGTATTGGAGGATTGAAAATTCATGTGGATATATCAAAAAACTTTACAACACCCAGTTAATATAAAAACTTGTGACCCAAGAATGGCTAAGTTTCTTATAACTCAATTTGGCGGACCAAATGGAGAGCTTGCTGCATCTTTAAGATATTTAAGTCAAAGATATACAATGCCTACTGGTAATATGCGTGCACTTTTAACAGATATTGGTACAGAAGAACTAGCTCACGTTGAGCTTATATGTACTATGGTTTATCAGTTAACTTCTGATGTAAGCCCAGAAGAATTAAAAGCTGCTGGTCTTGGCTCAAACTATGCACAAAATGGATATGGAATTTATCCAACAGATTCAAATGGGGTTCCATTTGATGTAAGACCTATCGCAGTTATGTCAAATCCTGTAACTGATTTACATGAAGATATGGCTGCTGAACAAAAAGCACTTGCAACATATTATCAACTTATAAACTTAACAGATGATGTTGATGTTATAAACGTACTAAAATTCTTAGGTCAAAGAGAAATAATTCACTATCAAAGATTTGGTGAAGCTTTAATGGATGCTTATGAATTAGAGGAATGTCAAAAAATATTCTAAAATTCTTCTTTATATATAAAACTACAATTATTTACTAATTTACTAACTTACTTTTTCGCTTAAATTAGCTTAAAAATATAAAAAACTATAAAGAACTGTCCATTTTCTATACGCAGATAGAATAAATAAACAACAAAAAGCAGGTACTGAATCAACAGTAATAATAGATAGTAATCTACAATACTATTGACACCATACCTGCTTTTATTTTATAAGCAATAAAGAAATATCTATTTATAAAGTTTTATCATTAAGTTTAAATGATTATAAAACTCTTCTTGCATTTACATATCTACTTGAATAGTAACTACTATTTATATTAGATATTGTTACCTTTTTTGATGAACCTGAAGATGCGTGTATCATCTCTCCATTTCCCATATATATTCCAACATGACTTACAGAGCCATTATTTGAACCTTGTGTATCAAAGAATATTAAATCTCCGCTTCTAAGGTCTCCTCTATTTACATATGCTCCATACTTACTTTGGTCTCTAGATACTCTTGGTATACTAACTCCAGCAGATTTTTTCATAACGTATTGTGTGAATCCAGAACAGTCAAAACTATTTGGACCTTCTGCTCCCCATACATATGGTTTTCCAAGTAGTGTCTTTGCAAAGCCTATTACACTATCAGCTCCCTGACTTGGAGAATTAGTTGAATCGGATGGAGTTGAAGTATCAACAGAACCTTTTTCTGCAAGATATTGACTTGATACATATCCTGTTTGGTCATCATGATTTACTTTTGTCCATCCACCATCTTCTGAGATACTTCCAACTTCAGTACCATAACTTAACGTAGCCACTTTAGAGTGTCCTGTTCCTGGTCCTGTTCTAAGGTTTAATGATTTTGCTGTTACAACTTTTGTATCCTTTACAATATCACTTGAACTGCTTCCATCATTTCCATTTGCAGAATCACTTAAGTTAGTTCCTAAGTATTTACTTGAAACATAACCGACTCTACCATTAGAACTTATTTTTGACCATCCATTTGACTCAGATATGTATCCAACTTCAGTACCATATCCCAAAGTAGATATTTTAGAACTTCCTGTACTTGGACCTGTTCTAAAGTTTAATCCCTTTGCTGTAACAACTTTTGTTGATTTTACTGAAGCATCATTACTTTCATTACTATTTCCTAGGCTATTTATTGATAAATATTTTTCATGCACATAACCTGTATTCCCATTATATTTAACTTTTACCCAAGAACCATCTTTTCCTATGTACTCAACTTTATCACCTTTGTAGAACTTTCCTATAGATGCATTATTTGTACCTGGTCCTTTTCTAAAATTTACTGCATTCCCTGTTATTGTTCTACTTTCTACAGTTGAACTTTCTATTTCAGACTCATTAGCATATGCTAAATTCCCCATTGTAGGCATTATTATCGCTGTGGCCATTATACTGGCTGCTACTCTCTTTTGATTAAAATTCATAACTTTCCACTCATCTCCTCTTTTCTAGTAGATTTATTTTTTATTTCTAACATAAAAGAAATAATTGACACTATTTTTAAATATCAATTATTTCTTTTATATTAATATTATTACAAATTTGTAACTATTTGTCTATAGTAATAATTCTATACCATAAATTACCATAAATATTTTTTAATCATAGAGAGGTTAAAACTCAGTTATATAGCCAAACTATATCTTATTAAACAATTTTATATTTTTTAACTTTTTTGTAACTTTTATAACCCTGTTGAACCAAATCCACCTTTTCCTCTTTCGGAATCACTTAATTCTTTAACTTCTTCTATATTAATCTCATATATAGGTTTTACTACCATTTGAGCAATCTTCATATGTTTTTCAACTTTAAAATCATTTTTTCCATGATTTATTAATATGATTTTAAGCTCTCCTCTATATCCCTCATCAATAGTTCCTGGTGTATTTAACACAGTAATTGAATGTTTTAAAGCAAGTCCACTTCTAGGTCTTACTTGCGCTTCTGTCATAACAGGAAGTTCTATACATATTCCAGTTTTAATAAGTTTAGTCTCTCCAGAAGGTATTACAACCTCCTCTATAGAATACAAATCCATACCAGCATCACCTTTGTGAGCAAAATTAGGTATTATAGCGTCGTCATTTAATTTTTTTACTTTTAAATTGTACATTTTTTATCTCCTTTCAATTTCCTATAAATATTATAACTTAAATTTCAGCCTCTTGAAGTTTTTTATTTTTTTGTGGTAATATAATTATTAGTGTTTTAAAGGAGGATTTTTTATGAAACTTGTACTTGCTGAGAAACCATCTGTTGCAAAAACTATAGCATCGTTTTTAGGTGCAAAGACTAGACAAGATGGTTACTTTGAAGGAAATGACTATATAATTACTTATGCAGTTGGACACTTAGTATCATTATATGATATGAAAGATTATGATAAAGATAAGTATTCTGGCTCTTGGAAAATGAATAACTTTCCATTTGTGCCTGAAAATAAGTTTAAATTCAAAATTGATAGTTCTAAAACCAAACAATTCAATACTGTAAAAAAACTTTTAAACAGAAAAGATGTGGAATATGTAATAAATGCCACTGATAATGACAGAGAGGGAGAACTTATAGCATTTTTAATATTTTTACTTGCAAAAAATAAGAAACCAGTAAAAAGAATTTTGGTAAATGAATGGACTCCAGAAGACATTACGAGAGGTATAAAAAACTTAAAAGATGAAGATGAAATGAGAAATCTTCAAGCTGCTGGATATACAAGACTTATTACTGATTGGTTAATTGGAATAAACTTCACTTCCGTTGCTACATTAAAATATGGAAATGGGAAATTATTAAATATAGGTAGAGTAATTCTTCCAACAGTCAAATTAGTCTATGATAGGGATATGGAAATACTGAATTTTGTTCCCAAAACTTATTATGAAGTAGAAGGTCATTTTAAAGCTGAAAATGGTGAATATAAAGGTAAATATATTAAAGGTAAAGAAAGTAAATTTGACACACTTGAAGATGCAAATAAAGTCATAGCTTCAATTACATCTCAAACTGGTAAAATACTAGATAAAAAAGTTACTATGTCAAAAGAGTATGCACCAAAACTTTTTAGTTTAACATCACTTCAAGGATATATAACTTCTAAGTACTCTAATTTTACCTCTGATAAAGTTTTAAATGTATGTCAATCTCTTTATGAGGGTAATGGTAAAGGTGGGTATATAACTTATCCAAGAACCGATTCTATTTTTTTAGAAGAAAGTTTAACTTCAAAGGCTTCTCAAACTTTAGAAAAATTAAAAGTCGGTCTTGAATATGAAAATAAAATTAAATTCTCCAAAACAAAAAGGGTCTTTGATTCATCCAAAGTAGATTCACATAGTGCTATAATTCCTACTTACATAATACCAAAAAATTTATCTAAAGATGAACAATTGGTTTATGATGCTATAAAAGATAGATTTGTAGCAAACTTTATGCCTCCTGCTGAATATGAGAATACAGAAATTAAGACTAAAGTAGATGATTGCACTTTTTTAACAAAAGGAAAAGTACTTAAATCAAAGGGATACCTTGAGGTGTATAATAAGGAAGAAAAAAACGATTTACTTCCATTTGTAAACAAGGATGATATTGTTGATGTCTTAGAGATAAAGCCATTAACCAAACAAACAACACCACCTAAATCATATACTGAAGATACACTTTTAAAAGCTATGAAAAATTGTGGTAAAAATGTACCTGAAGAAGACACAACTGTACTTTCAGGGTATTCAATAGGAACATCAGCCACACGTGCTGATGTACTAAAAAAAATAAGTCAAGTGGGCTATGTAAAGAAAAAAGGCAAATCTTACTTTATAACAGACCTTGGAAAAAATTTAGTTGAAATTTTTCCTGTTAAGGACTTATTTGATGTAGATTACACTGGTAAACTTGAAAAAAGTTTAAGTGATATTCAAAAAGGTAAATACACTAGAAAAGAATATCTTACTCATATTATTAGTTTTATATATCAAAATGTTAATATTATAAAACAGGATGCTTCAAAAAATATAAATACAGAGGCTTATACTTTTGATTCAAAAACTAAAAAATTTACTAAGGTAAAAGCAAAGGATTCAAAAAATAGTTCCAAAAAAAGTTTAACTGATTCTGAAAAGGAAATTGCTGTATCAAAAGATACAGATATCAAAAAAGAAAATAAAACCAATAATGAAAATACGTCTCTTGGTAAATGTCCTATTTGTCAAGGTGATGTTCTTGAGTTTGATAAAGGATTTGCTTGTAAAAATCATAAAGAGTGTAAGTTCGTTATTTGGAAAAATGACAAATACCTAAGCCTCTACAAAAAGAAAGTTAATAAAACTATGGTCAAAAATATTTTAAAAAAAGGTGAGACAAAAGTAAAATCTTTAACTTCTAAAAATGGAAACAAGTTTGATGCTACATTAAAATATAATAAAAATCCAGATACTGGCTACTTCAACTGGAAAATAGAATTTGAGAATTAAATAATATTCATAAAAGCAGAAATAGCAGTAGTATAATATTAAATATATTATACTACTGCTATTTCTGCTTTGTGTAAAAATTTAACTTTATATAATAACTTCTCATATGTACATTTAAACTAATTTTTTTACTATTTCTGATAGTTTAAGTGTATGTTCATCTAATAAAGTTAGTTCCTCATCAGAAAGATTTGATAGTTTCTTTACTATAGACTCTTTAAGAATAGATTGTACAATATCAAATAATTCAAATGCTTTATCTGTCAATTCAACTCTAAGAACTCTTCTGTCTTTTGGGTCAGGAAATTTATTTACTAAATTATGCTCTACCAATCTATCAATAATTGGTGTCATATTTGATTTTAGTATTCCTAAATTAGAAGCTATTTGAGAAATTGATGATGAATTTGATGTCATAAGATAAAGAATTACCTTTGCATGTGATGGAGCCATTGGACACTCTCCAAAATACTCTTTCATCATATCTGAGTTGTTTTGAAATTTTTTTAACAAATCGTTTTCTTTGAATATATTATTTTGAAGTACAAATAAAAAGTCTAAAAAAGAGTCTGCTATTTTAAGTATATTATCGTTATCCATATTTGTAACATCCCTTCAATAAATACTGTAATAAAATATTCATTACTTATTATAGTATAAATTATAAACTATTAATAAATTTAAAACAAGAAAAAGTTATTGACTCATAATAATTATAAATTTATAATCAAATTAGAGAATTATAAAATGCCAAAAAAGGGAAGTTTTTTAATTAGCCTAAAACTAAACTTAAATTATAAGACACTTTAAATTCTACAACAAGCTAGTGTAAAATATAATAGGAGGAGATATGAAAAGATATTTAGTAGTTTTTTTAATGTGTAGTTCACTGTTCTTAGTTGGATGTGGAAAAACAGATGAACCTGAACCAGAAAAACCTATAGCAGTCTCTGTTCAAAAGGCAGTAGGTGGAGAAATAGAAAATACAAATGCTTTCTCAGGAACTACAAAAGTTAAAGATGAGACATCAGTTACTGCTCAAACTGCTGGCACAGTTCAAGAAGTTTATGTGAAACTTGGCCAAAATGTAAGAAAAGGTGATGATTTATTGAGTATAACTAGTGAAGATTTAGAAAACAGTGTAAAACAGTCTAAAGCATCACTAGATTTAGCAAAAGCAAGTTATGCAAGTGCTACTGGGGGTGCATTAGAAGCTCAAGTGAATCAAGCAAAAACAGCTCTTGATAGCGCAAAACTTCAATATGATGAATCCCAAAGAAATTATGACAATAACAAGGTTCTTTATGAGCAGGAAGTAATTAGTTTAGACCAATTTAAAAAAATAGAAGTTGCTTTAGAACAATCAAAACAACAACTAGATTCTGCACAAAGAGCATACAATACAGCAACTTCAAAAAGTATACCTCAAGCTAAATCACTTGCTAAAAAACAACTTGACCAAGCTCAAGTATCATATAACTTAGCAATGAGTAACTTAGATAAGCTGACATTAAAAGCTCCAGTGGATGGAACAATCACAGCCAAAAACTTTGACTCAAAAGAGATGATAACACAATCACAACCAGCTTTTGTGATTTCTAATCCTAATATATTAGAAGTAGGCTTAAATGTAGCAGAAGCAGATATAGCTAAATTTAAAAAGGATGGTAATGTAGATGTTGTTATTGAAGACCAAAGAGTTTTAGGAAAGATAGATTATGTTCCTTCAGTAGTTGACCCTCAGACATCTTTATATCCTGTTAAAATACTTGTTACTAATACTAACAACAAATTTAAAGCAGGAATGTCTGCACAAGTAAACTTAAGCGTTGAAAAAGAAAATGGAGCTGTTACAGTACCTAAAAAAGCAATATTTGAAGAAAATGGAAAAAAATATGTATACATAGCAACTAAAGATAACATAGCAAAGAAAACATTAGTTCAAACTGGAATTGTAACAGAGGATAAAATAGCAATCAAAAGTGGTGTAAGTGAAAAAGATACAGTGGTTATTGGGGGGATAAGTCTTATTTCTGATGGAACTAAGATATTTCCTGTAGAAAAGGAGAAATAGTATTATGAATTTAACACATACTTCCGTTAAGCGTCCTCTCACAATCATAATGGTCTTCTTAGTATTAATAGTTTTTGGTGGTATTGGATATAAAAAAATGTCAATAAATCTAATGCCTGATATAGAAATACCTGTTGTAATGGTTATGACTACTTGGACAGGTGCAGGTCCTCAAGACGTTGACGAACAAGTTAGCCAAAAAGTTGATGAAAGTTTATCATCTGTTTCAAATGTAAGCTCAACTATATCAAGTTCACAAGAAAGTGTTTCTATGGTCGTAGCTCAATTTGAATTTGGAACCAACCTAGATGAAATAATGAACGATGTTAGATCTAAAGTAGATGCATTACAAACTAGTTTACCAGATGATGCAGCTAAGCCAACAGTACTAAAATTAGATATGAATGCACAAGCTATAGGTCAGCTTGTTATATCTGGTGGAAATAATAATGCACAAGCACTAAGAAAATACGCTGAAGATGTAATTCAGCCTAAAATAGAATCTATAGATGGTACTACATCAGCAGACATTAAAGGTGGAGAAAAAGCTCAAGTTAATGTAATAGCTGACCCATCAGTTCTTTCAAATTATGGAGTTAGTTTATCAACTATAAAAGGTATTTTATCATCTAGTAATAAAACATTCCCTTATGGTTCAATTACTCAAGGTGAAGATAAGATAGTCTTAAGATCAATTGATAAATTAGAATCTTTGGATGATATAAAACAGATTCAAATTCCTGTAAAAGGAGGAAACACTGTTAACTTAGATACTCTTTGTAGTGTAGATTATGGATTTGCAGACAAAGATAGTATTTATAGATACAATGGAAAAAGCAGTTTAGTAATAGATATTTCTAAGCAACAAGATGCAAATACTGTAAAAGTTATGCAAGATGCATATAAATATGTAGATGAATTGAATAAAGAAAATCCACAATTTAAAATTAAAATTGCCAATGATACAAGTGCTTACATAAGCGAATCAATAAACAGCGTAATGAGCAATTTACTTATAAGTGCAGTTATTGCATTTGTAGTAATATTTGCTTTCTTAAAAAGTGTAAGAGCTTCATTAGTTGTTGCAGTGGCAATACCAATTTCTATAATAGGAGCAATAGCTGTTCTCTATTTTACAGGCGAAAGTTTAAACCTTATCACTGCAAGTTCATTGGTAATTTCAGTTGGTATGGTCGTTGATAATGCTACAGTTGTAATTGAAAACATATTTAAATACAGGAAAAGTGGTCGTTTGAGCATTGATGATTGTGCTATTGAAGGTACAAGAACTGTCACCAATGCAATACTAGCATCAACATTGACTACTATAGCTATATTCTTACCTATTATGTTTACAGAAGGTATAGCCAAAATAACATTTGGGGCTTTAGGTAAAACACTTATAGCTTCTCTAGCCTTCTCTTTTATAGGTGCAATTACTCTTGTTCCTAGTGTATTTGCAAAACTAAGTAGAGGTAAAAGTAGTGAAAAAATGAAAGAAAAAGATAGCCCTATATTTGATAAGGTAAGTGAAGGATATAAAAGATTACTAAGTGTATGCTTGAGACATCAGAAATTAGTAGTAATATCAAGTTTACTTATATTTGTAGCTTCTCTATTCGGAATGAGCTTTATAGGTATGGACTTTATGCCTGCAGCAGATAAAGGAGAATTGGCTATTTCTATAGAACTTCCAAAGGGTCTTAGCTTAGAAGCTAATGATTATTATGTTTCTATGACAGAGAAAAAAGTTTCAGATATTCCAGAAATCAAGACATTGATAACAAGTTTGACATCAGACTCAAATAATAATAGTGCAAGTATAGCAATTGAATTGGAATCTCAAAAAAATAGAAAAAGAACTACCGATGAAATAGAAAAAGAAATAATTGATAGAGTTGCTACTGTTCCAGATTGTAAAATAAATGTAAGTCAAAATAGTAGTGTTATGGGTGGAACTTCAGGAGCAGACTTCACATTAGAGATGAAGGGGCCTGATTTGGATGTATTAAAGATATTAGGAAAAGAAGTTGAAAAAGAATTCAGTTCTATAAAAGGATTTAGAAATGTAGAGACTTCCCTTACAGATACAACACAAGAAGCTCAATTTACAATAGACAAACATAGAGCGCAAGAATACGGTGTAAATACAGCAGAAATTGCAGGATTATTGCGTACTGCAATAAATGGTGATTCAGTTACTACTGCTACTATTGATGACTACAAAGTCGATGTAAATCTAAAGTTTAAAGCAGATAGTATTGATAATCTAGAAGATATAAAACAGTTAAAAGTAAATTCTACAACTGGAAATGAAGTACCTCTTGGAGCTTTCTCGGATATAAAAATGGTAGATGGTTTACAGTCCATATCAAGAACTGATGGTGATTTTTCTGTAAATATAACTGCAACACTTGATAATTTAGATGCTGGTACAGCTACAAAATTAGCATTAGAAAAAACTAATAAGATGCTAATCCCTAAAGACTACTCTATTGGTGTTGGTGGAGAAACAGAAATGATGAATGAATCTATGGCCAGTCTTGGATTCTCAATGGTTATAGCCATAGCACTTGTTTATATGGTAATGGTAGCTCAATTTGAATCATTTAGTAAACCATTTATAATAATGTTCTGTGTGCCATTTGCATTTGTTGGAGTTGTACTTTCTCTTTTGGTAACTGGTCAAAGTTTAAGTACTGTAGGTATGTTAGGGATAATCTTACTTATCGGTATCGTTGTTAACAACGGTATAGTTCTTATTGACTACATAGAACAACTTAGAAAAGCAAATAGTAGTAATGATTTAATTGGATTGGTTTCAATTGGTTGTGCTGCGAGACTAAGACCCGTTTTAATGACAACTGCAACAACAATTCTAGGTATGTTACCAACAGCATTATCTCTTGGTGAAGGTGGAGAAACAATGCAACCACTAGCCGTAGTTATAATGGGTGGTCTTACTGTATCTACACTAATAACACTAGTACTTATCCCTACTATATATTTAATATTTGATAAGTGGGAAAATAAGTTTTCAGATAGGATGCCTAAAATATTTGGTAAAATAACAGATAAAATAGGAGATATAAAAGGAAAAATATTTAAGAAACCAAAATTAAAAGCTAAAATTTAAATATAAATGGAGGGCGATTGTATTGAAGAAAAAAGTTAGTAAAATAATTGCAATTGGATGTGGTGTTGGTATAATAACAGCTAATTTAATGCCAGCCTATGCAAATGATAATACTTCTTCTATAAATGAAGTTGATAATGCTACCTTAAGTGACTCGACTAAAAGAACAGCTGAAAAAGAATTTTTAACTGCTAGAGATGCTGTCAGTGCAGCAATTAAAAATAGTGAAAAATTAAAAATGAAATCAGAAGAAATAAAAATGTTAAAAGAAAAACTAGAAGTACAGGATGAATTTGATAGATATTCTGAAGGTAATAATTCATTTCCATACGACCAAATTGGACTTCTTAAAAATCAAAGCGAACAGGCCAAATATTTTATGGAAGACCAAATAGCAAATGATATTACTAATAAGTATAATGATTTAGTATCAAGAGAAAATGAGTTAGATAAAATAAAAAATAATCTTGAGATAAAAACTAAAGAAATTAAAGATATGAAACTAAAAAAGGATTTAGGTCTAGTGACATCATTAGAAACTGAGTCAGCTGAGCTTGAACTTCAGACGCTACAAAATACTCAAAAATCTAAACTTCAAGAACTAAAAAACAATCAAGATTATTTTAAGTTGTTGACTAATATAAATTTAGACAACTATCAATTAGATAAAGAATACCGTTTTGAGTCTTTTAGAGTAGGTGGTTCAGTTGATTCATACATGGAAGGTAAGGTTAATGAATACTTAAAGTATGACCAATTGATTTTAGAACGTACAGAAGAAAGTTTTAATGATGACGATGAAAATAAGGCAGATTTACCAGATAGACCTAATCTTACAAGACCAGTTGCTCCTACAAAACCAGAACAAGGTAGTTTAACTGATGACCAATATAAAGTTCTTCTAGATAAGTACAAGAAAGATTATGAACAATACAAAAATGCAGTTGAAGCATACAATCTTGAAAGAAAAACTTATGCTGCTGGGCTTACTACATATGCAAATTACCTTCAAAGAAAATATGAAACTGAAAATGGCTTAGTTACACTAGAAGATAGTAAAAAAGCTCTAAAAAAAGGCTTGATTGATAGCTATGCACAATTACTTGATTTAGAAGATACAATTGGAACAACTAAAAAACAGCTTGAATTATCGGAAAAACAATTAAAAAATACTAAGCTAAGATATGACTTAGGATTGATTACTCTAACTGACTATAAAAAACAAGTAGTAAGCAATGAAGATGCTAAAAATAGCTACGATACACTTATTGTAAACTATAATTCATTAAAAAATGGTATAGAAAAGCCATGGATACTTAGTGATGGAGGCAAAAAATAATACTGTTGTATAAAAACATTTATTTACTAAAATAAATTTGCTCAATAAAATAGAAAAAGAGTTGGCTTATTATTAGTTCAACTCTTTTTCTATTTACTAAAATATTATTGATTCTAAGAACACATATATTCTTTACTACAAAATAAAGTCTAAAGCTTAATTTAATTACTTTTTATCAAATGTTTCATCTATTTTACATCTGACCATATTAACAAATTCTGAAATATTATATCCTTTCAGCTTACATCCACATTTAGGACAATAGTCCAACTTCCTAGATACCAATGCTCTACAGCTAGGTTCTGGGCATCTCATTTTAAGACTCTCTTCTACTACTTTAAATCCACATCGTGGGCATATACTACCTGGACGTGATGATACTTCTTTTCCACATTTAGGACACTTTGTCAACTTTATCCCCTCCAGTAAACTCAATTTAATTATTAGTTGAAATTTCTCTCTTACAATAATGTATGCAACATAATTAAATACGTTTCACCTACTATAATATAAATTAGTTTTTTTATAATAATATAAAATAAAAATCCCCTATACTCAATTTACAAATACTCTATTTGATACATTGATGTATAGGAGATATAATATTTTAGTTTAATTACATGTATTTATAATATATTACTATCTAGGGTTTTTTATAGATGCTTGAGCTGCTGCAAGTCTAGCAATTGGCACTCTAAATGGTGAACAAGATACATAGTTAAGTCCTACATTATAACAGAACTCTACTGAAGATGGTTCTCCACCATGTTCTCCACATATTCCTAGTTTTAATTCTGGTTTAACTTCTCTACCTAATTTAACTCCCATCTTAACTAACTTACCAACACCATTTTGGTCTAGTACTTGGAATGGGTCTTTTTCTAATATTTCTTCATCTACATATTGACCTAAGAATTTACCAGCATCATCTCTTGAATATCCAAATGCCATTTGAGTTAAGTCATTAGTGCCAAAACTGAAGAAGTCTGCTTCTTGTGCTATTTCATCAGCTGTTAAACAAGCTCTAGGTATTTCTATCATAGTACCTACAGTATAAGGAACTTCTACTCCTTCTTCTTTGATTATAGCATCAACAGTTTCTACTATCATTTTTCTTATTATCTTTAACTCATTTACTTCTCCAATTAATGGAACCATTATTTCTGGAGATACCTTAACACCTGCTCTTATTGCTTCTATAGCACCTTGTATTATTGCCTTAGATTGCATTACACATATTTCAGGATAAGTTATTGCAAGTCTACATCCTCTGTGGCCAAGCATTGGGTTAAATTCATCTAAATCAACTATTCTCTTCTTAATATCACTTACTTTTATTCCCATAGTTTTTGAAAGTTCTTCTATAGTTTCATCATCATGAGGTAAGAATTCATGTAGTGGTGGATCTAGTAATCTTATATTAACTGGCTTTCCATCCATAACTTTGAATAACTCTACAAAATCTTCTCTTTGCATTGGTAATATTTTTTCAAGAGCTTTTTCTCTTTGCTCTACTGTATTAGACAATATCATTTCTCTAACTGCTGGTAATCTGTCTTCATCAAAGAACATATGCTCAGTTCTACATAAACCTATACCTTCAGCACCAAATTCTATAGCTGCACGAGCATCTCTAGGATTATCTGCGTTAGTTCTAACCATCATACATTTATGCTTATCTACCCATTGCATTAATTTTTCAAAATTTCCAGTTAAAGAAACTTCTGTTTTCTTAACATCTCCTAAGTAAACATTTCCTGTAGAACCATCTATAGAAATGTACTCTCCTTCTTTTATAACTATATCATCAAGAGCTCTTACTTCTTTATTAAACTCATCAACTTTTATTTCTCCACATCCAGCAACACAACATTTACCCATACCTCTAGCAACAACTGCTGCATGTGATGTCATTCCACCTCTAGCTGTAAGAATTCCTTCAGCCTTAACCATACCTTCTATATCTTCTGGAGATGTTTCTAGTCTAACTAAAACTACTTTTTCTCCCTTTTCATTTGCTTTTACTACATCATCAGCATTGAAGTAAACTCTACCACTTGCTGCACCTGGTGATGCTGGTAAACCTTTTGCTATAACTTTAGCTTCTTTTAAAGCTTTATCTTCAAATTTTGGATGTAATAACTGGTCTAATTGATTAGGCTCAATTCTCATTATAGCTTCTTTTTCATCTATTATTCCAGCTTCAACTAAATCAACTACTACATTTATTGCTGCTGCTGCTGTTCTTTTACCATTTCTAGTTTGTAATATATATAATCTTTCATTTTCTATAGTAAACTCTATATCTTGCATATCTTTATAGTGACCTTCAAGTATATGAGTAATTTTTACGAATTCATCAAATACAGCTGGCATTACTTCAGCAAGAGTTGATATATTTTGAGGAGTTCTTATACCTGCAACAACATCTTCACCTTGAGCATTCATTAAGAATTCACCAAATAATTTATTTTCTCCTGTAGCTGGATTTCTAGTAAATGCAACACCTGTACCACTAGTTTCTCCCATATTACCAAATACCATTGATTGAATGTTTACTGCTGTTCCTAAATTATGAGCTATATCATTTAATCTACGGTATACGATTGCACGAGGGTTATTCCATGATCTAAACACTGCCTCTATAGCAAGCATTAATTGCTCTTTTGGGTCTTGTGGAAAATCACTTTTTATTTCTTTTTTGTATATTGCTTTAAATTCTTTTACTATTTCTTTTAAGTCATCAGTTGTAAGTTCTGTATCAACTGTGTATCCTTTTGCTTCTTTTACTCTATCTAGTACATTTTCAAATTTGTATTTTGGCACTTCCATAGCAACATCAGAAAACATTTGTATGAATCTTCTGTAACTATCATATGCAAATCTTTCATTTTGTGTAGCTTCTGCTAGACCAATAACACTATTGTCATTAAGACCTAAGTTAAGTATTGTATCCATCATTCCTGGCATAGAGAATACTGCACCAGAACGAACTGATACTAGTAGTGGATTTTTATTGCATCCTAATGTCTTGTTTAAATCTTTTTCTAAAGTAGCTAGATGTGCTTCTATTTCTTTTATTATTTCTGCTCTTATACTTTCATTATTAACATAGTAGTCATTACATGCCTCTGTTGTTATAGTGAACCCAGGAGGGACAGGTAAGCCTATCTTAGTCATTTCTGCTAAATTGGCACCTTTACCTCCTAGTAAAGATTTCATGTCTTTGCTTCCTTCACCAAAACTATAAACATACTTAGTTTCCATTGTTAAATCCCCCATTAATCTTTTTTATTTTAATTTATATCATTTTTATTATTAAACATTTTATTAAATTTCTATTTCTTTATATATTTTTAGACCATTTTCCTTCATTATGTCTAAAATTATACCTGCAGTTTCTTCAATTGCTTTATTTGAAACATTTATTACTGGGCATCCAATTTTCTTCATTATTTCTTCTGAATAGTCTAATTCTTGAAGTATTCTTTCTAAGTTAGCATAATTAGCTTTACTAGATAGCCCTAAAGCTTTTAATCTTTGAGTTCTTATTTCATTCAACTTTTCAGGTGAATTAGTAAGACCTATTATCTTCTTAGTTTCTATTTCAAATACTTCTTTAGGAATTGGTATTTCTGGAACTAATGGTACATTAGCTACTTTTATATTTTTATTAGCTAAATACATACTTAAAGGAGTTTTAGATGTTCTTGATATTCCCACTAAAATTATGTCTGCTTGAAGAACTCCTCTAGGGTCCTTTCCATCATCATATTTTACTGCAAATTCTATAGCCTCAACTCTCTTAAAGTAAGATTCATCTAATTTTCTGATTATACCAGCTTCTCTTTTTGGTTTTCTTCCAGTTCTTTTACTTATTTCCCTTAATATATCTGTCATCAAATCTATACAACTAAGACCTTCTCTTTCGCAATATCTTTCAACAATACTGCATAGCTCTTCATCAACTAATGTATATACAATCAAAGCGTTTTCAGCTTTTGCATTTTCTAGTGTTTCAAGTAATACTCCCTTATTAATCATATATGGAAATCTTTTTATTTCATAAGTTTCATTTACATAAAATTGTGACATACATGCTTTTGCAACTTGTTGTGCAGTCTCCCCTACTGAGTCTGATACTGCATATATAATTAGGTTTTTCACCAGCATACCTCCTTAATTGTCAACTATTTCTAAAAATAGCTTAGTTATGTTGGTTTTTGATATTCTCCCAACAACTCTCATATGGTTTTTGTCTTCTTCTTTATATTCAACAATTGGAATCGAATCTACTTCATGTTCTATTATTTTTTTTGAAGCCAATAAAACACTTGCTCCCTTAGTCAAAGTAACTACATTTGGAGTTCTTGTCATTATCATACCTATTGGCATCTTATTTATATCAGAACCTCCTATAGTTGCTTTTAATAAGTCCTTTCTAGAAACAACTCCACATAATTCTTCATTTTCATCTATAATAACTATACTCCCTACATCAGATAAAAACATAGTGACTATTACATCATATATACTTTCGTCTTTCTTAGCTAGTACAGGCATGCTCATTATATCTTCTACTGTTTTTTCTTTTATACTTTTACCAATTAAATTAATTTCACTAACTCCTGAATAAAAATATCCAACTTTTGGTCTTGCGTCTAGTATTCCTGTCATTGTTAATATAGCTAAATCAGATCTAAGTGTAGCACGAGTCACATTCAAGCTGGAGGCAATACTTTCACTCGTTATTGGTTCATTTTCCTTAACTATATCTATTATTTTTAGTTGTCTTTCATTAAGCTGAATAATAATCACCTTCTTTCATTGTGCTATACTTTTTATCTTTTCGTATCTTATATAGTATATTATATAACTATATATACCATTCTGTAAACAGATTTTTTATTGAATACGATATATTTTTTACCAAGTTCTTTTGCTTAAAGATATTTATTGTATATTAATGGGGGATATTTCTTTAATTAATAGAACTATATTAGTATTACAGTTAATATTATAATACATAATTGGCTATTTTAATTCATTTTATATTAAAATTTTTAATTATATTATCTTAAATATGAATATAAAATTGCAGAATTAATTTAAATTAAACCTACTAGTAAGATTTTTAACTGTAAACAAACTATAAAATAAGATTTATCAAAACACTCTCTCAAAAAATATAAAAAAATTTAAAAGGGCTGATTTTAAAATAACCATCAACCCTCTTTTAAATAACATCTATATTATATTATTATACAATAAATTTTATCCAAATATTTTTTCTTGTAATTGTCTTAAATGATATAAAGTAGTATCTTTTTCTATCTCTACCATATCATATGTTATAACTTCACCCTTTTTAATATCTTTAATAACTTTAGTCTTTTTACTGATTAAACCAATAGGTACAGCATTCATTTCTTTTGCAACATCATATTTTTCTATAGTGCCATAGCATGTATATGCACCATATCCATCCATATACTCACCTTTTTTCAAGTCTTTCTTAGCTATAGTCATAACTTCTGCAACTAATCCAGCTTTAGGCACTATTGTAGCCTTATGCTCTAAAACTGCCATTGCTGCTGATAAAGGAGTTTCTAAACTGCATAAATGATATGGTCTATATAATATGTAATTAGGTCCATCACCCATACTTAAGTATTTTAATTCATCATTAACTGCTTTTAATTTATGAGCAACTACAACGAAAACACCAGGTGCTATACCATTTACAAAATCAACTACACCATAATTATCTAATACTCCACCCTCGCTTTTTAATGCATATTTCTTAGGTACTTCATTAACTGTAGCTTCAATACCATGCCCACCTCTTACATCAGGTACAAATCCAGTTGCATTACACATTAAAGCCATTTCTACCATTGTTTTAGTACCTTCTTTAAAAGAAGCTATCATATGAGGTGAAGCTCCTTTTCTTTCTGCTTCTTCTTTTACAGTATCAGGATTACAGTCTAAATCTAGTTTATTGTTTTTACCTTTACCTACTACTCTAACTTCAAATCCCATTGCATCTGCAAAATCAAATAGACCCATTACTGCCCCTGGTTCATCTCCTGCAGAACCTGTAAATATTACTCCTGCGTCATCTGCTAATTTTTTAAGTATTGGACCAACAACACAATCAGTTTCAGCGTTTAACATTACTATATGTTTTTTATTTAAAATAGCATTTAGTGCTATTTCTGCACCAATTGCAATACCTCCTGTTGCATCTATAACTACATCTATTGACTTTGTTTTGCAAGCCACAAGAAAGTCATTACATGTTAATACTTTTCCTTCTTGTAATTTTAATTCTGCATCTGTTTCATTTGTTACATTATCTATGATTTCTTCTTCTATACCTGCATCAGTAAATGCTTTACGAGCTAATTCTAGATTTATATCTACAACAATAGATGCTTCCATTCCTTTCATATTTGCCATTTGACTTACCATTCCATTACCCATATGACCAGCACCTATAAGAGCTACTTTTATTTTTTTACCTTCTTCTTCTAGCTTTGCAAGTTTTCTGTTTAAATCTAACATATCAATTCCTCCTGTTATAATAATTTTATTTTTCAAATTAATAAATAGTTATTAAATCTCCAATCTTTATATCTGGTTTTCCAATTTCTACATGTATTTCTCCAGGTAAATTTACTTTATCTTCTCCATCAAATTTAATTGTACAGTGACCAATTTCTCTAAGAGTATTTTGAGCAATATCACCAACTGAAACTATACAATAATCTCGATTTCCTATTGTAAGTGTATCCCCTATTTCAACATTACTTTTTAATGTTGATATTGAATGAATTACAGATATATCTTTCAAATCTTCATCATTAATAGTTTCATCGTATATAATAAGACAGTTGCTTTCATTTATTAATTCTTCAACTAAACTGCCTATCCCACTTATCTTAACTTCATACTTCATGATATCCCTCCTGATAATTTATATTAGATTAATTAAAAGAAACATTTATTTTTTCTTTTATAAATTTTATAGCTTGTACAATACTTTCTTCATCTTTAAATTTTTGCTCTGCACTATATATGTCCAATCCTTTTATATCTTCAATCTCTTTAAACTTAGCCATCACTGTGCGACCTTTTAAAATTTCTCCACACTTTATAAATCCCTCTGAATCTGAAGATATAATAGCTATACTTCCTTTAGAAAAATAACTTTTCTTTTTTCCTGTAGACACTATATCGCCCATTTTTTTAGCTTTATTTAAGGCTTTGAAATATAGTTTATTCTGATTCATTACAAACAAAGTATTTAAAACATAAACAACAAATAAAATTATAAGTAGTTTCATATTTACACACCTTTCATAAATTAATTTGTTTTTTTAGTCCTATACAAAACTTATATAATATTCTCGATCAATACTTTTTTAAATTCTACAAAGCTTCTACATTTACTTATCTTATTTGTTAATTTTACATTTTGTCCTATCTTTAAAACTTCTTCATAAATCTTTACCAATAAATCTGAATCCACCTTATCCTCACATGGAAACATTGTCATAAGTATTATTTTTATACTTCTATTTGCATAAAATATTGGCTCTTCTAAAACCCCAACTGCCATTAAAAATTTATCTGACTTTTCATTTACAGCATGAGGAAATAATAAACCTTTATCAAAAACTGTAGGAGATTTTTCTTCTCTTTTGATTATATTTTTTCTAAAATTATCATCAATACATCCCAAATCCATAAGATTGTCCATCATTTTTTCTAATGAATCAAGTATCGTTTTTTCATTTAATATCATAAATTTATTTTCATTTAACAAATTATTTATTAGTAAATTTGGAGAATCAGTAGTATCTATGTTGCCTTCTCTTAAACATAATACGGTCTTTAATTGTTCCCTCAATTTATTTTCATCAAATATTGTATTGATTTTTAATACTATTGTATTTATATTTGATGTATCTAAATCAATAGTTGTAAAAACTATATCGTATTCATCTAAATTAATGTTTCTCAAATTAAAACTTGAAAGAGTATCAATTTTAGGATTATTTCCTATCAATTTTTCAACTCTTATTTTTAATAGTTTTGCTGTTCCAAGACCTGTCCCACATATAATTGCTATTTTCTTAATTGAATAAAATCTACTACTATTTCTTTCTAAGTATCCACTAAAATGAATTGCTATATAACCAATTTCATCCTCAGAAACTTCTAGATTATATTTTTTCTCTATTACTTTTCCTGCTATTTGTGCCAGCTTAAATGGAAGTATATAGTTTTGTTTGATTTCTTCTAACAATACATTTTTTAATTTTATATTAAATAATAGCCTGTTCAGTGTAAAACTAAGATGATATCCAAGTCCTACCCTTAACTCATCCTCATTTATAAAAATACCCATATCAACATATATCTGATTGAATATGCTTTCCATTAAATCATCAATATTTTTATTTATTCTACTACTATTTAAAGCACATTCTGATGCTGGTGCATTTCCACTTACTAATGGTATAGTTAAATAAATAATTTCTTCATCATTTAAAATATATTCAAATTTTTCTGATAAAATATTCTTTATTTCCCCAGCAATAAGATACTCATCATATGACTTAAGTAAATCAAATTTTACATCATACTCTTTTACTATCTTCTGTTCTTTTACTCTATACATCAAAACTACTATGTAATTAAAAACTTCTCTGAGCATTTCATCTGTAACATAAAAATTATTATTTTTAAATAAAGTCAATAATTCTTCTTCTAAACTTGCAATTTCTTCTTTTTTGATACATTTAAAGTACTTAGAATTATTTAAATCTTTTCTTGAATCTTTATACAACTGATTTAATATAAGTAACCTAATATCAAGTTCACTACCATGTAATTTCATTCCTGTATTTTGCTTTTTTACTAAATTCAAATTATAAGAATTTAATACCTTTTCTACATATTGAAAGTCATTTACTAGTGTAGTTCTTCCTATACACATCTCATCTGCTAGACTATCCAGTGTAATAAATCCATCTAGTTCTATCAAATAATTTAGTATAAACTCTGCCCTCTCTTCCTTTGAATTTAATGAAAATACACTTTTTTTATTCACATCAATAATCTTATTGAGTATTTGCTTATCTTTTATCTCTAGTTTATAGCCTTGACCTTTTATATATTTTATTATTGCTATGTTACTTCCTAAATCTTTATTCAATTGCTTTATATATGTTCTGACACTTCTGGTTGTAACATTCAATTCGTCTGCTATTGAATCAATACTTACAAACTCTTTTTTACTACACATAATCAATATCTTGAATATTTTACGGTCAATAGAAGGAATTTTCTCAGTTACATTCATTTTGCATCTCCTCCTTGATTTCATTCTAGTACAAACTTGAAACCAAATTAATACATAAAATTTCACTTTGCTAGAGGAAAATTTAGTATTAATCCAAATCAATAATCACTCTTAATTAATACTACAAAAGCTAGTCTTTCATTAACTAAAATTTTGACTAGCTTAAGTTTACATTTACAATTTTATTAATTAAGTTTAAATCTCATAACAACATAAAATACTATCTTAATGCAAATATTGCAACGCCATACGCAATAATTACAGATATTGGCCCAGTTATTAAACGAGAGTAAAATAATGCTGGTACTCCATATTCCACGGTTTCTGGTTCTGCTTCTCCTAAACTTAATCCTACTGGGACAAAGTCACAGCCAGCTTGCCCATTTATTGCAAATAAAGCAGGAAGTGCTAAATATGCTGGTATTGCACCAAGACCAATTTGTGTTCCTACAAGAGTACCTACTACCTGTGCTATAACTGCTCCAGGACCTAATATAGGTGATAAAAATGGAAGTGTACAAATTATTGATATAACTAACAAACCACCAATGTTTCCTGCAAGTGGTGATATTACCTTTGCAATCCAATCACCTAACCCAGATGCCAAAATAATTCCCATAAGCATACTTACAAATGCCATAAATGGTATTACATTATTCATTATCATTTGGATAGTATCTCTACCCGCATCATAAAACTTTGATACTACTTGTCCTGCTCCTTGCCCAATAGAAAGTATTATGTTTTTCTTCGCATATTCTTCTTGAGCTTTTGATTTTACTTCATTATAATTATCAGGCTTTCTAATAGAACTTTGACTTTCATTTTTATTTTCTTGAGATTTTTTTTGTGTTTCTTCACCATCTAAAATACTTATGCAATTAATATTAACATCTGATACATAGTATTCTTCAGTTATAAATTTTGCTAAAGGCCCTGTTTTTCCCACTGGATTTACATTAATTGTAGGTATTTTCTTCTTTGGATAAACCCCACACCTTGCTGTTCCACCACAATCAATAATAACTACTGCCACCTCTTCATCAGGAATCCCAGTTTTAAATCCATCTATAACCTCACAATCCAATAATTCTTTTATTTTTAATGTCACTTCATGAATACCACCAGCAGTCATTGACAATATTTTATTTCTAGTTGCTTCTTTTTTTATGTATAAAGGTCCTCCCCAACCAGAAGTTCCCTTTTCTATCTTTAATACTCTATTTGCATCCATTTTAAACCCCTCCTAAGCCTTATTTGTTGCTTTATTTTTTCTTGTTAAAAATGCGTACATTTTTTCTGTTACTACACCTCTTATAAAAATCACAATTAGACCAACTATAAAATACCATAATGCTAATGTAGTTGTTTCCTTACCTAATGTAGTTAAACCTGCTGAAATACCTAGCCATACAAAAAGTTCTCCTGCATTTGCATGTGGGAAAAGTCCTGTAATTGGATGTACAAATGAAACAGCTGCATCATAAAATCCTGCTTTATGTTCCTCTTTTAGAAATCTACCAAATGTATAACACATAGGATTTCCTAAGAAAAATACTGACACTAATGGAAGCAAAGTATATCTTGTAAAAGCATTTCTTCCAAGTTTAGAAGCCCATTTATTTACTCTTTCTTCACCAACTATTTTAATCAATGAGTTAATAGCTACCATTAAAACAATTAATGTTGGAAGAGTCCCTGATATAAGACCTACAAATTGTTCTCCTCCCTTTTGAAATAAACCAATAAACCACTCTGCACCTTTACTTAGACCTGTAATAACGTTTTCCATAAGATTATAACCTCCCTATAATTTCTTTAAATTTTTAATTTTATTGACTAGCTTTAATTCTACAAATTGCATCCTTTTTCTGTAAGATATACTATTATTATAAATGTTTTTCTTTGATTAATATCATTTTAATATAATATTTTTGATAAATTAATACATCTTTTTTCAACTTTGCAAAGGAAAAAGTTGTACTAATTAGAATTTTCAGAAATATACAAATTTTATTGTGACTATATTTTAAATTTTTCTTAGAAATTTAAGAACTTGTTTTTATTTATTTTATTATCGAAATTGTCGATAGCTACTATAAATAAAAAAATAGATGCTCTTTTCTGAGCATCTATTTTCTATTTCAACTTATTTTTAGTTTTATCTACAGTTATTTTATAGGTATACAAATATCAATCTGTGAATCTACATTATCAGGTCCTAAAAATCTTTCATCATATATCTCGAAATCATCTCTTATATCAATTTTTTCCTTTGTGCTTAAGAACCAAGTTCCCCATATATATTCATAAGTTTTATCTAGCTTGTCCAAGCTACCAGTATGAGTGAATACAGCGTATTTTCCTCCATCAATATTTTTTGAAACAAATAAACTTGGTATATTTTAATAGCTACTAACTTCAAGCCCTATTATTTCGTTAAATTCCATAGTTTCACTAAGTAGATGTATTTGTGGAGTTGCTTCACAAATTCCAAATGCTCTGTTTGATGGCAAAGTGTTTGGCACCATATTGTATACTTCTCTAAATTTTTCCCACAAACTAGGTAATGACTCATCTTCTAGTGTTACTTTTTCTTTTATACCAATTACTTTTATTGAATCTATCTCTTTTATAACTGGTTTGATTGTTACATTTTCAACTAAATGTTTCATAAAATCTAATTCTAGTTTTTTCTTCTTTCCAACAAATACATCTATTCTATTTTTTCTATATTCTATGGGACTGACCTTGTATATAGATTTAAATGCTCTACTAAATGCTTCTGAAGATTCAAAACCACTATCAATTGCTATATCTAGTACCTTTTTATCACTGTATAAAAGTTCTTTAGAACTATTAACTAATCTTCTTTTTTTTATATAACTTCCTACACTCTCACCAAACATAGATTTAAATAAACGTGTTAAATGATAATAAGAATATCCAGATTCTTTTGCTACATCATTTACACTTATATCTTCTTTTAAGTTATTTTCAATATATATTATAGCTTTTTCAAAATACTTTAAGTAATCCAAGGTTATACCCCTATTCTCTTTAATATTCTCAAGTATTATAATATTTTAAGTAACACTATTTTGTTTACTATACTAAAATATCATAAACAATGCAACATTATGTAGCACTTTCATTTTATTTTGTATATATAACTACATAGGATAATCAGAGTATTTCTTATTCAATTAATTTAAAAAAATCTGATGGTGATTTCTCTATATTTATATTTACAAGTTGTGTTGTATACTTAAAGTTATCATTTAAATAGTAACTATTCCAACCATTGTCTTCCAATCCACCCCATAAAATATTAAATTTTCCCATAGTTAGGTCCATAACTATACTTTTTAAAGTTCCAAAAAAATCATTATAATAATTACAAGATAGACCTTGTGGATATTTTGAAGTCAATAAATTAATTAAATCTTTCTCTCCAATCTTTTTAGAACTTTCTATATACTCTTTAATTAATTTATATCTATGAATAGAATTGCTCATTGATTGTGGTTCTAGTTTATGAAGTTCCTCAATATGGACATGATTTGTAGAATGCAAAAATGATTCCCTTTCACTTTCTGCCTTATTTATTCTATTTATGTCTTTTCTTCCATCTAAAGTTTCTACAAGTGCAATATTTCCAGACTTATCTGCAATCAATAAATTAATATTATATGCTATTGGCATGTCTTCTATATATACCAATGCTTCCTCTACATCCTTACAGTTTTCCAACAAATATCTAATAACAGCCCAAAATTGTAAACCTACAACAGCTGGCTTTCTCAGTCCCTCTGAATTACCTACAGGTAAACCACAAGATGACTGACTCACACCTAAACCACATTCATTCATTCCCTCAGTTCTACCAAACTGCATTACTGTAGTCCCAATATGTGCGTATTTACCAGCTACCTTAGTTTTGCATAATACAAAATCCTCCATCTTGTGTGAAAAGTCAAAATTACGTGCAAATAGTACATGACCATTTTCAGTTAATTCTGGTGCTAATGCAACTTGACTACAACCTGGTCTAAGATATGTCATAGTATAGTATAAAATTTGATTCTGATTTACATGAATAGCATCAGCAAAACCTTGTAATTCTTCATTAAGCCCTGGACAATATTTATCAAATAACTCCACCATATGATTTTCTTCTTCTTTAGTTAAAGCATTAGATTTATTAATTTGTTCACCTATCAACTCTGGTATATTTACAATTGATTTTCCTAACTCATACCCTATTTCATAATTTGTACCACATAATTCGAAAGTTCTTACTTTTAAAGTCTCCATATTGTTTCCTCCTACATATATCTTGTATTTAATTTTATCATCAGAGCTATAACCTTTCATGATATTTTTTGCTATGATAAGTTAACAAATCTAAAAGGTCTAATAAGTACCAGATTTATATAGGATTATTTAAGTTTCTATATCATTTAAATCATATGATGTTTTTTTAATACTAGGCATAATACCTTTTTGTATTTCTTGTTGGGCTTGTTTTACTAGTGCATTATAATCATTCCCCTTCATTCTTTCTAAGTGTCATACATTTAGCAAATGTATTTCCTGTTTTTAAATATGTATATCCAGGCATTTCAAATAAAATTGGTTTTAATTTATCATAATCGATTTTGCTTTCTTCATTTAAAATTTCTTCGGCTGCATATGTATGACTTATTTTTAAGATGAAATTTTCAAATCCATTTGTTTCATAAATATCATCCACATAACATTCCATGTTTAGTTTTGATTCTTTTATTAGTGGTGCACCTTCATCACCTATTTCGTATTCAAATACTTTTGATTTATCAATTTTACTTCCACTTACACAACCAACATAATCTGCTTTTGACAACATATACTCATCTACAATATTTACAGAAAGCACTTTGCTTTCTTTAATTCCTTTATTCGTATAATGTGATTTTGCTAAACTTACCATAATATGGTCATGTCCAATAATACCTAAATGTCCTACTAACATCCAGTTAGGTCTTTCATTAATTACTACTCCAACTACTACTAATGGTGTAGGATATAATCCTATTACAGAACCTAAATCTTTTTTCATATATAATTACCTCTTTTATTTTATTTTTTATATTGTATTCCCTTAACTCAACGTAAGGTCAAGCATTATTTTTTATATTCATGCTTTTCTTTCCACTCCTTAACCATTTTTTGTGTTACAGGGTCACACAGGTTATAGTAATTTTCAATTTTATACTCAACAACATCTAAACATTCTTGAAGTTTACTAATCTGTGTAGTCAAATCTTCCTTTACTTCCACCAATATTTCTCTACGTACTTCCTTTGTATCATCATCAGAGCATGCAAGTCGTACATATTCAATAATAGCTTCTAAAGAAGCACCTGCTTTTTTAAACTTCATCACAAACTCAATCCAATGAATAGCACGTTCATCATAATCACGAATTCTAGATTTATTTTTAGGAATAGGTGGAATCAAACCAATCCTTTCATAATAACGCAAATTATCGACTGATATTCCAGTACGTTTTGAGGCTTCTTTAATTGTCATAAGCATCACACTCCTTATAATTATCTTTTTTTAATATACAACCTTAAGTTAACTTCAGGTCAAGTCTTTTTAAAAACTTTTTTTATAAATTAAAAAAGTAAATCAAAAAGGTGAACTATATAAAGTTCACCTTTTATTTTAGAGACTATACTTAAATGTAATTTATTATATTATAAATTTTATAATTTAATATGTTCAATCCCAATATATTTTATTTTAAAATTATATAAATGTATTTTTTAACACTTTAAAAAGGACCTAAATTAATCTGTACTGCAATCATCAAAAATATAAATCCTAAAGCTAATTCCATAAGTATTATCTTTGATGCAAATTTAAACCATCTTGTATAAGGGATATGAGCAATAGATATTCCAGCCATAAGAACGCCTAGCGTTGGTACTATTCCATTTGCAAATCCATCACCCATTTGGTAAGCTAAAACTGCAACTTGCCTAGGTATTCCAATAACATCTGCAAGTGGAGCCATAAGTGGCATAGTTACCATAGCTTGACCTGTACCTGAAGGTATAAAGAAATTGATTACAGATTGCATAATCATCATTGCTCCTCCACTAAAAATCCTAGGAACATAATTTAACACTAATGACAATCCATGAACTATTGAATCTAAAATTACTCCTTGTTCTAATATAACTACTATACTAGATGCAAATCCTATCAAAATAGCTGGATAGACCATCTCTTGCATCCCTTTTACAAATCCAGAGGCAATTTTATTTGGATTCATGCCATAGACTATTCCACATAAAATTCCTAGAGCAAAGAAATAAGCTGATAAATCCGACATTCCTAAAGAAAATTTTACAATCAATATCATCAGAACCAGTATTCCTCCAAAGAATGTAACTAATACTCTAATATTTCCAGAAGATAACTTATCCCCGACAGAAGACTCATCAATTTGCCAGTGACTATAATCAATGTCTGACACTAAACTTTTACTTGGGTCTTTTTTTATCTTTTTACAATAAAAAATTATATATGTAGAAAGTAAAATCATTGTACAAATCCAAAATATCCATCTAAACCACATACCTGAAAAAAGTGGTAAACCTGAAATACCTTGTGCTAATCCTACTGTAAAAGGATTAATAGTAGCTGAACCATAACCTGATGCAAGCCCTAACAATAAAATTCCTGAAGCAACTAATGCATCATATCCCAAAGCAATACATAAGGTCATCAATATAGGTAAGAATGCAATACATTCTTCATACATTCCTACAACTCCACCAGCTAGTCCAAAAGTCAATACTAGACACGTAATTATAATCTCACCTTTTTTGCTTCCTTTACTTTTGGAGATAACTCTACCAATTAGGGCATCTAGTGAGCCAGTAGAATTTACTACACCAAATGCACCTCCAATAATAAGTACAAAAAAAACTGTTACAGAATTTTTTCCAAGCCCGCTTGGTATAGCTCTGAATACATCCATTATACTGACAGGATGTTGTTCTCCATATGTAAAACTTCCAGCTTGCACAATCATATTTCCAGTATTTAAATCTTCAACTCTATTATATGTTCCAGAAGGAACAATGTAGGTCATTATGGCTGCAAATATAATTAAACCTATCATCAAAACATATGCATCCGGGAATGCTAATTTTTTCTTTTTGATTTTACTCTTATTAGTCATAGCCTAATCCCCTTTGTTAGAATTTACTCTTCTTTCATTTTTTTTAGTAATTCTGGTTCTTCAAATAAACGTAATCCTGTCAAAGCTAATACTTTTATTCCATCAATTACTCTATCTTTTGCATATGGCTTTATAGCTGCTTCTAAAAATTCTTTTGTATGTAGTTCTTCACCATTTTCAGAGAATTTTATCAAAGGATGTATACATGGCATAATTTGACTAAGATTTCCCATGTCTGTCGAACCTAATAATACCTGCTCATCGTCATCATATATACCAAATTCCTCCATAATGTTTGTAAAGATACCTGTTAAAACCTTGTTTGCATTTAAGCCTTGGCAAGTTGGCTCAAAATGGTAAAATTCAAGTTCACAGCCAGTAGCTATTGCAGCTCCTCTAGCACAATTTTTTACTTTTTCAACCACCTCGTCAAAGTAGTCTTGCTCTTTTGCTCGTATTTCTAGTCTTACTTTCCCCATGTCAGGTATTACATTTGCAGCAGTTCCTGCTTCTAGTATGATACCATGTATTCTAGTTCCATCTACCAATTGTTGTCTCAATGCATTTACATTATTATATAATAACACTACTGCATCCAAAGCATTTATTCCATTATATGGCTTAGCTCCTGCGTGGGATGCTTTCCCAGTAAATATAAAATCTAATCCTCCTATTGCTATAATTTCTGGAGTTACACAAGTCTTTGAGTTTGGGTGTATCATCATTGCAGCATCATAACCATCAAATACACCATGTTCTATCAAGTAAGGTTTTCCATCCCCAGTTTCTTCAGCTGGTGTCCCAATTATACTTACCTCTCCTTTGTAAGTATCTAGTATACTTGCAAGAGTTATTCCAGCTCCAACTCCCATGGAAGCTATCAAATGATGGCCACATGCATGACCATTACCTGGAAGAGCATCGTATTCTGCTATAAATGCTATTCTTGGACCATCGCTATTTTTCTTTGTTGCTTTAAAAGCTGTTGCCATACCTGCCAAATTTTCCTCAACCTCAAAACCTTCTTCTCTTAGAAATTTTGATATTTTTTTAGCAGATTTATACTCTTGTAGGGCAATTTCTGGTTCATCATACAAAGATTGACATAGCTCCAAAATTTTTTCTTTCTTTAAATCCGCAACTTGTATTATTTTTTCCTTCATATCAATCTTACCTCCCATTAAAATTAATTTATATATTTATTCATATAAGATAAAACAAACTTATATTTATTACATTAAAACCATTTCTACACTTATAGTAAAACCTAGTGACTTATTCAACAGTACAAATTTTTCTATCCATTATTTTATCTATTAAAATAAATAATCTTACTATATATACTAACCTTTAAAATAACAGTTTTGAATATAAATATGTATTTCTACATGTATAAACCAAATAACTAATAAGTAAAAATATAAACATATGCATTAAAAATTTATAATTTATTATATTGAGTTTACATAACTTTAATATCTATTTTGAAAGTCCAATTAAAACGTCTATATAAAATACTATAAAAATCATTAATTCAATTTAACTTCTGCTCGTTCTCTTTTAAGCATCTATTTTCCCAAAATTCAGCATTTTTTATATCCAATTCAACAGGATTAAAATTTCTATCAGCTCTTTTTATTCCTAATTTTTTCTGTCTTAGGTAATCATAATATGCTTTTATAGCTGGCCTTTGAAGTGTAAAGATAGCAATTAAGTTTATATATGTTAAAACGCCTATACATATATCACCTAATGCCCAACTTGTAAGTGGTTCTATAAAACAACACATTGCTGCACATATTATAAGCATAAATCTACAGACATTTATTATATGCTTTTCATGTTTTTGTGCTTTAATTCTAGTTACCAAATAAGATACATTGGTCTCCATCATATATGAGAATGCTAATAATGTTGTGAAGGTAAATAATAATAAAACTATTGCTATAAAAATATCACCTAGTTGAGGATGTAATGTATTTATTGCACTCTGCACATATTGTGGACCTGGCTCTACACCTGGTAATACAGTTAAAACTCCTGTAACATTGTATTTTCCTGTTATTATAATCATAATACCTGTAGCCATACATATTAATAATGTATCCACATAAACAGAGAAAGCTTGAACTAATCCTTGTTTAGCTGGATGACTTACTTCTGCTGCTGCTGCACCATAAGTTCCAGAACCTTCACCTGCTTCATTTGAATATATACCTCTTTTAACTCCCCAGGATATTGCTGCACCTAACATTCCTCCAAACATTGAACCAAATCCGAATGCAGATTTAAACATAGTTATAATAGCTCCTGGAACTAAATTTATATTTACTATGATTATCACTATTGTCATGATAAGATATGCTCCACCCATTATAGGTACTACCTTTTCAGCAAATAAACCAATTCTTTTAATTCCTCCAAAAATTATTATTCCTAATGCAATAGAAGATGTAACTGCAATTGTCATTCTTGAAAATCCAAATGCTTGATTCATTGCTAAGTATAGAGTATTTGATTGCGTCCCAGGCATGAAAAATGTATAACTTATGATTGCAACTACTGAAAATAAAATTGAACATCTTTTCCATCCAAGACCTTTTTCAAAGTAATACGGAGGACCACCTCTGTACTGACCATCATGTTCATCTTTGTATATTTGAGCTAGAGTAGATTCTACAAATGCAGTCGCCGAGCCTAAGGTAGCCATTATACACATCCATACTAATGCTCCTGGTCCTCCCATTGCTATTGCTACAGCCACACCAGCTATATTGCCAGTTCCAATTCTTCCAGCCATTGATGTAGCAAATCCTTGAAATGATGATATACCAACCTGAGAACTATCTCCTTCAAGTAAAAGGGTAAACATTTCTTTTATGTCTTTTATTTGGAAAAATTTTAATTTCAATGAAAAATACAATCCTATGCATAAGCACATTGCAACTAATACAGGTGACCAAACAATTCCATTAATGGTGTTAACTAAATCGGTCACTCAACTCACCACCATTCATTTTAATTTATAGACAATAATTTAAACAGCTATGTACTAATATTTTGTATAAACTTTATTTAACTCAACATATCTTATAGACTCATTTTTTATTTTATTTACCTTATTTCTATCTTTTAATATGTAAACTCCAACAATTATTACCAAAATTAAGAATATCAATTGATACATGAACATAAGTGTATAAATTTTTTAACGATATGTGCTTGACAGACAATCAAACAATATAAATTGAAATACATATAAGGAAAAGCCCAATACTACTACATAAATAGTACACTATTAATATGTAGCTAGATAATATATAGTTAGATTTCATAATTTTCTTATTCATCATTAGATATAAAATTGAGTGCAAATATCATCTATTACTAAAATCCATGTAAAATTTATATTAAACAAACTTATGTAAATATACAAATAGGTGATAATTGCTACTCAATCTTATACTTTTAGGGGTAACTTTATGCTAAAACTATACTAAAAACACTTGATAACATTTTAATTTTTTCACACTTTATTCATCAAATATAACTATAAGTTTTAATTTAGTATTACTTTTTATACAGTATTTATGTCAGTAGATTATACTGAAAAAAATACTCTCTTATTAAATGAAACTTTTAAGCTTTTAACTTCTCTAATCTTTTCTTTTTAACTTTTAATATATATAAACAAGATAATATTCCTATTACTAAAATAGCTATTTGGAATATAAATGTATATGTGTACCCTTTATTACCATAAGTATCTATCCAATGTCCTATTAATGCAAATTGGAATACATCTGGTGAAAAGCCTAAAGCTGCTGCTATACCTATAGTAGTAGCTGAATATTTAACTGGCACATTTACTTCCTCTTGAACTGCATAGTATATACCTTTTCCCATATAACCTAATATACCTACTACAAATGTTAATGCTATAAATAAAGTCATTGGCGTTGATGAAGGCAATACTAAGAATAAAACTATTACTACTATACCAAGTACATATATTGGTAAAAGCACTTTAGTAGGTGATTTTACTTTGTCTGCACAGTACCCTCCAAATGGAGCACCAAATAATTTTAATCCATGTTGTCTTATTATAGCCAATGCTCCAGATAGTGCAACTGAACCTCCAAGTACTGATGTTATATAAGGTGTAAAGTAAGACATTGTAACTGTAAATGAATATACACAGAATATACTTATACCTACTAACCAAGTATTTGGTGATTTTAAAACTACCATAAAGTCACTAGCAGCCATTTTTTCACTTTTACCTTCTTCTTTTTCTTCACTAATATCTACATCTTTAATTACAAACCATAATACTGGACACATTACTATAGATAATATTCCTAAAGATATCATTACCCATCTCATACCTAAAACAGGAGTTGAAAATAATGTATAAATATATAAGAATATAGCTCCCATTACTACTCCAGAAACTCCAACCATAGCTTCATTAAATCCATAAACTTTACCTTGATTTTCTTTTCCTATAACTCTAAGTATCTTTACCATAGAAGGGTAGTTCATAACTAATGATGTAATTGCACAACCTACCCAAGTTATGACAGCAAATGTATAGTTCATGTTAAATGCAAATAAAAATGATACTATTCCATTAAGAAATACAGAGCCTAAAATTATCTTTCTATAATCAAATCTATCTGCTAACCATCCTCCTATAGGAGCTCCAAATATATTACCTAATCCATAAATTGTAAGTAGAAAACCTAGTTGAGTATTTGAACACTGTAATGCTTTTAAAATTGGATCATACAATGTGTATTGGATAAATGGTATAATATAAACTAATTCCCAACATATAGCTATAATAACAAGTTGAATCATTAACTTTCCAAACTTTATCCCGTTCCCTTTTTCTCCCATAATTAAGCCCTCACTTTTAATATTTATTCACAAGCATAATTGAGTTCTTTTTTTATAACTTCTGCAAGCATTTTAATCCCTTCAACTATTTGCTCTTCTGACATTGTTGTATAATTAAGTCTCATAGTATTTTTTGGACCATTATTTGCAAAGAATGATTCTCCAGAAACATAGGCAACTCCAGCATCAATAGCTTTATCTAGTAAATTATCTACATTTATACTTTCAGGAAGTTCAACCCATATAAACATACCTCCATCTGGTTCTGTATATTTTGCTTCTTCTGGAAAATATTTTTTCATAGTTTCTAACATCAAGAAACATCTTTTTTTATACTCAGCTCTTATTTTTTCTACATGTTCATTTAAATTATACTTCTTTAAGTATTCTATTACCTGTACTTGAGAAAATTGATTTGATTGTAAATCGATACCTTGCTTTAAAAGTTCTGCTTTATCTATAATATCTATATTCCCACACATCCAAGCAACTCTAAATCCTGGACATAACACTTTTGAAAATGACCCTAGATATAGTACTTTATCTTTAGTATCAAGTGATTTAAATGTAGGTAGTGGTTCTTGTGTAAATCTTATTTCTCCATAAGGATTATCTTCTATTACTATGACATCATACTTGTTTACAACTTCCATAAAATCTTTTCTTCTTTGTAAAGACCATGTTTTTCCTGTAGGATTTTGGAATGTTGGTATTACATATATAACCTTTATGTTTGAATTTTCAGATAATAATTTATCTAAATCTTCTGTTACCATTCCTTCTTCATCTGTATCTACTCCTAAAAAATCACATTCATAAGGTCTAAATGCATTTATTGCACCTAAGTAACTTGGATTTTCTGTAACTACTATATCTCCTTTTTCTAATAAAATCATAGCACTAAGAGCTATACCTTGTTGTGAACCAGTAGTTATTATAATATTTTCTGGTTTTGTTTCAATATTTTCTTCTTCTTTCATTCTCTTAGCTATTATTTCTAACAACTCATCTTCACCTTTAGTAGGTCCATAAGCTAAAGCAAATTTTCCTCTTTCATCAAGTACTTGCTTAGTTACTTCACTTATTTCTTTTATTGGAAATAAGTTTGGGTCAGGAAGTCCTGCTGCAAAAGATATAACAGTTCCACCACTTGCCACTTTTTGAGCTATCTTCTTTTGAGAGTCTCTTATAGCTGAAGCCTTTACCATATCCATTCTTTTTGCATATTTCATAATAATTCATCCCCTTTTAAATAATTTCTTATTGTGATGCTAAGCAGGCTAGTGCTATTGAATTTATTTTAATTTCGGCTGTATCAGAGCGTGAACCTAAAATTATTGGATTTGTCGCCCCCAAAACAATCCCTGCCCACTTAGCTTTATTGAATCTAAGCCATGACTTTCCTAATATGTTTCCTGCCTCTATATTTGGAAATACAAGTAAGTCAACATCGCCAGCAATATTACTTTCGATACCTTTATGCTTTGCTGCATATACATCAAATGCAACATCAAAGGCTATTGGACCTTCTACTATACAATTTGGTATTTCTCCTAATTTTACCATCTCTACAAGTGAATTAGCATCTACTGTAGATTGTATTTTGGGGTCTACCATTTCATTTGCAGTAAGTATCGCAGTTTTAGGATTTTCCATACCTATACTCTTCATAGTAAGAAGTGAATTTATCAATATATCTTTTTTCTGATTTAAATTTGGAGATACATTTATACCACTATCTGTACAATAAAGAAGTTTGTGGTATTGAGGTAATTCATATACTGCAAGTAAACTTAAAAGTCTTCCTGTTCTAAGACCAAACTCTTTATTTAATATAGCTCTCATATAAACACTTGTATTTACTAACCCCTTCATAAGAACTTTAGCATCCTTATTTTTAACTACTTCTACAGCTTTTTTAACTGATTCATCAGGATTTTGACACCCTATTATTTCATATCCCTTTAGTCCAATCTCTTTTGATATATTTTCTATTTTATCTTTATTGCCTACGAGAATTGGTTTTATAAGATTTAAATCTGTTGCTGATTTTACAGCTTTTAACACTTCTTCATCTTCTGCAACAGCAACACTTACAATAACAGGTTCAAGCTTTTTAGCTTCTTCTAATAAATTATTAAAATCTTTTAACATATTTTTTCTCCTAAATATTAATAAGTTTTTGCCATTTCTTCTCCATTAAGTACTCTAAGAGCTCCAAGAGCAAGTGCTTCCATTTCCATCTCACCTGCCACTATCTCTACTGGTGCTAAATATGAAACTTTTTCCATTATTCCTTTAATCACCATTTCCGAATGCGATATTCCCCCTGTTAAAATAATTCTATCTATATCTCCAGAAAGTGATGCTCCATACATAGAAATTTCTTTAGCTGTTTGATAGATGAATGCATCCATTATAAGTTTAGCTTTTTCATCACCATCTTTAATTCTATTTTCAATTTCTATCATATCTTTTGTTCCTAAATAATCGTACATACCCCCAATTGAGCTTACTTTTGCAACCATTTCATCGTGAGTATATTTTCCTGAGTAGCATAATTCTATAAGAGGGTATGCAAGTAATCCTCCACTTCTTTCTGGCGAAAATGGACCATCAGACCTTCCACCACTTCCATCTATCATTTTTCCTTTTTTATGTGCTACAATTGATATTCCAGAACCTAGATGAGCTACAATAAAGTTATAATCTTCATATTTTCCACCTAGTTTTTGTGCTATTTTTCTTGATACAGCCTTATGATTTAGTGCATGCAGCCAGCTAGCTTTTTCTATATCTGATATACCTGTAATCCTTGATACATCATCAAATTCATCTACAGAAACTGGGTCTACTACAAATGATTGAACTCCTATTTCATCTGCTATAGTCTTAGCTAACAAGGCACCTAAGTTTGATGCATGTTCTCCATTTATTTCATTTCTCATGTCCTCAATCATTTCTTTACTTACAATATAGGTACCACCTTTTATAGCCTTCATAAGTCCACCACGACCCACTACTGCATCAAAAGAATTTATATCATGATTTTCACTACTTAAAACATCCACTATTAATTGCTTTCTATAATCATATTCATCAAATACCTTGGAAAATTTTTTTAAATCTTCTCTTGTATGAGTTATATTTTTTTTCAAAACTTCATCTTTATCTTGAAATACAGAAATCTTTGTAGATGTACCACCAGGATTAATTACTAAAATTTTCACTTCAACGCCTCCTCGGTTTCATACTATAGAACGTCGTTCTGTTAATTTCTTAAAAATTTTTGTCGTCCTATTACTCAGAACGACGTTCTATATTTTATTAATTAAATACTAACACATAAAAATGAGTATTTCAATAATAATTTTAAATATTTAAAATATTCACTCATAGTCATATCCAGCTTCAAATGCTTCTACATTTTTGGCATTAAACTTTCCTTTACCTTGATTTTCAAAGTATTCACACATACCACTTTCAAATTCTTCTTTTGTGAATAAATCTAAATTCTTCACCATAGCACCTAACATACAAATATTAGCAGATTTTTCATTACCTAAATTTTGAGCTATTTCAGTAACAGGTACTTTTATAACATTAATATCTTCTCTATATTTTCTATCCTTATTTACTAGTGATTCATTGACAAACATATAACCATTTGCTTTCATTAAACTCTCATACTTATCTACTGATACACTATTCATTCCCAATAAGATATCTGGATTTTTTACACAAGGATTTGCAATTTTTTCATCACTTACAACAACATTACAATTTGCACTTCCTCCTCTCATCTCATTTCCATAAGATGGGAACCATGTAATCTTCTTTTCTGCCTTATATGCAACATACATTATAATTTTTCCTGCTGTAAGAACTCCCTGTCCTCCAAAACCAGCACATATAATTTCATTTAACATATTATTTCCTCCCTAATCAATAAATTCTCCAAGTGGATACTTTGGAACAAGTTCGTTTTCTATTCTCTTCATAGCATCTACTGGCTTTAATCCCCAGTTTGTTGGACATGGTACAAGTATTTCTATTAAGCAAAAGCCCTTTTTATCTTTTTGTTTTTCAAGTGCTTTTTTGATATATCTTTTTGTTGTATTTATTTCTTTAGGGTTAGTTATTGTTCCTCTTGCCAAATATGCTATATCTAAATTTCCCATAACTTTTACAACATCAAATGTTGAGCCATGGTCTTCATATGTTCTACCTGCTGGAGTAGAAGCTGTATGTTGACCTTGTACAGTAGTTGGAGCCATTTGACCACCTGTCATTGCAAACATATTATTATTCATAACTAAAAATATTACATTATCATTTCTAGTAGCAGCTGACATAGTTTCTCCAAGCCCTATTGCATAAGCTCCACCATCTCCAGCTATTGTAAATATATATTTATCTGGTCTAACTCTTTTCATAGCTGCCATAGCTGCACCCATTTTACCATGAGGAGGAACAACAACATCTACATTCATACTAAATTGAAACATATGATTACATCCTATATCTGAGCATATAATCGTATCTTGACATATATTCATTTCTGTTAATACTTCTCCAATAATTCTATCGACTATAGAGTGTCCACAGCCTCCACAGAACATATTTTCACACATCATTATTGCTGGTGCTTTTTTAGCCATAATTAAAATACCTCCTCTTGCTTAGCTTTTCCATCTATAATCTCTTGAGCAAAATCTATTAATTGATTTACTTCTGCCATATATTGAGCTGTTGCTACTGAATATACTGGGAATCTATTATTACATGCTATAATTACATCTTCCTTCATTTGTGCCATCATATTCATTTCAACTGTTACAAGCCCTTTTAATGAATCTTTTAATTTTTTAAAAGCTTTTCTTGGGTAAGGCCACAATGTTTTTGGTCTTATTAATCCAAGTTTTATACCTCTTGCTCTTGCATCTCTAACTGCGCCTTCTGCTATTCTTGAAGAAATTCCATATGCAACAAATACCACATCTGCATCTTCTATCTCTATTTCTTCCCATCTTTGTTCATTTTCTTGAACTTTTCTCATTTTTTCTATATAACCTTTTTGCCATGTATCTTGGTCCTCAAAATATGTTATATCAGTTATTACTTTATTTTTTTCTCCAACAGGAGTTCCTTTTGCTGCCCATGGAGCTTTATCCTTATCATATTCTTTCATTGGTGGTGCTATACAAGGTTCTACCATTTGACCTATTGTAGCATCAGAAAGTATAAGTACTGGATGCATATATTTTTCAGCTAATTCAAAAGACTCATATGCCATATCCATATTTTCTTGAACACTATTAGGTGCTAATACAATTAAATGATAATCTCCATTTCCTCCACCTTTTACAGCTTGCCAGTAATTATCTTGACCAGCTCCTATAAATCCATCTCCTATACCATATCTCTGTACACATGCTACAACTGCTGGTAAACCAGCTGATACCCAATATGCAATTCCTTCTTGTTTTAATGAAAATCCAGGTCCAGATGAAGATGTCATAGCTCTTGCTCCAAGTGCACTTGCCCCCATAACCATATTTACGCTGGCTATTTCAGATTCACCTTGAATAAATACTCCTCCAACCTCTTTTTGTCTCCAAGCCATCATTTCTAATATTTCTGATTGTGGTGTTATTGGATAACCTGCATAAAATCTACATCCACCACGTATAGCTCCTTCTGCTAAGGCTTCATTTCCCTTAATTAATAAACTTTGCATACGTTTTCTCCCTTCCAATAAAAAGTTATTTATAATATCTCAAATACTAAATCAGGACACATTGTATAACAAGCGCCACATTGAACACACTTTTCTTCATCGACTTTGACTGTTACAAAGCCTTTTTTATTTGTGTAATCAGAAAGACTTATTGCTTCTTTTTTGCAAGCTTCAATACAAAGATAACACCCCTTACATCTTTCAACACTCAACTTGACTTTTTCCATTTTTCAAATCTCCCCTCTTATGTAGTAATTTTTTTACCTAATTTTAAATATATAATATTCATGTGGGTTTATTATATATATATTTTATTATTGTTCTATTCTTTAGAACACTGTTCTGTTTTGTATTGCTTAATTAAAAGATATCACATTCGCTTATATATTTCAATAATTTTTTCAATTTTAAAAATATTTAATTTTTATATTCAATAAAAAAGAGACCCTATCTAAACTGGTATTTACAAATAACAATTTAAATTTAGTCTCTTTTTATTATTCAAATTTATTTCTTAAAATTATCTAAAAAGTTCAGATATGCTCTTTGCAGTTTCTATAACCCTTTTAATTTTATATTCAAAGTCTCCTTCTCGCATCCTTATAGTAGGACCTGATAGACTTATTGCTGCTATAGCTTTATTGTTTTTATCCAAAATAGGTGCTCCAATACAAGTTAAACCATGTTCTAGTTCTTGGTCATCTAGAGCATATCCTTGCTCTTTTATTTTTGCCAAAAAAATCATCATATCATCCCAATTATCAATTGTATGTTCTGTATATTTGTGTATTGGAGTTTTTCTGTATTTTTCAAAATCTATAGAATCATTAAATGCCATAAGACATTTTCCAACCGCTGAACAATAACATTCGCTACTAGAACCAACTGATGGATTTACTGAGAGTAATTGATTTGAACCATATTCTTTATGTATTATGATGCTTCTTGGAGAATCTTGAGCTCTTTCTTCTAGTATAGACACATTCACTACTTCGTTAAATTCTTGATTTAATTTTTTCGTATATGGTTTTACTATTTCAGTCAATGACATCTGTTCTCCCACAACCATACCTATTGCGTATAAATTTATTCCCAACCAATACTTACCATTCTCAGTGTTTTGTATAACAAAACCTTTGTTTTCAAGAGTTACTAAAGTTCTATGTATAGTACTCTTATATACTCCCATAATCTTACTTATTTCAGTTATTCCCATTTCTCTCTTTTCATGATATAATAGCAAAATTATGTCTAGGGCTCTATCTAATGCATTTATTATTTCTCCCATATACAAGTACTCCTCCTGCGAATATTAAGCGTTTATTCAACACTATACTAAATATTATATATTAAAATTACAAAATTATCTATTTATCTTAATTATATTTTATAAAACAAAAATATTATACTTATTTAACAAAATAAAGAGTCCTACTAAGTATATGTTCCTTATTTTGACTTTTAATAGTACTCTACTGTTATATTTTTACCAACTCTAGATAATAATATATATATAATTATACAGCATATTTATTTTTATACAAGTCTAATAATGAGGTGAAATAATGGATAATTTAAAAGAGACATTGTTAAATGAACTAGATAATTTTAAAGAATATTCTTTAAAATTATTAAATGGAGAAATAAATAAAATGCAATACAAAGGATTTTCTGGTGGATATGGAGTTTATGCTCAAAGAGACAAAAAATCATTTATGATAAGACTTCGAGTATCTGCTGGGGTATTGTCGAAATCTCAGCTTAAAAAAATTTACCAAATGGCTACCAAACATAAGCTAGATAAGATACACTTAACAACTAGACAAGCTATACAATTACATGACTTGTCTATAGACTCTATAGTTGATATTATGGAAGAGGGAATAAAAAATGATATCTTCACTAGAGGCAGTGGTGGTAACTATCCTAGAAATGTAGGCTTATCTCCATTATCAGGAGTTGACCCTGACGAAGCTTTTGATGTTACCCCTTATGCAGTTGCTACTGATAAATATTTTATCAAAAATGCTACTACATATCACTTACCTAGGAAACTAAAAGTTTCCTATTCTAATTGTTACACAGATTCTGCCCATTGTAGTATACAAGACTTAGGATTTGTAGCTACTCTAAAAAATGGCAAACCATATTTTAGAGTTTTCTTAGGTGGAGGTTTAGGTAAACAACCTAAAGTTGCTTTAGAACTTGATGAAGTTATAAAACCTAAAGATGCATTATATTGTGTAGAAGGAATGATTAAATTCTTTATGGCTTATGGTAATTATGAAAATAAAAACAAAGCTAGGGTTAGATATATGGTTGAAACGCTTGGAGAAAATATGTTTTTAGAAAAATTTAAAGAATACTATAAATTAGAAAAAGAAAAAGGTAATCTTGAACTTAATGTTGAACAAATCGACTATTCTAAACCTGGAATTAAGATAGATTTACATGACTCTAGATTAATACATCAAAAACAATCTGGCTTATATACTGTATATATACATCCAATTGGAGGTCTATTATCTAATAAAGATTTAAAACTTTTACTTCAAGGGTTAGATAATATTAAAAATCCTATGATTAGATTAGGTATGACAGAAGGCTTGTACATTCTAAATTTAGATGGAAATGAGGCAAAAAGGATAATAGAAATAAGCAAGACTATTAGTTGTAACTCTCAATTAGAACAGAGTATCTCCTGCATAGGTGTTCCTATTTGTCAGATGGGTATACAAAATAGCCAAAAAATGTTACATGAGATAATAGATTATTTTAGATTACAAAACAATGAAGAAGTTTTAAGTAAAGCTCCTAAACTGTATATTTCAGGATGTCTAAATTCATGTGGTGTTCACCAAATTGGTAGCATAGGATTATGTGGTAAAAAGAAAAATGTCAATGGAGTATCTACTGATGCATTTGAATTATTTGTTGGAGGTAGTTTTGAAATAGGCAAGACTAGACTAGGAAAATCTCTAGGAGATTTTAAGGCTAGTGACATTCCTAAAATGCTTTATGAAATAGCTGAGGTTTCATCAGAAAATTTTTATGAATGGATAAATTCAAATGATGATTTATTAAATAAAATAATTGATAAGTATAAAATATGACTTAACATAAATGATTATAAAAAATGAGATAGCTTATAACTATCTCATTTTTTACAATCGTTTATGTTTTTATACTATTTATAAACTATTTTAGATAAATCACAAATTTCTAACATAGTATCATATATTTGTTTAAGTAGACCAAGTCTGTTATTTTTAATTGCTTCATCATTATCCATAACCATAACTGAATCAAATAGGTTATCAACTACAGGTCTTAAAGATGCAAACTCATCTAAAGCAGTACCGTATTTCTTATCTTTTAATAATTCTTTTACTCTTACTTTTACTTGCTTAAATTCATTATAAAGCTTAATTTCAGCATCTTCTTTTAATAGACTTTCATCAACCTTATCACATTCTGCTTTCTGAGCCAAAGTAGAAACTCTATTAAATGCAGTAAGCATTTCCACTAATTCATCTTTTTCTAGCCAATTATTAAGCTCTAAAGCTCTCATATGCATATCAGAAATATCATTTATATCAGAACTTAAAACAGCATCAACAACATCATATCTTATACCTAAATCTTTAAATAGATTTTTTACTCTTTCATTAAAGAAGTTCATTATTTGTTCAACAACATCTTCTTTATTAAAATCTAAGTTAGAATAATTATCTAAAGCATGTTCAATAAGTACTTTTAAGTCTACAGCTACTTTTCTATCCATAAGTATACTAAGTATACCTAAAGCTTGTCTTCTTAAAGCATATGGGTCTTGAGAACCTGTTGGTTGTATTCCTATAGCAAAAAATCCTGCTATTGAATCTAATTTATCAGCTATTGATAAAGCTACCCCTGCATTAGTTTTAGGAAGAATATCTCCTGCAAATCTTGGTAAATAATGTTCAAAAATAGCTTCACTTACAACATCATTTTCTCCTCCAACCTTCGCATATTCTTTTCCCATAAAACCTTGTAATTCATCAAATTCTCCTACCATTCCAGTAACTAAATCTGCTTTAGATAATTTAGCAGCTCTCATAGTGTCTGCCTTTTCATCTGCTAACCCTAAACTATCAAGTATATCAGCGCTTAGTTTTTCAAGTCTTAAAGTTTTGTCATAAATAGTACCCAATTTTACTTGGAAAACAACAGTTTTTAATTTTTCTATGTAGCTTTCTAAGTTTCTCTTAGTATCTTCTCTATAGAAAAATAAAGCATCAGCAAGTCTTGCTTCTAAAACTTTTTCATTTCCAGCTTTAACATTATCTATTCTGTAAGAATCTCCATTTCTAACAGCTATAAAGTTAGGTAACAGTTTTCCTTCTTTAAGAACTGGGAAATATCTTTGATGTTGTTTCATAGGAGTTATGACAACTTCTTTTGGTAGTTTTATATAATCTGTATTAAATTCGCCATAAAAAGCAGTTGGATATTCAACTAAGTAAGTTACTTCTTCAAGTAAATCTTCATCAAACTCAACTTCGCCACCTAAAGAATTGGCTACTTCTATACATTGTTTTCTTATAATTTCTTTTCTCTTATTTTGGTCTAAAACTATATAATTTTTCTCTAATTTTTCAAAATATTCTTCTATAGAATTAACTTCTATTGTACTTTCTCCTAAGAATCTATGCCCTTTTGTTACATTAGAAGATATTATTCCTTCTAAATCAAATTCTAATACCTTATCATTTAACAATGTAACTATCCATCTTATAGGTCTTGCAAATTTTAGGTTTTTTCCTCCCCAACGCATAGCTTTTGGAAATACTACAGATTTTATAGTTTCTGGTAATATCTCTTTTAACACTTCTGAAGTGTCTTTCCCAGCTTGCTTTATAGTAGCAAAAATATATTCATCTTTTCCAACTTGTTTAAAATATATATCAGATTCGCTTAATCCTTTACTTTTTATAAATCCTAAAGCTGGTTTTGTGAAATTATTGTCTTCATCAACAGCAATCTTCTTAGCTGGACCTTTTATTTCTTCTTCTAAATCACTTTGCTTATCACTTAAACCTTCAACTACTAAAGTCAATCTTCTTGGTGTTCCATAGGCATCTATTTTATTAAAAGATATTCTATTTTCCTCAAATAATTTATTAAGATTGTTTTTTAATTGTTCTAGTGTACTACCCATAAATCTTGATGGCATTTCTTCAACACCGATTTCAAATAAAAGATAATTTTTCATTATTTGTCACCGTCCTTTAAAAGAGGGAATCCCATTTCTTCTCTTTGTTTTACAAAAGTTTCTGCAACAGTTTTTGCCATATTTCTAACTCTACCTATAAATGAAGCTCTTTGACTAACACCTATTGCTCCTCTTGCATCCAATGTATTAAATGCATGAGAACATTTTAATACATAATCATATGAAGGTATTACAAGACCACTTTCCATAAGTCTTAATGCTTCTTTTTCATATATATCAAACAGATTAAACAACATATCTGCATCACATAATTCAAACGCATACACTGAATTTTCATACTCAGCTTTATTAAACACTTCGCCATAAGTTATTTTATCATTCCATTTTAAATCATAAACACTATCAACTTCTTGAATGTACATAGCTAATCTTTCTAACCCATATGTAATTTCTCCTGTCTCAAGCTCACATTCAATATTACCTACTTGTTGGAAGTATGTAAATTGAGTTATTTCCATACCATCTAACCAAACTTCCCATCCAAGTCCCCAAGCACCAACTGTGGCAGCTTCCCAGTTGTCTTCAACAAATCTTATGTCATGTTCACTTGGGTCAATTCCAATTTCTTTTAAGCTCTCTAAATACAATTCTTGTATATTATCTGGAGATGGCTTTAGTATAACTTGGAATTGATGATGTTGATATAATCTGTTTGGGTTTTCACCATATCTTCCATCTGCTGGTCTTCTTGAAGGCTCTACATAGCATACTTGCCAAGGCTCAGGTCCTAATGATCTTAAAAAAGTATTAGGATTCATAGTTCCAGCACCTTTTTCAACATCGTAAGGTTGCATCATGATACAACCTTGCTTTGACCAGTATTTTTGCAATGCCAGTATCATTTCTTGAAAATTCATAAAAATCCCTCCTATAACAATAAAGCCTCTCGTCTACACGAAAGGCTATTTTAATAGTTCTTCTACAACTTTTAGAATATCAAATTCTATAAAATTTGTCAATGTTAGTGATAATTCTTATAATTATCTTCTTTTCATTTTTTAAAAGTCACTTTATATCTATTTATTTTCGTCTTCGTTTTCATTATTCTTTTCAGATTCTTCTTTCATTAGATCAGCAGTTACATCTTTATCATCTTCTTTTTTATCAACTACTACATCTTTTACATCTTTGGCTGCATTAGTTATCATATTCTTCAAAACATGAAGTTTTTCTTCATTTAATTCACCTAAGTCTACAACTTCACCATCTTCTTCATTTTGAACTTTTATACGATATTTACTTATAACAGCAGCTGATAAACCAACTAGAGTAGCTAATGGTACAAAAGCTAATCCAACAACTCCTACTGTTAAAGGAATATTCATCATAGTTTTTCCATCTTTTTCAACTATTACTCTTACAACACTACTTTTTTTAAGAAGTTCTTTTAATTGATATTTTATATTTTCTCCATCTTTACCAAATACTTCTTCCATAGTTTCTTTAGCAGATTTAGCTTTACAATTACAAGTATTCTTTTTATTTTCTAAATATATTACTGCCTCAATTACATCTCCATTACATTCCACTAATGCTTCTTTTGCTTCTGCATAAGTTGCTCCTGGAACTCTTTCAAAGACTGAATCAACCATTTCAATAGTTATATTACTACTCATTATTATCCACTCCCTTATTGTTTTTTACACTTTGCAATACGTGTAATGATTTTAGATTAATATTATCAACATAAACTTTCAAATATTTTTCTAGTATATTTTCGAGTTCATGTGTTATATATTTTGATACTTTAGCTTTGCTACATGTTAAAATATCATTCCTTAATACATATTCCATGAGACTAACAGTTGTTAAATCCAGTTTTATATTATTATCAAAAAGTGTATTACACTTACTACATAGTATACCACCTTCATAAACATTAAACATAGAATTTTGCAAAATTTTACTTCCGCAATTAATACATTTATTTACTATTGGTTTAAATCCTATATAGTCCAAGAACTTTAACTCAAATGCAGCTGTTACAAATCTATTATCTGTATTTTCTTGTGTATATAAATACAGCGTCTGTGCAAGTAATATAAATAACCTATTATTAGTCTGATTTTCAAGTATAGAATTTTCAACTAATTTTGTAATATATGTAGCATAAGAAAATGCCTCTATATCGTAGGATATATTATAAAAACTCTTTATGATTTCACTTTGAGTAACCTTGTACATATTTCCTTGTTTTTTTAAAGTAAAATTGCTATAAGAAAATAACTGTGATGATGAAAGTAAAGAGCTCTTATTTTTTTTAGCTCCTTTTGCTATTGCAGATACTTTTCCAAGCTTTCTCGTAAACAGAGTAAGTATTATATCACTTTCCTTGTACCTTATAGCTTTAAGTACTATCCCCTGGGTGTTCAGGATTATCATCGTCTTCTTTTTTCTCCCTTACTTCTTCGACTTCTTCACTTAGGTTTTTGCAATCACAGAAGTATAGATATGCATCTATACTGCCTGTTTTTTTAAAAACTTCCCAACTGATATTGTTCATTTTTAAAAAACCCCCTTCTTACATTTATACTTATATTTTTAGTAAGAAGAGGATAAATCATACATAAAGTTATTAAACAATTTTTGACAATAACGCTGTCGTTATTATAAAATAAACTGCTATACCAGTTATATCAAGAGCTGTAGATATAATTGGTGATGAAACTGTAGATGGATCTGCATCCATCTTTTTTAATAAAACAGGCATAAATGCACCTATTGTTGCACCCAAAACCATATTTATAAATAATGATATTGAAACAATTAATACAATGTCTAATTTTTTCATAACAAAGTAAATTACAATACCTGTTATTATACTACACAAAAGACCTGTAATAATTCCTACAATACCTTCTCTTACTACATTGCTAAAATTCAAATCTTTATTAGACAGTGTTATTACTGTAACAGAAGATGATTGTGTTCCAATATTACCACCCATACCTATTACTACAGGTATAAAAAATACCAGTGGAGCATATATAGGGTTCATTATATAATCTAAATTAGAAAGTATTAGAGAAGCCAATAGACCTCCAATTAATGTAATAATTAACCATGGCAGTCTACCTCTAAGAGCTGATATTGTCTGCTCTTTCAATGTAGGATTTTCCTTTTCAGCAACTTCTCTTTCATGCTCTGAACTTCCTGCAAATTTATACATATCTTCAGTTGCTTCTTCTTCCATAACATCTATTATATCATCTACTGTTATTATCCCTTTTAACTTTTCTTGTCTATCTACTACTGGAATTGCTATTAAATTGTATTTCGATACTAACCTAACCGCTTCTTCTCTATCTTCATCTACATAAACAGAAATTATATTTTCACTCATTAAATCTTCTACTATATTTGCATCTCTCGCTATTATTAGCTCTCTTAAAGATAATACTCCAACTAGCTTTTCTTCATCATCAACTACATATATATAATAAATAGTCTCAGCTTCATCAGCTTCTTCTCTCATATGTTCTATTGCCTCAAGAGCTGTCATATCTTTATTTATAGAAATATATCCAGTGGTCATTGTTCCACCTGCAGAGTCTTCATCATAGAATAATAATTCTTTTACATAGTCAGCGTTTTCTTGATTTAAAAGATTTATTATATGTTCTCTTTCTTCTTCTTCAAGTTCACTAAGTTTATCTGCCATGTCTCCAAGAGACATAAGTTCAAGTATGTTTTTTGCATGTTCTACATCTAACTTAGATAAAATACTAATAAAAAACTCTACACTACCTTCTTCTAATATAGAAGATGCCATATCTAGAGGAAGTACTTCAAACAGTTGAATTTTCATGTCTTCCTCTAAATTTTCCATTATATCGAATATATCAATTATATGATATTCCTCTATTAATTCTCTTAACTCCAATACTTTATTATTATCAATTAATGATTTTACTTCATATAATAAATCTTGGGAAGCATCCAGTTTCCTATCCATATAACCCACCTTTATTTATCATTATATCCAAAATTATTTATATAATTTTGTAAATTTCTCCAATTTTCTTTAACCTTAACCCATAACTGGAGATTTATTTGTGAACCTAAAAGTAATTCTATATCTTGTCTTGCTGATTTACCTATTCCTTTTAGTTTCCTACCATTCTTTCCTATTATTATTCCCTTATGTGAATCTCTTTCACAATATATTACAGCAGATACATCTACTATTTCTTTATCATTTCTTGCTTTCATTTTTTCAATTTCAACAGCTACACCATGAGGTATTTCATCATTAAGATAATGAAGAACTTTTTCTCTTATAAGTTCTGCTATTAATACTCTCTCTGGTTGATCTGTAATCATATAATCTGGAAAATACTTTGGTCCTTCTTCTAAGTAATTTTGTATAACTTTTATTAGAGTATCTGTATTTTTTCCTTTTAACGCTGATATTGGTACTATCTCTTTGAAAATACCTTCTCTATCATACATTTTTATTATATCAAATAATTCATCTTTTTGACCTAGTTGGTCTATTTTATTTACAACTAGAATTATTGGTGTCTTAACAGATTTTAAATCCTCTATTATTTTTCTGTCTCCAGGACCTATTTTTTTAGAATCATCAACTACAAATAATATTAAATCTACATTTTTAAAAGCTTCTGTTGCTGCCTTTACCATGAATTCACCTAATTTATTTTTAGGTTTGTGAATACCTGGTGTATCTAAAAATACTATTTGAGTTTCTTCATCTGTATAGACTGCTTGTATTGTATTTCTTGTAGTCTGAGGTTTATCACTCATTATAGCTATCTTTTCCCCTACTACATTATTCATTAAAGTAGATTTCCCTACATTTGGTCTACCTACTATACTGACAAATCCTGATTTGAACATTAACTGTCTCCTAACTTTTATCTTCTTGTATTTAATTGCTTTAAATTTATTTTAGTTTTTTAATTTATTTTAAATCATTTCCAGAGAAATAGTTTGGTAGCAAATCTTTTATATCATGCTCAAACACCTCTCCTTTAGTATATCCTGTTATTATTTTTATATCAGAACCAAACTCTATAATTACTTGTCTACATATTCCACAAGGATATGTTTGTTCATTATTTTCTGAGTTATCACTTGCTATTGCTATTTTATATATATCCTTATCACCTTCTGATATAGCTTTAAAAATAGCTGTTCTTTCTGCGCAATTTGTTCCACCTAATGATGCACATTCTATATTACATCCAGTATAAACTTTTCCACTCTTAGTCAAAAGAGCTGCACCCACTCTAAAACTTGAGTAAGGAGCATAAGAATGTTGTCTAGCATCTTCTGCCAACTTTAACAATTCTATGTTGTCCACAACATCTCCTCCTGTATACACTTATTAGAATTTATTTTTATTTAATACTCTACATTATATCATAAAAATTTAATTGTAACAGATTTGTTTCATTGTTAAATATTTTATGTACATTCATTTTAATTATAAAACATTCCAAGCTGAAATACTAATACTGCTATTAACACGCCTAACAAAGCTCCTGCTATGGTTTCCCAGAATGTATGTATTTTTCCCTCAATCCTACTTTGAGCAACCAATACAGCCATTATATATGCAAGAGTAGATGCAACTACTCTTTCTGTCATAAGTGTAATTGCAGTTGCTATAGCAAATGCTAGAGCAGCATGACCACTTGGCATACCTCCTTTTAAAGGTGTCCCTGTCGAAGTCAATGCTTTTACTACTACTACAGCTATAAGAACCAACAATATGCATATCAAGGTTATATGCAATTCTGATTCTCTTATCTTGTAAATTAACATTCCAGATATATCTGTCAATTTATCATAAAATAAAATATATCCAACTACTACTGAGTTTAATGCTGCTACTAGTACACCACCTGCTGCAACATCTTTTGCTATTTTAGCAAGTACATGATATTCATCAGTTACCAGGTCTACTGCTTTTTCTATAGCTGTATTAAACATCTCAGCAACTACAACTAAACATATAGACATCAGTAACATTATCATTTCCAATTTTGAAAAGTTAAAAAATAAACTTATTATAAGCACAGCAACTGAGCCTAAGTAATGTATTTTCATATTCCTTTCAAATTTAAATGTATATAATATTCCTTCTATAGCTGCATTAAAAGCTTTAATTATACCTTGACGAGTTTTTCCTGTTTTCATAAGAATTACTCCCTTGTTATGTTTAACTTATTTAATATGTATTCTTCTTTTTCTCTCATTTCTTTTGTATTTTCATCTGTATCATGGTCATACCCTAAAAGATGAAACATACTATGACATATTAAAAAACATACTTCTCTTTCAAAGCTATGATTATATTCTATGCTTTGCTCTAAAGCTCTTTCAAGAGATACTACTATATCTCCTAAAGATTCTTCTTCCAATTCAACATCTTCAAAATCATCACTTAAAAGAGGAAATGATAAAACATCAGTTGGTCTATCAACTCCTCTATATTCTCTATTTAATTCATGAATCTCTTTATTATCTACAAAAGAAAGACTCACTTCATAATTATCATCATATCCTTCATAATCCAAACACTCTAAAATTATATCTTTTATTTTTTCTATTAGTTCTTCATTTACTTCTAATTTATCTTGTCTATCATCTAATATCAAATCCATTAATTACACCTACTTTTTATTCATTAATAATGCTATACATCTATATTACTACACTTTTACTTTCTTTTGAAAGTCTTTTCCTGTATTTTCATTTTTTTGCGCTCTTCTTTTTTAAATTCTTCTTTTTTATCATGCTTCTCATAAGCTCTTATTATTCTCTGTACTAACTCATGTCTTACAACGTCTCTGTCTGTTAACATTATAGAGCCTATCCCTTGAACGCCCTTAAGAATCTCTGTAGCTTGTATAAGACCACTTTTTTTATTTTGTGGCAAATCTGTTTGTGTTATATCACCTGTAACTACAGCCTTAGAACCAAATCCTAATCTAGTTAAAAACATTTTCATTTGCTCAGAAGTTGTATTTTGAGCTTCATCTAATATTATAAAAGAATTATCAAGAGTTCTACCTCTCATAAATGCAAGTGGTGCAACTTCTATAGTACCTCTTTCTAAATATTTATTAAACTTATCAGCACCCAACATTTCAAATAACGCATCATATAATGGTCTTAAATATGGGTCTACTTTATCTTTTAAATCTCCTGGTAAAAATCCTAAACTTTCTCCAGCTTCCACTGCTGGTCTTGTAAGTATAATTCTACTAACTTCATCTCTTTTAAAAGCTTTCACTGCCATAGCCACAGCAAGATAAGTCTTTCCTGTTCCAGCAGGACCAACACCAAAAGTTATATCATTATTTTCTATAAGCTTTATATACTCTTTTTGCCCTAAAGTTTTAGGTTGAACAGCTTTACCTCTTTGAGTTATAACAATTGTACCTTCAAGTTCTTTTATCTTTTGCTCACTACCTTCAAGTAAAAGAGATAATGAATAAGAAATGCTTTGTTTATCTAAATGCTTACCATTTGATACAGTTTGATGCAATTCATTCATAAGTTTTAATGCAGAATCTACATTTTTTTCTTCTCCTATTAAAATTATATTGCCTTCTCTAAGTATTACATCTATATTTAAAGTTTTCTCTATCAATTTTACATTTTCATCAAAGTTGCCAAATAACTCTCTTTCAAAATTGCCATCTGCTATTGTAAATTTTTTTTGTATTATCAATTGAATTAATCCTCCTCAAGTTTTAGGTTAAATTTTATTAATTGTTGTTACTATTATTATTTTGACTATTGTTACTATTTTGATTACTATTATTTCCATCAGAATTATTTTGGTCGTTATTATCTTTATTATCCTCATTAAACTCATTTCTTATATCATTTATTGGTCTTTTTTGTGGATTAGAAGGAACTTCCTCTTCTCCCTCTTTTGGTTTACTATCTTCCTTTATAAATCTTTCTGCCTCTGCTTTACTAAGAGGATAAATTTTAGCGATATTTTCACTAGTTTGAACTGTTATTAAATATTCTAACATATTTTTATTAACCTTATAGCTATGTTTTACATCTATTATTCTAGCCGAAGCTGGTATTATGTATTCTAATTCTTTTAAAGCTTTTTCAGATAATTCTTTTTTCAACTCTTCTTTGTTCTTTTTCACTTCAACTTTTTTGGTTTCATAAAAAGTACTCGTCTTTATTTTTATAGGGAAAGTATAATCTCCCATTGAAAGTCTTTTTTCTTTATTTTCAACAACATAATTTTTATATTTTATATTTTTTCTAATTGTAAATTCTTTATCATAAAAACTTATTGTGTGTACCTTTTTCTTTTCTCCAGTTTTTTTATTTACAGTATCTACATAGCTTGCCTTTTTAGTAGATTCATAAAAAGTACTTGCCCATACTTCGGGTATTGATTTTGTATTAGCACCATTTAGTAAAACAGCGCCCTTTTGGACTATATCTCCAGATTTAACAACAGACTTACCACTTCTAGGGATTACCTTTTCTATTATACCATTTTTTAAAGCAATTACATTACAATAATTTGATTGGTCTGTAGATTTTAAGGATTCAGCCTTTTTTGTAACAGTAACAAATATATTGGTTCCTTTTACATTAATAGATAAATATGCGACATCATTAAATTTTGACATCATATGGTCCCTAACTTCTTTTCTGTCAATACTCTTTTTGTATACTCCTGGTCTTACTCCAACTTTATAAAGTTCACTTCTAAGAGTTTCTTTTTTTATACCTTCTGGAGATTGTATATATACATCCGTTACAAATTGTGATGTTGACATCAATAAAAGTAAAGAAACAATAGCACAAATCCACATACCTTTGTGCTTATAAATTCTTTTAATAATAAAAGGAACTCCTGTTTTTTGTTTTACCTTAATATCAAACTTACTTCCTCTATAAATATTCTTAAATTCTTTTATATCTTGTCTATTTATATTAAACTCGATTTTAGTATTTTTTATTCTAGTTACATTGTAAACATTTATTCCATTTCTTATAAGATGATTTAAAAATTGTTCAAGCCCTACTCCTTCCACAACTATAACATAGTATCCCCTTATAAAACTTATCAAGTGTATCTCCTCCTAATCAACATACTCCACATTGTATATAATTCCCTTTATACCTATCTCACTGTCAGTAATATACTTAAGCGAAAGTTTATCCCCAGATATTTTAATTGTTTTTACCTTAGTCTTTATTTTTATTAAATCAACTTCATATTCTAGTATTGATAGATAATTTTCTATACTCATAAAAGTATTACTTGTAACAGTAACAACTGGTTGATTTACTTGTAAATCAGTGGATATTTCTAACATAAGCATTACCCCCTTAATTAATTTTATGCTTAAAATAGGTATTTATGCACTTTATTGATACTATCATGGAGTAGTTTTAAATTTTTTTAGACAGTAAATACCTAATATTTAATATATTATTTAAACAAGAAAAAGGTAATCATATTGATAAAAATCAACATGATTACCTTTTTACTTTTTTGTATATAAAATATAAAAAGTATACAATTTTTTTATTAGTCTTGCTCTATTAAACCATATCCACCTGCTTTACGCTTATATACTATATTTATTTCAAAGTTATCTTGATTTCTAAACATATAGAAGTTGTGTCCTACCAACTCCATTTGAAGAATTGCCTCTTCTGAACTCATAGGTTTTACATTAAATTTCTTTCTTCTCTCTATAACTATATTTTCATCTTCCTCATCATCATAGTCATAATCATTAAATTCGCTACTATTATCTATAAAGTCAATATTTTCAAATCTTATGCTTTTATTATTTTGAACTTTGTCTTTAACCTTAGTCTTATACTTTACAACTTGTCTACTTAATTTGTCACAAACAATGTCAATTGCTGCATATAAATCTTCTTCTACGTCTTCTGCCCTTATTATTTGACCATTAATAGGAATTATTGTAACCTCCACTTTCTGTCTATCCTTTTTCGCACTTACTGTTACTTTCACTTCTGATTCAGGATCAAGGTATTTTTCTAACCTACTTAATTTTCCATCTACGTATCCTTTTATTCCGTCAGTTAATTTCATTTGTCTTCCAGATACTATTATTTGCATAAAAACCTCTCCCTTCGAGCCTTTCCAATTCTAATACTTTAATATGTTAATCTTTAAATATATTTTTGATACATTTATTATATTTAAATTAATATAATTGTATATGAAAATGATTATTTTTAATAGTCTATTCATTTTTTATTTGATATGATATTATTAAAAGTACGGGGTAATTTACAAAACCTTTACATTCTATTTATTAATAAACCATATAAAATAATTCAAAAATCCAGCATAAACCAGCCATATCAAATAAACCAAATTTATATATCCAGCTCTCTTATCTATTTTAGAAAATTTTAAAATAACTATTATAGAAACCATAATCATTATTATTATGTCTATTAAAGCTGTAAATCTAAGTCCAAATCCAAAAAATAGTATACTCCAGACAAAATTTAATGCAAGTTGTAATCCATAATAAAACACTGCATCTCTTACTTTAGGCAAGTTGTAACCTTTTTTTAATATTAGGTATGAAGATATACCCATCAATATGTACAATATAGTCCAAACAATAGGGAAGATAAAAGCTGGTGGTGCAAAGCTTGGTTTTGTAAGTTGTAGATAGTACGTTGAAATATCTGTTCCACTAATCAACATGGTCAAAATACTACTTAAATAACCTATTATTAATGGTATTGATATGTTTATCAAAAAATTTCTAATTTCCTTTACCGATATAATCAAATTTTTCCCCTTCTTTCAAAATTTTCTTTGATTATAGATATGCTCAGATATGACTTGTTATTCTCAAAAATTATAAAAAGCCTAGAGATTTCTCTCTAGGCTATATCAATCTATTGTAAGTTTTGTTTTACCAACTTATTTATAAGTTTTCCGTCAGCTCTACCCTTAACTTTTGGTTGAATAACTGACATTATTTTTCCCATATCCTTCATAGATGTTGCCCCTACTTCAGATATAGTACATTTTACAATTTCTTCTAACTCTTCTTCGCTTAATTGTTGAGGTAGGTACTCTTTTAAAACTTCAATTTCAGCTTCTGTTTCTTTTACTAAGTCTTCTCTTCCAGCTTTTTCAAATTCAACTAATGCATCTCTACGTTGCTTTAATTGTTTTGCTATTACATCGATAATTCCATCTTCATCAAGTTCAGTTCTATTATCAACTTCATACTGCTTTATAGAAGCTCTTATTAAAGTTACTACAGATTTTCTCACTGTATCTTTGTTTTTCATCGAAGATTTCAAATCCTCTTGTAACTTTTGCTTAAGGGACATCCCCTTCACCTCTTTATTCTTATTTACTACTATTTTTTAGCGTTTTTTCTTCTTGCTGCTTCAGCTTTTTTCTTACGCTTAACGCTTGGCTTATCATAGTGCTCTCTTTTTCTTACTTCTGACATGATGCCAGACATTGCACATTGACGCTTAAATCTTCTTAAAGCGCTGTCTAATGTTTCATTTTCTCTAACTCTTACTTCTGACATTTCTTTTTCCCTCCCTCCAATAGCGCAATTATGCTGGGACTGTAACTATGTTCTTTTTGCATAATATGCATTACAACCTAACACTTTGTTTATTATAAACTAAATTTTTACTTTTATCAAGTATTTTTATCAAGAAGGAACTCAATTTTTCAATAATTTAGTTTAGTTTTGTTCTGCTTCGTAATTAGGAAGCTTTTTACCTGCTAAAATATGATAGTGCAAATGCTTAACTTCTTGCCCTCCATCGCTTCCACAATTATTTATGATTCTGAATCCAGTTTGGTCAAAACCTTTCTCTTTAGCTATTTTATTAATAACAACATGAATATGTGACACAATATCCATTTCTATATCAGGAATATCAATTACACTATCATAATGTTTTTTAGGTACAACTAATATATGATATGGAGCAACTGGGTTCAAATCATTAAATGCCAATACTCTTTCATCTTCATAAACTTTAGTTGAAGGTATTTCTCCGTTCGCTATTTTACAAAATATACAATCCATTTCCTTCCACCTCCTATCTTATAAATATTATAATTTCTACATGTTATAGCAAAATTCCTTCTACATATTCATTTTTTACATCATTTATTTTTACTTTTAATATCTGACCTTGTATGTTTTTGTCACTTTCAACAACAACTCTTATATAATTTGAAGTCAGTCCTTCAAACTTATTGCCCTCTATATTTTGTTCAAATAAGACTTCTAATTCACTACCAATAAATTTAGTTGCAAATTTACTAAAGTTTTCTTTACTTAAATTTAAAAGTTGTTCACTTCTAAAGTGTTTCATTTGAGGGTCAATTTGATTTTCCATAGTTGCAGCTGGAGTTCCTTTTCTTGGCGAATATTTAAAAATATGCATTTGTGAAAGCTCTATATCTTTTAAGAAATTGTATGTTTGTTTAAATTCCTCATTAGTTTCTCCTGGAAAACCTACTATTACATCTGTAGTTATTGCTACATTTGGTATTTTATCTCTTAATCTATCCACAATAGTCTTATACTCTTCAGTTGTATATCTTCTATTCATTCTTTTTAGAGTTTCATCACATCCACTTTGAAGAGATAGATGATAATGAGGACAAACCTTCTCCATCTTTAAAACTTCATTCACAAATTCATCAGTAAACAAAATCGGTTCAACAGAGCTAAGTCTAATTCTTTCTATTGCATCTATTTCATTTATTTGTTTTATTACATCAAGAAGTTTAATATCCTTATCTTTTAAATCTTTTCCATAAGAGGCTACATGTATTCCTGTTAATACCACCTCTTTATAGCCATTTTTAGCCAATTTTTTCACTTCATCAACTATACTATCAATATCCCTACTTCTAACACGTCCTCGGGCATAAGGAATGATACAGTAGGTACAAAATCTGTCGCATCCATCTTGAATTTTCATAAATGCTCTAGTCTTTCCATTGGTTTGACTAATTTCTATTTCTTCAAATGCTTTTACCTTCATTATATCATCAACTGTGCTAACTTTTTTACTTGCATCTATCCTTCTAATCTCTTCAACAATCTTCCTTCTATCATTTGTACCCATGACTAGGTTTACTTCTTCTATATCCAAAATTTCTTCTGGCGATACTTGTGAATAACATCCCACAACGGCTATTATTGCATCTGGATTTTTCTTTTTAACTCGTCTTATATATTGACGAGATTTTCTATCACTCATATGAGTTACGGTACATGTATTTATAACATAAACGTCTGCATATTCTTCACTATTAACTTGTTCATATCCATCTTTTTCAAATAGTTCTAGCATAGCTTCAGTTTCGTATTGATTGACTTTACACCCAAGTGTATAAAAAGCTACTTTTTTCAATTTATTATTCTCCTCCTAAATCACTCAGCTCATACAAAGCTATTGTTGATGCTACAACAGAAGCTGTCTCAGTTCTCAATATTCTAGGTCCTAATGATACAGTACTGCAATTATCTTTTTGAACTTGCTCTATTTCTTCCTCAGCAAAACCACCCTCTGGACCTACAAAAATTCCAACTCTATCTATATTAGAATCACAATTTTTAAGTGCCTGTTTTATTGAGACAGTTCTTTCGTTCTCATAAGGACAAATATTTACATCATTTTTTTTCATATCTTCTAAAGCTTCTTTAAAACTTAAAACACCTCTTAAATTTGGAATTTTACCTCTTTTACTTTGCTTTGCGGCTTCATAAATTATTCTTTCCCAACGTTCAAATTTTTTATCTTCTTTTTTATCATCAACTTTAGCAACACTTCTCTTAGTTTGAACTAATATTATTTCATCTACACCAACTTCAGTTAGTTTTTGAAGTATCATCTCCATCTTTGGAGCTTTTGGAAGACCTTGATATAATTTTACCTTAAGTTTAGATTCTCTATTTATATCAACTTCTTCTAAAATTTTTAAATTAACCATATTTTTTTCTATATTTGTTATCTCGCAAATATACTCATTATTATCTTTATCACATATCTCAAGTTTTTCTCCTAGTTTACACCTTAAAACTTTTGAAATATGTTTTACATCTTCACCTTCTATAATGCAGGCTTTGTCTTGTAAATTTATATTATTTTTTTCAATAAAGAATCTATCCATTATATTCCACCCAGCCTTTTACTTTTTAAGTTTAGAAACTATCGCTGACCATTCACCTAGTTTTTGAACCTCAACTATTTCAAATCCATTTTCGATTAAGCTTTCTTTAACTTCCTCTACTTTGTCCAAAATTATACCTGAAGATATAAATATAGCATCTTCTTTCATAAAATTTTGTACATCTTTTGCAAGTATTTTTATTATATCAGCGATTATATTTGCAACTACAACATCAGCTTTATCTTTTATTACATCTGTTAAATTCCCATGCATTACAGATACATTCTCTTCAACTTTATTTTCAAGCACATTTTCTTTTGCAACTTTCACTGCAACTTCGTCTAAATCTACAGCTACAACCTCTTTTGCCCCTAATTTAGCTGCTGCTATTGCAAGAATTCCGCTACCACAACCAATATCAAATACTTTAGAATCTTTATTTACATATTTCTCTAATTCTCTAATACACATACTAGTAGTCTCATGTGTTCCTGTACCAAAAGCCATACCAGGGTCAAGCTCTATTATCAAATCCCCTTCTTGCATATCGTAATCTTCCCATGTAGGTTTTACTACTACCTTTTGACCTACTTTTGTTGGTTTATAGTATGCTTTCCATGCATTTGCCCAATCAGCTTCATTTACTTGGTCTAATGACACACTTCCTTCACCTATATCTATACCAAAATCTCTTAGTCCTAAAACTTTTTGCTTTATTATTTCGACAAATTCCATCACATTTTTTTCTTCTGACACATAAGTCTTTATCAGTACACCATCTTCTTCATTCTTTTTAAATACTTCTTCTTCTACATAATCCCAATCTAATTCATTTTTCTTTTGAAATAAGAAATCTTTTGGGTCTTCTATTACAGCCCCTCCAGCACCTTGTTCATATAGTATATTTGTTATTGGCTCAACTGCCTCTGTTGTTGTTTTTATAGTTACTTCTATCCAATTATTCATAAGTTTACCTCTCTTTTCTATATTAATTTTCCTATTTTTCCATAACTTTTATTATATCACAAATATCATACTTTTTTGTTTTATAAATTTTTTATTAGTTTATATCTACATTATAGTTAATTTACTTAATTTATAATAAATTGTCTAACTTATTTTTAGCACTTTATTTGATTATGCTTTTCCCTTAATACATTTTAAATAGTTCACATTATATTTATTATATACAAATTAGCAAGATATACATTTTAAACAAAAATTTTTGGTTATTTTATATGTTTCCTACAATAAAATCATCTGATATTATATAATTAAATTTTAAATTATTAAGGAGAATTACAATGTCAGAAGTAATATTAAAAGATATATCAAAACTTTATTCTAATGGATTTAATGCAGTAAAAAATATAAATATAGATATTAAAGATAAGGAATTTATAGTTTTAGTGGGACCATCTGGTTGTGGTAAATCGACAACACTTAGAATGATTGCTGGTCTTGAAGAAATATCTTCTGGAGAATTATATATAGGAGATAAACTTGTCAATGATATAGAACCAAAAGATAGAGACATAGCAATGGTTTTTCAAAATTATGCTTTATATCCTCACTTATCTGTTTATGAAAACATGGCATTTGCACTTAAACTTAGAAAAATGCCAAAAGATGAAATAGATAAAAAAGTTAAAGAAGCCGCTAAAATATTGGATTTAGTCCCTCTTTTAGATAAAAAACCTAAAACATTATCTGGTGGACAAAGACAAAGAGTTGCTCTAGGACGTGCAATAGTTAGAAATCCTAAGGTATTCTTAATGGATGAACCTTTATCTAACTTGGACGCAAAACTTAGAACTGCCATGAGAACAGAAATAACTAAGTTACATCAACAGCTTGGAACTACATTCATCTATGTAACACATGACCAAGTTGAAGCTATGACTATGGCTGACAGAATAGTAGTAATGAAAGACGGAGTGGTACAACAGATTGCAACTCCACAAGATGTATACGACTATCCAGCTAATGTGTTTGTTGCAGGATTTATTGGAGCTCCACAGATGAACTTTATTAATGTTACATTAATAGAAGAGAATGAAGAAATATATGCTAAAAACGAATACATTAAGATAAAATTAAATAGAGAAAAACACTATGATTTAATAAAGGACAACTATATTAAAAAAGAAGTTATTATGGGTATTAGACCAGAAGATATACATATAGGAGATAATTTTGTTAAATCTAATCAAGATACTTGCTTTAAATCAACAGTTGAAATAAAAGAGCTTATGGGGGCAGAGACCTATGCTCATTTAAAATTAGATGTAAATACAATAACAATTCGATTTGACAGCAAAAATAGAGTTGATGTTGGTGATAATTTAACTCTTTCAGTTGATAATAATAGAGTACACTTATTTGACAAAGAAACTGACTTAGCTATAAGATAATAGTATAATCTTATTTCTAAGGAGACTTTATGGAAGACTTGAAAAGTTTTTTTGAAAAACAACTCAATAAAAAAATAAATATTTACCCTTATAAAAATCAAAGTTTAGATGCCAATAGTCATTTAGTTACTTTTAATGATACTGTTTATGTTATTGATTTTTTAGATGAAAATAACTTAGATAATCTAAATGGTCACTTTTATTTAATTTATCAGCCACATATAGATTTTGAGTATCTAAAAGGTATTTTTTATAACTTATATGATGATATAAATACAATTCAACATAGTAGTTTTTTTGTAGTAAACTCTAAGTATAACTTAGACATTAATGTAACTACACAAAATATAATTGAAACTGAAACTTATCAAAGTACTTATATTTTCTATCTTGGTGAGTTAGATAACAAATCTGATTTTAATTTTAGATTGCAGTTATGCTCTAATTTACTATCTTATATTGTAAAAGATAATGCTAAGGATAAATTTTTAAATTTATTTGACCTTATTAGGTATAAAACTTTAGACTTAATTAGCAAAGACGATGTACTTAATAGACTGATAGACTTCAATAAGATAAAATCTATTGATGAAGAACTTCTATCTACAGGAATAAAATTTATAAATAATGACTTAAACATCTCTAAAACATCTAGTGATATGTTTTTACATAGAAATACACTGGTATATAGGTTGGAAAAAATTAATGAAATACTCAACCTTGATTTAAAAAACTTTGAAAATGCAATGATTTTTTATCTAAGTGTAAAATCTTATTTTCTATATAAAAAAAATTAACTGCTAAATCAAGCAGAAATGCTAACTCACATTTCTGCTTGATTTTAAGTTAAAATACTATATACTTTATCAAATGTTATTTATCAAATATTCTCTCCTTTAAACTTGTAAATATTTGATAAGATATCCTTTTTTATAAATAATATCTTTAATCTTATTGAATCTATTATTTCTTTAATACATTATTTCGCTTGCTTTAATTGTTTTGTAAAAACAAAGTTTAGCAAAAAACTTATTGTACCTAAAATCACCATAACATATCCTAAAATTTTAAATTGACTTGATGTTATAGTTGCTTCAAACACCATTCCAAGTAGTACAGTAGCAAAAATTGAACCTAAATAACGACTAGTTTGAAATAGACCAGAGGCTGTACCTATGCTCTCAGGAGGACTTTCTTTAAACATTGAAGATTGTAATGCTACATTACCAACTCCATAACTAACACCTGCTAATGATAAAATTATCCCCTTACCTATTACTGGTATTTGAATAAAGATTAATGAAAGAAGTATTGCACTAATCAACATAAAAATTGATGACACTATAAGAGGTACTCTAGTTCCAGATTTGTCTATCCATTTTCCAGTCAATGGAGATATGAAAATTCCTATACCAGACATGAACAACATAAATAGACCAGTTGACCTAGCACTGTAATGTAGTGCATCTTGAAAATAACTTGGAAGACCAAAAAATAAGATATAATTGAAGAAGTTTAATATAATAAACTGTAAATATACCTTTGATAACTTAGGATTACTCATAAAAAGTTTAATATCTATAAAGGGTAATCTCGTTCTCAGTTCATGCCAAATAAAAATGCACATCAAAATTAATCCTAATACAAATTGCTCTAAATTAAAAGACTCCTTAACTGATAATAAGAATAGTAATATAAAAATCATTGCAATTGAAAATAAAACTATACCAACAACATCTAATCTTGATAAAACATTCTTAAAAGTCTCTTTTATACTTTTTTTCTTTTTTATTTCTTTTGGAAATAAAAAATATCCTAGACAAATGGCAACCATAACAATTGGTATATTTACAAGAAATATAGCATGCCATCCACCTAAATCAAGCAATACTCCGCCTAAAGTTGGACCTAATCCTGCTGTAGTTGAAGCAAAAATAGTTAAAACTGCTAATGCAGAAGATTGTCTTTCCTTTATATTATTTTGTATAAGAGCAACTCCAGATGGATACAATGTACTTGTTCCAATAGCTTGAATTACTCTTATAAAAATCAATATAAAGAATGATTGAGTAAATGGTACCATAAATGCTGAAAAACTTACGAGTATTAAACCACTTAAAAATAAAACTTTTCTACCTATTAAATCTCCAATCTTTCCTGAAACTGGCTGTGCAATAGCACTAGCTAAATAAAAGGCTGAAACCATCCAAGACACAGTTGTAAAACTAATATTAAAATCGTTTTGTATACTATGTAATGCAAGTGAAATCATAGATGAATTAAGAGGATTCAGCATAGTTCCTGAGCCTATAGCCACTAAAAAAAGAGTTCTTTTAGCATTTATCTTACTCATATATCATGCCCCCAATATTTTTGATTCATTTATCTTATAAAAAAGCTGCTCCTATAATTCCTGCATCTGAACCTAGGGTTGCACATACAATTTTTGCTATATCTTCTTTTTTGTATAAAACAAACTTTCTTACCAATTCTTCAATCCCATCAAGTATTATATCACTTGCTTTAGAAACTCCTCCACCAATTGATATAACTTCTGGGTCTAATGTATTTATTGTATTTGCAAATGTTTTTGCTAAATAAGTTTTAAATCTAGTTATTACTTCAATTGCAACTGTGTCGTTTTCTCTATGTGCATCAAACACCATCTTTGCATTTATTTTTTTTAAATCTCCTTCTGCTAAATCTAAAATCATACTTTTTCTACCTTCTTGTATAAGTTTTTGAGAATATTTTATAATGGCAGTTGCTGAACAAAAAGTTTCCACACAACCATTATTTCCACAATTGCAATCAAAATAGTTTTCTCCTATTACTTGATGCCCTATTTCTGAGCCTAATCCATGGGCTCCAGAAAAAACTTTTTGATTAATTACTATTCCTCCACCTACTCCAGTTCCTAAAGTATATAAAACTCCAACATCTGCACCTTTCATACTTCCAAACTTTGATTCTCCAAGTGCTGCTACTGTTGCATCATTTTCTCCATGAATTTCAACATTTGGAAACCTTCTTTTTAGTTCATTCTCAAAACTTTCTCCATCCCATTTTAAGTTTACACAAGTTACTAAGCCTTTTTTATTTATAAACCCAGGTACTCCAAATCCAATAGACTTTATCTCTTTCATCTTTAGATTGTTTTCTTCTAACAATTTATCAATCATTATTTTTATATCATCTAGTATTCCTTCAAATCCCTTTTCAACCACAGTTTTACATTCTGTTCTAAAAAGTATCTTTCCTTGATTATCAACCACACCTGCTTGTATGCCTGTTCCTCCAATGTCTACACCTATATAATACATCTTTCTCACCTTTCTCTTTTAAATTTTATTAATATATATATATTATCATGTCTATATTATATTAAAATGTAAAACCATGCAAATCTTTAATAATATCTTTAATACAAAACAAAAACACCTTCCCATAGTATATTTTCACTATGAGAAGATGTCTATTTTTATAAATTATTTCAATTTATTAGATGTCAAAACAAACTATATTTAAATCAATTATTTTAAACTTTTATCTCGACTTATTTTTTCGTACTAAACAATATTTTTGCAACTATATATCAACCAAATCTTAAATATATTTTTTACAAACATAAATTAGTTTTCCATAACATAATAAGTTGCTTTTATTATTCACCAATCTATACTAAAAATCTTATACACATAATATATATATTTCTTTACATATACATATATTTGACTAAATACATATTTCTTTACATACATATCTAGCCTATTACCTAACCATACATACATATTTCTTTACATATGCACATATCGAAAGCACTTTTTCACGTAAATTTTTCTAACTAAATTATAAGCAAATATGCAATTTGTAAAAGTTTTAATTCTTACAAATAACTTTAAAACTTAGATGCTTTGGCTATACAATATGACTATTTTACTACCAAAATTTTAAGTCTAGGCAATTCCAATAATTATCCCAGCTTTTGAGTTTTTCCAGTACTTAATATAGCACTAAAAACATCTAACTTTATTTCATAGATTATAATTGAGTTTTCTTCATCATTTGGCTGTGCCACATCCGTTCCCACTGGAATCACCCCTTTCTCTTATTTGATTATATTATAGCATATTAGATATGTAGGGACAAGCATTTTTTCAGAAAATTATTTATATTCAGTTTTATTTTTTGTCTATCTTATAGCATGTTAATGTAATTAATATTTATACAATTTACTCTTTACATATATAAACAATAGAAGAATATTTTGAATCTAAGTCAGTCTTATATATAGATTTTAGATTTTTAACACTTATAGTATACTCTTTTCCAGATTCAAATTTAGCCTTTATATTCACTATAAAATCTCTTTTAGAATCTACTATAATATCTTCTACTTGAACTACTGGGTCTATCAAGTAGTTCAATCCATCTTCTGCTAATACCTTATCAAGTGTCATATTAAAAGTAAGAGAAATTCCATCATTATTATTATCAACTGCTTCAAGTTTTAATTTTGGCTTTTCTACACCACCTGCACAAACTGGTAAACTTCCTCCTTGTATACCAGAAGCCATTGCGCTCAATCTACATTTTATAGATGGTTCTTCACAAACATTATATTCATTTCCTGTAGCATTTTCATCTGATATTAATCTACATAAATCTCCCAATTGCTCATATCCTCTAAGAGTTAAAGTCATCCATTGGTCACCAAACCATATTTTTCTACTTACAACACCAAACGAATAATAATCTGATGGTCCTGTCCCTGACATTTTGTCACTATTTTGTGGTACTCCTCCATAGAAACGACCTATCCCATGACCAATTGCCATAGCAAGACCCTCAACATCTAAGTTTTCCATTCTAACTAATCCACCAGATACTAGGACAGTCTTTACTCCATATTCTTCAAATGCATATACATTTGGTTCTATTCTATCCCATTCTAAATGTATATTTATATCTGGATAAAATCCTTTAAATAGTTTTATTAAATATTGGATTGCATTTAAGCCCAATGTCATATGTATTGGAAATTGTGTGCCATTTTGGAATATATCATTTGCTTGTTCTCTTGTAAATAGGGTATGTGCAGATGTTATAGTTCCTTTATATCCAAATTTATATGGTGAGAATTTTTTATTAATGGCCACCTCTGTGTTGTCCTCTTTATGGAAAAGTAACACACCTCTTTCTTTCACAAGATGTTTACATGCTTTCATATGTTCTTCACTTCCTATAATAGGTAATTCATTGTAGTTTTCCACTTTTAGATTATCCTCTAAATCTTCAAAGTGAAGTTGAAGTGTATAATCCCCACAAACTACTCCACCTGCAATAACTAAATGTTTGTCAGCACTTCCCTCAAAATTAATATCAGTTGTTATATGATGAACTCCACCAGTATAATGACCTAAACTTGCAGTTAAAACAGGTACTTCATTTCCATCTTTGTCAATTAACATGTCTCCAGGTTTCAATTTACCTGCCACAGTAAATTTTCCATTAGCAAGTAAAAATACGTGGTCTGCAGTTACGATTAATTCGCTCTTACCATTTTTTATTTTCTTTTCTAACTCATCTGAACTTTCTTCATCTAAAGAACGATATACAATGTATACCATTGATGGTTGTTCTCCACTTTCTGTCCCTGTACTAAATTGTACTTTTACAGGCTCCCATGCAAGATTTATTTTTTCTCCAGCCTTTTTTATAGAACCTCCCAATACCTCATCACCATTTTTAATATTTTGTACTTCTACTTCTCCATCTGGTATTGCAATGAAAGTACCATCTGCAAAGCATGAACAGCAGCAACAACAATCTTCTAAATTCCAGTCTTTATTCTCCATACGTTTAGCTATACAGTCATCAATTAAATGTTCTGTAGAAGATGGAAGTGTTTCTCCTGTCTTACTATTCCTACACATTACCACATGTACTGCTTGATATATTCCTTGGTCTCCACATGAATCATGATATGCCTTTGAAGTAGAAAAATCCATACAATGCATTTCTAAACAAGCCTTTAACTTTTTTTGCTCCAAACGTCTTTTACATTCATTATAATCATAGCCCATAGTAAAACACTCCTCATTATTTTAATTTTCTAATAATATTTCTCTTGCCACTTCTTCGTTGTTCGATTTTAATATATAAATAATTTGTTTAAGATATTTAAATAGATACTCTAAGTCTTCTTTACTTGTATTAAGACCAAAACTAAAACGTATTGAAGCATAGTGTTTTGTGGTTGCTCCTATTGCTTCAAGTACATGAGAAGTTTTTATCCTTTTTGAACTGCATGCAGACCCAGGAGAAACACTTATACCTATATTATTTAAACTTCTTATAATCGCATGACTATCAAGAAGCGGAAAGCCTATATTTAAATTATTTGGAAGTCGATTTTCAAGAGACCCATTCACAATATAATCTGGTTCAATTTTTTCAATCTCTTCTAAGAAAAACTTTCGTAATTCTAAAAGTCTATTTGATTCATCATTCATTTCATTGTAAGCAAGTTTAGTTGCCATTCCTAAAGCCATTATATAACCTACATTTTCTGTACCAGCTCTAAGTCCATATTCTTGTCCTCCACCATGTATTATTGGAACTAAGCTTAATCCATTTTCTACATATATTCCACCAATGCCTTTTGGAGCATATATTTTATGTCCTGAAAATGTAAGAAGTGAAATTCCCCACTCCTTAGGTTTTAAAGGTATTTTACCAAAAGCTTGTATTGCATCCACCATGAAAGGTATATTATAACCTCTACATATATCTCCTATCTCCTTAATAGGATTTATTGTACCTATTTCATTATTTGCAGCCATTACTGATACAAGTATTGTATTTTCCTTTATAGAATTTTTTATATCTTCTGGTGATATCCTTCCCAATTTATCTACATCTATATAGGTTACCAAAAATCCAAGTGTTTCAAGATATTCCATAGTTCTAAGTACTGATGGATGCTCAATCTTAGTGGTTATAATATGACCTTTTTTATCCAAATACTTAAACGCTATCCCTTTTATGGCCAAATTATTTGATTCAGAACCTGAGCCTGTAAGATATATTTCCTCTGTATCAACCATTAAACAGTCTGCTATTGTCTTTCTGGAACTATTTATAATATCGAAAGTATAATGTCCTTGTACTGTTGAACTACTTGGATTAGCATAGCCATAAACCCCATCATAATAATCTTTAAGTAATTTAACTATCTCATCACGAATATAAGTTGTTCCATTTGAATCTAAGTACACTTCTCTAAAATCATTTGCTTTAATTTCAGCACATGGTTTACATGATTTAGCTTCAGGATTTTTTTTCTTTTCTTCCTCTATATAAGAACCATACTTATCTTCATAATCTTTTTTATTATCTTCATATACAAAACTTATTTTAGATTCTTTAATTATGTTATCAAGTTTAGAAAATAATGTGCTATCTAAAAATTCTTTTTCAACTTCTTCATCTGTATAATCTAAAGCTGGATTCTTTATAAGATGTTCAAGAAAACTTTGAACATTTCTACATGTATGCAGATTATGTGCATATGTACTATCTTTTGCAATACTTAATAAAACCTGACTTGATATATTATCTTTTAACCCAAATAAATTTCTAAATTCTACACAATAGCTTTGTATATTTTTAATAATATCCATTTGTATTTGCCTTCTTTCTAATATGATTTAAAAAACATAATACTGACTAGATTTACCAATTTAATCAACTTAAAAAATTTTACTTTCATAGTCCAAAACCATTTCTATTCCATATAATTTCTTACCATCAATATGATTATTTTCTTTAAGAAGCTTCTTTAAATCCTTATCTTTTTTCATTTTTTCTAAATCTATCTTTATACTCCATTTGCCTTTAATATCATTCATATTTAAATTGATATTATTTACCATTCCAATATCTTTATTTAAATTGATTACAGTCTCTTTCATACCTAAATTTTCAATTGTTATGAAGTCTGATTTTATTGGTAAAACAATATCTTTTAATATATCTAACTTCATATATATAGCTTTAACATTAACTTCTCTAAAGAAACTAAGTTGGGATAATGAAATGTCAAAATTAAAACTCTGTAGTTCTTGATTATCACATTCATTTATAAACATATTCCATTCTGTAGAAAATATCTGTTGTAAAGGAAAATAAAGTCCGCCTACATATGGATAACTTTTAGATAACAATTCTATAACCTTTTCTTTTAAATTTGAATCCTCAAGAGCTGTATATTTTACATTGATTATTACATCTGATATACTATCAAAATTAAACCTATTCGTTTCTTTTAACATCTCAAGTTCCCAGCTAGAAACAACTCCTGTACCTTCAAATGGTAAGTATCTCTCATCATTAAAATTAAGCAAGAACATTCCACTATCATCAATACCTTTTGATATGGCAATTTTTTGATTAGGCAACCAATTTTCTCTAATACCTTCTTTTGGTTTATTTCCAATTTTATTACCCAACAGGTAAGTTACAACTTCCAATAAAGGTTTTGTAACAACACTATTGTTTTTCTGAACTAATGTAGCTTTAATATTTTGAAATGGACCAACCACTGCTGGCACAGATATAGATATACTCTTAATTTTTCGTAAATAATGTCCAGGGAAATCATAATCAAACATTTTTTCAGTCAATTCAAAACTACATTTTCCAAATGATTTGAGATTTAATAATGCTTCAGGACTAATCATTGCCAAAGATATAGTTTTTTCTACTTCTAGACCCCTCTTATTTTTATTATAATAGGATGCCTCCATCTGACTTAATGCTAATTGAAGTCCTTCACCTGCCAAGAGTCCCTTTCTCATACTATCCCAATTGTTAAAATTTATAAATTTATCATCGCAACCAAATTCAAGTTGATAAGCTTTCTCAGCTACATGAGCCATATTTAATCCTATTTGGTACATTTGCCAATATATTAAACTTATTCTACCTACCATCCAAGAATATAAATCTACATTATTAAATTTATTTTTTAGAATATTATAAACTTCATTACCCTGTAAAATTGTTTTCTTATGTATTTCAAGCTCTTGTTTTGCGCTTTGGACTTTTATTTTAAGAGTCTCAATCTGTTTCTTAATATTCTCAATTTCATAATTAGCTAATTCTTTGTTAAGTGTCCAATCTTCTTCTCTTCTATTATATCCAGCCATTGTTAAAGAGCGTTGTGCTTCATAATTTGAGATAGATGCCCCTATTTCTGCTGCACCTGCCATTCCTTCTAATACAGCTCCTAACTGCTGTCCTCCATACGTCATGGCAAAAGGAGAACCTACTTGTGGAACTGCATATCCAATGCTTGAAGATGTTTTAAATATATTTGCATAAACTTGGAAAAATAAAGCTACTCCCATTGCATCTAAATTTGTTTGTTCTTCTTCTGAAAGACCATCTTTTATTGAATTCTCATAATATGTTTTCTTATGTTCTGCACTCTTAAGGGATTGATCCATTGACTTAATAGTTTCATTTATCTCTTCTATTTGCTTCTCTTTTGTTACTGTAACCATATTTAAAATATTGTTTTCTTGTATTGAATGAAGCACTGCCATACTTTCTGCATCGTTTTTTTCAATTGTATTTAATAAACTTGTTCCAAGTTGACATATATGCCCTGCAAATTCCTTTGCTTTTTCAATTAGAAATGAAAAACGATAATTAGAAAGTTCTATATCTAGTGATTCTGCTAATGAATTTACATTATTGATTGAACTTGCAACCCTAGAAAGTAATTCTGGTGAAATTGGTGGTTGATATAACTCCAATAATCTCTTTTCACCTTTAATATTCATTGAATGTCTAATCTTATTTAATCTATCATCCACTATATCCCAAAGTTTTATAAGTTCCTCATTTTCTGGTATTCCAAAATAAACATCTATATTATTAAACCCTAAATCAACTTGTATATCTGAATTTATATTAGATATATGATTTTCAAGGTCTATCAGAAATTGAGGTATACCACCTGGACAATCTTTATATTTTGTCTGTATAGACTTAAATGTTTCTACATTTTTTTTGTCATGTCTACCTAAATTAACTGGTCTTTCTCCCAATAAGCTTGATGCTAATATATAAAGCATCGTTGCAGAAGTTATAGATTCCCATGTATCTTGCATAAATTGTTTATCAGCCCACTCTATTATATTTTCTATATATTGAATCACAGTGTACTTTTCATATGCTCCCATTCTTAGTCTAGCAATAGCATGTGGGTTAAATGGGTCATTATTATAAACTTTCATTGCAGGATTACTGTCATCTAAAGTATCTATAAATTCATCTAAAACATGAGTACGAAATAGTTGGAAATTCCAATAACAACTTGATGGTGTAGCTAAAAGCTTATTCATCAATATATTTCTTACCATGATTATCATTTCATTATTTAAACTGCATTCTGTTAAAAAACTAAGTTCTGTATTTAATTTAAATTCTGGGTTTACTCTTCCATTAGCATCAATAATAGGATATGCTGGATTACCTATTTTTTTAGTATTTAAAACTGACAGTACATCTTCAGACATTTTATCAGTTATTATATGCTCAGTTTCTTTTGAAAAAGTATCTTTAACTATTTTTGTTTCTGGATTTGTTGGATTAAATACATATTGATACCATCTTTGCGCTTGAGCATAATTTTGATTATTTCTCAGATTATGAGCTAATAACATCGGTGCATGATAAAAAAGTTCCCAATAGTATTCACCATAAAGCCCATCAAAATCTACCTGTACACCATCAATTGCACTTGGATAGTTTATATAATCTTTGTTTGGTTCAAATCTATCAAAAGGTAAAACAGGAACAACTGGTATATTTTGAGAATTAGTACTAAGAAGCATATCAATTCCACCTATAAATATACGTTTTTGTAATATTTTTGTTGCACCTGTTGACAGTCTAGTTATATTAAATTTATATTTAGATAGGTCTGACATATTCTTATCTTCATATAAATTTTCATATTTAAGTGTTACTGGTACAGGTGAATGAACTAGTTTTTCATAAATATCATAAATCTGATTTACCTTAATAATACCTTTCTCTATTTGATTTTTTAGAATCAACTTAACATCTGGATATGTTAAATTATTTCCATCTGCTCTACCATGTGAATCTATAATTTTATAATACTCAAAAGTATTGTAAATAGTTTCTGATACACTCTTACTAATATCCTTATTTACAAAACTATATTTATTTACTATTGGAAAATTCATCAACATCCTATAGATAGATTTTTTTGTTGTGTCATCCAACTGAGCATTACTCAATATTATTTCTATTATGTTGTAATCTATATTCGAAACTTTAACTATATTATTTTCATCCAATAACCCATAATTTTTCAAAAGTTTTATACATTTTATTGATTTATCATAGTTAAGACCAAGTGATAAAAAAGAACTTACACTTGCTGGTGGTCTTGTAATTATTAGCCCATCTGATAACATGCTAAACCTTGGAACTGAAATTTTATCCTCTGGAGAAATCATAAATGTTTCATCTACATTGTCAAACACAAAAGAACCAACTTGGTTATATATAGGCATAACAGAAATATCCTTTTGATTTATATTATTAAATATATTTAAACCACCAACATGGCTAAACAATACTTTTTGTATATCTAAAAGTTGATTAGGACTAATTTCTTTTGATACAATCCTATTTATAAGCACTATTTCCAAATCTAATGTACTGAGATTTGATTTTAATATCTTACCATTATCATCAATTATCTTACTTGTTTTTAAATCATTAAAAATCTTACTTGATAAACTAAATTCAATTGTATCTGATGTAAAAGAATCTGACTCAACAAAGCTTTCCTCTATTTGATGCGATAAGTCTTTCATATCGGATAGATAATTATCATAAATTACACTTTGAGAATAAACAATCCCAAGCTTATTATTAAATTTATCTATAATAGGTTTATAAGGTATTTGATATTTATTTTGTGAGTATCTATCAACCAATAAAAATTCATTTTTTAATAATAGTGGTTCATTGTTCATATTCATATTAAATGAATATTGATGTTGAATAGGTAAGTAACCCGTATTATTTGCTAAAACCAATCTATTAAAACTTTCCCCTATTTCACTTAACTTGGATTCAAAACAATACTTATTTGTACCATCATCATTGATTTGCTTTATTTCAATTACCTTTCCAGATTGATTTGCAAATGGTCCATAAAGTATATTTATACGCTCAAAATCCTTTGATTTTTTATCAAACGCTTTAAAATTAGATGCATTAACGGAAAATGCATTTACTTTAAGCCAAGAAATACTATCCATTTCAAAAATATTTTTAAAAGGCAGTTGATTTTTTATTGAATCCTTGTCAGAGTAATCAGTATAATATACCAAATCTTCTGATAATATATTTTGAGGATTTACCCACTTCTGTTGAATATTTAAAAACGAATAGTACATATCCATTTTAAATGTTTTGCTATTATTAGATTTACTTACTGAGCCCACCACATCTATGGATGTACTTTGATTTTCTTTTAATTCCACCCAGAATATGAATAGTTTGTTAAATGCAAATACTGGAGTTATATAGTGTGAATTTATAGCTAAATCTATTTTTTTCCATTCAGTCCAAGGCATCCCCTCTTCTTGATAACAATAATAATATATATATGGTTGTTGACTTGTTCGTCCAAATAAAAATAAGGTACAAACATCTCCACGCATTGAATCTTTATATGTACAACGATATGAACTTGCTATAGTCAATTTTGATATATTTGAAAATTCTTCTATATAATCATTATAAATTGTCTCTATATATGCATCTGTTATTTCAGATTGAGATAATGCACTTTCTAACTTATTAAATATTTCTGACTTTGTATGTCTTATTGATGGTAATAAATAATTTTCTGGATACACAAAAATTTTTCTATTCGCTTCCCACATTCTATAATTCATAATCCAGGACCACCAAGATTCAGGTATATTTAGTGACTCTACTCCTTTTTCCATTTTTAATCTACATCTTTGAAGATAAAGTTGAGTAGCATTTAATGCTTCTACTATATAAGAAATCTGCGTAGAATCATCCATTTCTACATCAATTAATAAATACTTATAGACATCATTTGATGTTTTAATATCTACAAACTTTTTATTGAGAGTATACAAAGTGATACTAAGCAAAATATCTCGTTTAGAACCTTCTATAATTGCTTGTAATTTTGTATTTATCGATTTCCATTCTTCTATACTGTATGTCCCTTTTACTTTTTGTACTGCCATATTCGAAATGTCAACATATTTAGTCCAATTTTTTTCTTCATCCAAACCTGATAATGTAAGAATATTGTCTATAAATGCATTATCAGACTTTAATTTATTAACTATGTCAAAACAGCTTTTTAGTTTTTTTATCAAAATCACTAAATTTTGTTCTTTTGAAAATTGCTTCGATATTAACTCATCTATTTGAGATTTATTCCAATTAGTTGCTATTGACAGATATTTTGTACTATTTGTTTCTTTTTTTGCGCTTGATTCAATAAAATTAAGCATGTCATAATCTACATCATCAAAAGTATATAAATACTCATTAATCAAATAAAAATTCATAATATTATCTATAGAATACAACTTAAAATCATTTTGGAAACCATAATAGTTCGGATACTTAATAATACTTTCAACAAGCTTATAATCTGGTGCTATTTTAGTTACTAAGTTAATCCATCTTGAACAACATCTTAATACCTCTATAACATAAAACTTATATTTCTCAGGGTTAGAATAGTTTATAAATGCTTCTGTCCAATATTTTATACCCTCAGGTAAAACAATTGACTTTTTAAACACAATCACTAAATATTTTAATAACTCTTTTTCTGTACCTAGATAATCAGACATCATTTCTATAATTTCATTTTCTATATCTAAACTTGAATCTTTTTTTATGCTCATACATAATGACTTTAACCAATTATCAATACTATCTTCTTTGAATATTTGCTTTACATACTGACTTTCTTCTCCATTTATAAAATAGTTAAAGTTGTATACGTTGATTTTAGAATTTTCTATAAAACTTACAACATTTTTAATGCAATAAATATCATCAATAGAAAAAACCTTTTTAGTATCTAAGTGGCATAGCTTAAGCAATATTATATAGGTTTCAATTTTCATTTTAAATTTTCTTGCAAGTAATGAGTGTCTATATAAAGCTGATAAATTATCTACAGTTAATTCTATATCTGCATTTAAATCTATGTTTGCATTTTCTTTAAAAATTGTGATAGCTAAAAAATTTAAATCTTCAATTGACATAATTAAGCTACTGGAAAGCCATCTTGAAATTTTAATATTATTTTCATCAATTTTAGCAGGATTCCAAAGTTTTAAATTGTCTATATATAGAGGGTTTAGTTTATTGTTTTTAGGATGATATGTAGACTCAGTTTTTTTAGTTTTACAATTATTATATATGACATCAAAAGGTACTTTTGACTTTAATAAGTCATTGCCTTCTCCATATGTTTTTATTGGAGCAATAAGTGCACATAAATCTATTACATCAAGTTCCATATCGCTCGATAATTTTAATAAACGGGATATATCTGTAATAGTTTTTTTTGATATTTCTATATTTTTATCATAATAATGAATTGAGTTTATCATCCAGTCTAAATCCATAAAATTTAAAGAAGTTACTTTACTTAGTCTTATAAATCTATTTAATCTATCGAGAACATCATTATTGATGTTTTTAATTGAATTTGATAGATTATTATTTTTATTTTCCTTATTGTCATCAATATACAAATATTTTTTGTCTAAAAGACCTTGATTTATATAAAAATTATGTGCTATATTATTATCTTTTTCGTTCTGTGAAACATTTTGCATTAGTAATTCTTCAAGTTGATTATATTTTAATTGTGTTACTTTTAGTAATGTTTGTGTATTATTTAATTCTGCTAATTTAGCTTTATCACTCATACCATAATAGTTTGCTAATTGATTATCATCTTTAAAACTCTGTGTTAAAATATTATACTGTTTTAATGAAATACCTAACCTTTCTCTCTCAACTTCGTTTTGTTCTATATCCCAAGTTTCATATATGTCACTCAAATTTAAATTTTCTTGATTTAGATATACTCTTATCTGCTCCAAGTTTAAATTAAATGGGAGATTAAATGGATACACAGTTTTTGTAGCAAGAACCTCAAATATACTTGCGTCTTTTGTATTAAATAAAGTTTTAATACAATCATACAAACGTTCATTTACTATTTTTAGATATGGAACAAGATTATTTGCATTTTCACATGTAAGAGGTATCTCTTGTAAATCAGGCCTTCTATAATTTAAACTCAGGTCTTTATCAATAGTATGCTCATTTGGTTTAGTTATATATTTATCTATTATTCTCATTAAATCTACGAAATACGCAGCAGGTCCAAATATTGATTTACAATCTTCACAATCACAAAAATCTAAATTTCCGAACATCTCTTGGTAACTAGGTAATTTTTCAAAATATCTAATTGTATCATCACCTATTGTATTTACTTTGAGATTTCTAAAATATGGAGATGCAACTGTTGTTTTTATATTTACTAAGAGATTCATTACTTTATTCTGTATTGATATTGCATTTTTATAAATTTTCCTAGCAGTTTCTTTGCTTATTTCTAGTTTAGTTGAATATGTATTAACAAAATACTCTTCTTCCATACTTGCAATTTGTTGAGCTGATATTAAATCATTTTCAATCAACTTTGAATGTATACCTTCTGACGCATGCAATTGATGTAATCTTTTTTGTATCATAAGGTTTTTTAAAAACACTTCTTTATTAACTCCATCTAAATTTAATTTATCTAAAGTTTCTTTTTTATGTAACTCAATATCCGATAATTCAAAATCTGGATTATTACCATAAAAAACATTGAGTTGCTCTTTTTGTGTCAGCTTGTCCTTATCCATAGTATTCTCCTTTCTAAATTTATATTATACACTTAAAACTTTTTTTAACTTATAACCAACCTTACTAGCAACAAAGTTAAGAAATAATGGAGCTAATATTACAGAGGCAACATATCCTACTTTTTCAAGTGTACTTAAAATCTTTCCATACCCTTTAACAGTTTTACTTTCATACCAAGTGTTCCACCACTTACTATTACTTATCCATGGAGCTTCAACTTCTCTACCTTCTTTATAAAATTTTATGTTTTGCATAAAATTTGCATCATTACGTCGTTTATATATAAATCTAAGCTCTCTTTCTGTATAGCTTCTTTTTTCATGAGTATTGTAGCATATACTTCTTATATTCAATCCATCTAACACAAACCTTATAGTTTTTCCTGATGCAACAGTAAACAACATTCCTGCTTTACACCCAGATATGATTCTTCTTTTTATTGAAGAAGGGCTACTATCTCTAGGTAATTTACTTCCTAAAAAATTATGCTCTAGAAAAGCCATAAATCTAGATACAATAGGAGTTCTTATAGTCATCCCATTAATTGCTACTTTACCTTGACCATAAGTCTCACCTCTTTGCACTCCCAAAAACAAGTTATTCATATTGTCCACTACTATGGGTCCTACACCTAAACGGCTACGTCCATTAGCTGCTCTAACTTCATTCATATAAATATCTTTAGACCTTGATTCATGCAATCCGTAAAGTAAATCATCTCTTTCAAAGGTAAAATTATCACCTATATCCATTCCAAAATCATCACTATATCTAATAGGATTATTTATAGTAAATGTGTATAAATTTAAACCATTCACTTTACCAGCAGGGTCAGCTGAAACCCATCTCCCAATATGAGACGCATAATACCTTTCCCCATAATAATATAGTCCTGTCGATAAATCTCTCTCTTTTGCTGAATACCTGTATTCCTTTAGATTAACTTCTCTATCATCTTCTCCTAAAATCAGAGCTGTTCCACCATATGGATAGTATTCCTCATAAGTTATTAGTTCTGCATTTTCATTTATCTCTACACAATATGAGCCATTACTATTATCTAACTGATATTTAAAAAAGTACTTATTAGTATTTTTAGTCTCTCGTTGTCTTTCATCAATATTCCAGAAATAGATCATTGATATACATTTCTTATCATCCATTACCTTTATAGATTTTCTACTTAAAATTATAGTTTCATTTTTATTATTTATCCTCTTTATCTTTTTAATTTCAAAATTACCAATATAAAATTTTTCTTCTATCTCAAAAATATTTGTATTTATCTTTCTTTCACTAACTTTTCTTACACGTTGACCATTTGCATCATATATATAATAATCACTATCACATATTTCATCTTCTCTAGTTAAAGTATCTACATGAGATATATTATTTTTGTAATTCCAGCAAATTTGAGAAATAGTTTCTAAGTTTCTCATATTACCATTTTCATCAAAATTAGTTTCATAATATAATTCATCTTTATTTCCATACTTGATGCCACGAGAATGATTTGATTTTTTATCAATATCAATAGATTTAATCCATGTTAAACTATCTGATATATGCTTTATAGATACTAAATTTTCTGAATCATCATATCCGTACATCTCTCTATAATTTTCAATTTTTTCACTATCATTTATATGTAATGTTCCTAGTTTAATGTATTTTGAATTTCCAAAGCCACAACCTGATTTATCTGCAATAACACCTGAATGTTTCCTCCCAGTTGCATTAATTAATTGATACATAGCATCGTATGTGTACTCCATTACAGGACTTATTTGTTTTTTGCTTTTTAATATTGCTTCCAAAGAACTATCTATTATAGTCATAACATTTCCACATGGGTCAAATATATATTTTAACTCTTGAAATGTGCTCATCTCATTACCTTTATCTGCCTCATTTTTATTTATTGTCCTTATAGACTTAATTCCTCTCAACCTATAATCTATATCATCGTAAGTATACTGAGTAATTAAACCATTATTCATATAAATCTTAGTTCTTTGCTTATTTGCATTGTACTCTATATCTTTTATAAAATTGTATTCTTTGTTTTCTTCAGATAAAAATACATCTACACCATTTAATAGACCTAATTGATTATACTTGGCTTTATATATACTTAAATCTGGTGTAATTTCTATTTTTAATCTTTCAAGTGCATCATACTTATATTTAGTATGAAATACATCTTCTTCAAGCTGAACACTACTTATTTTATCCCAATTAATTTCATTCTTATAATCGGAAGCAAACTGTCTACTAACACTAATAGCCTTACCATTCAAATCATAAATATCTGAGATAGCTATACCTGCACTATCATAATGTTTATAAATTTTGCCTATTAGGTTCCTACTTTTCACCTTTTTAATATCTTGATTATAAAATTCTCCATAAACATACTTTTCTACAGTTTGATTTATGTTTAGACCACTTTCACATCTTCCATCAACATAAATTTCTTTAATTCTTTGTAGATTATCATAATATATTTTTTTATGAAAACCTCTTAAGTCCCATAAATGTGTAGGCTTATTATACATATTTAATAGGTTTAACTTTATACCTGCATCTGCACTTTCTACATAAATTTCATTACCTTTCATATCATAAAAATACTTAAAATTACAAAAATCTGTTTTTTCACTAATGTTTGAATAATACAATCTTGCATCTACACTACGCTTAATCTTACCAGTTACATCTATATCATTAAACGTTGTTAGACAACTCTTTTTCATAAAATCTATTAACTCATTACTGCAACTTTCATATTTCTCATCTATCTCTAATTTAAAATTACTACTATATGGTTGAAATTTTTCAGATACCCATCCACTTAAAATTTTGTTTTCTTGAATCTTGCTTGGTTTTATATATTCCTTACCCAAAAGCTCATTCCATATATCATCTACACTTATACCTCTTTTACAAGCTATCTCTTTAAATGAATCCTTATAAACTTCACCTAGGTTATCCCTTATAAATAGATATTGATTTCCCATATTATCAAATACTTTTTTTTCAGGGGTATTATAAAATTTACTAGCTTTTAAAAGTGCTTTTTTCTCATATTCTTGTTCTACAGTAGGATTTTCAGGATAATTATTTATATATTCATTGAAATAATCTGAATCTACTAATGTGTCATTTTCATCATAGTGAATTTCCTCCCATGGAGAATACTTAACTTTAGTAAATACATTCTTTACTATAGAACATTTTGATGATATACCTTTAGCTTTTTCAATCTTCACAACCCTAAGAATTGAATCATAATAAATAACTTCTGATGCAGTTAATATATTATCTAGATATTTTTGTTGTTCATATTCAGAAGTTGATGAAAAATATGGCTTAAACTGCTTTATAGGTTTTCCCTTATTGTTGTACACTACTCTTCCGGACACTTGCCAACGTTCATCCACATACCCAGTTGATACTTCTCCTAACTTGTTATATATAAGATTTCCTTTGTTATATAAGATTGCTTTTCCTGAATCAACTTTAGTTTTTTGTTCTATATTTCTACCAAAACCATCTGAAAAACCTATATTAATTTGAACCTTATCTTCTTCCTTAGTTTGAATCTCACTTAAATAATTCTCTCTTACAAGTTGAATAAAGCAAGCTGGTTTTTTATTATCACTCCATTCCCACAAATCATAAAAGAAAAATTCAGATGCCATTTGTAAATATTTTTGATTATTTTTTATAACCTCTTTAAACGTAGCATTCTCTAAATATTTATATATATCTAAATCTCCGTTTCCCTGAAAACTTTCGTCAACAATACCATAGTTAGATTTTGCAATTACCATTGCTAATGGATCAAAAATAACTTGATATATATTACCATTTATATCTTTCAATTGTTTTGGTAAAGTAGTTATATAGTCAATTATAAACTCTGATTCATTTGATATTTGCTCAGACAAATATTCTCCTATTTTAATTGGAAATAATCTATATTCATCATACTCAATATATTTTTTACAATATAATTTTGAATCTTTTTCTATAAATAAATTTTCATTTGATATAGGCATAAAAAATCCATTTTCTTCTCTAGTAAAATAACTTTGAACAAGCCCTCTATTCCACCAATAATTTTCTTTTTTGATATAACCACAATCTTGAACTAATATATTATCATTTATCCTATCCGCAAATATATCATTTACTAAAGTTTCTGGCATAACAGCAAATTCCTGATGATGAAGTAACGCTTTATCAGTTATCTTTCCTAAATCCAGTAAATTATCCTGATGCTCATTCCAAAAATATTTTCTATCACAAGAAATACATCTAGCTTGTACTCTTCCTTTTTTGAAACTTTCATTGTAATTTACTACATTACAAAAAGATTCATTTGTTATTGTTTTGATTTCATCATATGAAAAATAGATTTTTCCATTTAATGATACTTCTCCTATCTCAAATAAACTATGTTCATATGCAATTCCAATTAAATTAAAATCTTCAGTTTCATTTATAAATTTTGTACATTCTGCTGTTATATTAAGGTTGTATTGTTTACTATAAACACTATTTTGGTTTATTATTTTAAACCTTCTTGGGTAATATACTTCACAAGATTTTTCTATATTACCAAACTTATCTACATCTAATATAAATTTGTGTGCTATACGTGGGTCTTTTACTAATCTTTCATAATTGTATGTTATACACTCAGTTGGATGAGAATAAAACACACCAAAATTATTTTCTATTTTATCTTGAAGCTTTACTATCTTAAAGTTAGTTTCAGACACAGTATATGGTATATCTGAAATTTCTATATCACTATCTAATCCATAAGTTTCTTCACGCAAAATTTTTCCAGCTAAAGAGATATATGCCTCTCTCAGTTCTTCTGAATCTTTTTTGTTAATAGAACTATCTAATATAATATCTGGTAGTACATAGGCATCCAAATCTTCAGAAAAAAAGTCTTCTTCATTAAGTTTAGATATATTTTCTAATTGATCACAACACCCTGTATGATACCATTTTTTTATATAAGTAGTAGGTACTATGAGTGGATTTTCTAGACTTGAATTAATCTTTTCTGAGTTCCAATTTTCAACAAACCCAAATCCTCTAAACTTTCGTTCCACATAATCATAATAACCAGAATGATATTTGTAATATTCTGTAAATTTAGATTCTGAAATCTCATCAATAAACTCTATCTTTTCCACTACATGTAGTGGAAATGGTAACTTTGTCTGCCATTCTTTACCTAAAGCCCTATCTTCAAGATAAAACTTTACAGAACTAGAATAAGTTATATTTGTCAACATACCTAAAGAATTATCTATATTAGTTAATAAATATGGCTTTGAGTTATTTGTAAAATCATAAACATAGTGCTTTATTATTTCTCCTACCTTTGTAAATATCATACAAGAAGCTCCATTTCCATTTACATCTTCAAAGTTTATTTGGTCAAACTTTGAGTAATTCTCTGGTAATGGTATTGATATTGCATCACTAAATCTATTGCCACTTAAATTTAGATATATATCTACTCTATCTAAATATACATAACACATATCCATAGTTCCCGAACCATCAATATCTGCAAAATGAATTCTTGATATATCCAAATCTTCATCAAACTTTGGTGCATTTCTCAACAATATTTTTTCTCCAAAATTACCATGACCACAATTTGGCCAACATTCAAAACATCCATTTCGGACTCTAATTCTATGATAAAGACCGTCTCCAAGTACATTACCAAATCCAATAAATTCATTTATGTTTTCACTATTCTTATATGGAAATTCTCCTGAACTTATTCTATTTCCAAAATCAATTCTATTTGCTCTACTAAAACCACTTTTTTTAATAGATGAATACACATTTAGGTAATCATCTCCAAATATAGCAATATCTATTAGTCCTCTTCCATTTATATCAACCATTTCTTTTCTACTGCTTCTTGTAAATTCCATAGGAAAATATTCAAAATCCATATATTGTTTCCAATCTCCATTACTTTCACACTCATAAAATCCTGCTCTTTCTGTTTTTGAAACAATAAAGTTCAATTTGCCATTACCTTCAAGACTCATTAAAAAATAATTAGAGGAAGTTAAATCTTTTTCAATAGGAAACTTAATTGGTTTTTCTAAAAATCCATATTTTCCATCTCCTTCTGCTCTCCAAAAAAATGTAGACTCTTCATTGCTCATTAAAATTCCTGGTAAACCATCACCATAAATATCTATAAAATTAAACTCAGTTTTTTGTAAATATCCTTGTAAATTAGAATCATCTTTTGTTTTTAATAAATTGAATTTTTTATTATTTGGATTAAAACTAGAATATCCTAACTTTATTGGAGGCATAGATTTTAAAAAATAACTATTATCTTTATTCCTTCTGTATCCTTTCAGTTGAACTTCTGATAGCATAGACATTTGCAGTGTTTCTTCATATTTTAAGTTAGTTACATTTACAAGGCATGGTATCTCTCCAAGTTCATTTTCAAATTTATGAAACATTAATATATTTCTACAAAGCCTACAAATTCTTATTTCAAATCCACTTCTATATGACGAAAAAGAATCTTTTCTCACTTTCCACATATTTGTATATACATATGGATTCGACTGACTCGTTTTTAATAAAGTATCTTCTAATTCATATTCACCATAATCAAAGACCACTTCAAAGGCCCATTTTTCTTTTTTTTGTTTATCAAAATAGTTCCCATATCTTATTTTATGTATATATTTATATGAATCAAATCTTCTATCTACATAATTAGATTTATCTATTATATTTTCATTATTTTCTTGTTTATAAATATACTCAATTTTATTTCCTTTTGAATCAAAACTTTCTTCAATAAGCCACATAAATATTTGACTGTCATTGTTTGGATTTGCAACTTTTGAATTTAAAGACTTGCCATAGATTGATGTAATGTTATCTTTTGTAGTAATTTTCCAATAAGAACTCTCTTTACTCTTCCAATATTCTATTCTTGAAAAGTCTCCTTCTACTCTAGGTAAATATGAAGTCACTTCCCATGAGGAATTTAAATTTTTTGATTTCTTCATTTGTTTTCTATTATCACATGTTTTTACAAGTTCTGATGAATTAGATAATATAAACTTATCCAAAATATCCTCATATGTAGGCACACCCTTCTCCGTATTTCTAGATATATAAGGCAATGAAATAGAAAAACCTAATCCAAATGGACCATTCCCAGCACCAGAGTTATAATTTAAAGAAATATCTGGTTCAAAACCTCGACCTTTTGAAGTTTTTATTGGTATAGAAAAATTTCCAACTCCTGTAAATGGATTTGAACTAAAAGTCTCACCCATACCTTTTATTGCGCCACCACCTTTAGGCATAGATACTTCACCTATAGAAATTGTTCCATTGTTAAACACACCTTTATTATTACTTTCCATATGATTAACACCGCCTATAATTTCATTAGATTTTCTTTTTATATCCTTTTTTCTAAATTTTCTGATAAATTATACTATAAAGTATATAGATATTTAAAAGAATATTCAACAATTTATGCGTAACTGGTCGTCTAAAATGTACATTTGGTCAAAACAATTATTTTATAAAAAAAAGTTATATAGTTAATACCTGCCACAAAGCTCACGTTAAAAAACATAAGTATTTTTGTCATCAACTACATTATAATGGTGAGTATTATAAAGAAATTATTTATACATATTTTACATACTCAAAATTAAAAATAGCCAATATAAAAATCATATTATATTAATTCAAAATCTTATAACTAAATAATTTAGATTCTAAAGAATATGATTACATTATATTGGCTATTTTAACTACTTTTTCTTAAACATATCTTCTATTTTCTGTCCGAATGTTTTTTTCTTTTCGTGGACGTTCGACCCGCACTCCTTCGCAAATTCTCTTAACAGATCTTTTTGCTTATCATTTAATTTTTTAGGAATCTCGACTACAACTTTGACATATTGGTCTCCTCTTGAATTACCTCTAATTCTAGGAATTCCTTTTTCTTTAAGTCTAAATACAGTTCCAGTTTGTGTTCCTTCTGGCACACTATACTTAACTTTTCCATCCAAAGTAGGTACTTCTATTTCATCACCTAAAGTTGCTTGAACAAATGTAATTGGCATCTCAAAGTAAATATCATTTCCATCTCTAGTAAACAATGGATGAGATTTTACATTAACTACAATGTATAAGTCTCCTCTTGGAGCACCTTTTTCTCCCACTTCACCTTGACCAGCAAGTTTTATCATTTGACCATCATCTATACCTGCAGGTATATCTACTTCTATAGTCTTAACTTTTCTTGTGTTTCCAGTTCCATTACATTTGCTACAAGGAGATTCAATTACTTCTCCAGTTCCATTACAAGTACTACAAGGTCTTGAGCTTGCTATATTTCCAAATGGAGTTCTTTGAACAGTTCTAACTTGGCCAGTTCCATTACAAGTTGAACAAGTTTTCTTTGATGTTCCTGGTTTTGCTCCAGTTCCATCACACTCATCACATTCTTCACTTCTATTTAGCTTTATAGACATTTTTTTACCAAATGCAGCTTCTTCAAAAGATATAGTAACATTTTGTCTTATATCTGCACCACGTTGTGGACCTCTTCTTCTTTGTCTTCCACCTCCGAAGCCCCCTCCAAACATGTCACCAAATATATCTCCAAACATATCTTCAAATCCACCAAAGCCTTGGCCATTAAATCCACCTTGGCCTCCAAAGCCTCCTTGACCATTTAGCCCATCATGTCCAAATTGGTCATAAGTCTTTCTCTTTGTATCATCTGAAAGTACTTCATAAGCTTCATTTATTTCTTTAAACTTTTCTTCAGCCTCTTCATCACCAGGGTTTCTATCTGGATGGTACTTCATTGCTAACTTTCTGTAAGCTTTTTTTATCTCTTGAGCTTCTGCACCTTTACTGATACCTAAGACTTCATAATAATCCCTTTTTGTACTCAAAAATTGACACCACCTTCATTTTACAAAACGATAGCTTGTAGAATAATAAACTACAAGCTATCATTAATTCTTATATTCTACTTTAAGTTATATAATCTATGATATATTATATTCTTTATGATGTATATTGTCCATATATCTTTAATATCTATATGATTTTCATAAATAATCTATTCTTCAATTATCATTTGATGTTATATTATATAGCTTATTTATCTTCATCTACTTCTTTAAAGTCAGCATCTACTACATTGTCATCTTTAGGTCCATTATCTTGAGCTTGCTCTGCACCTTGTGCTGCTTGTTGTTCTTGAGCTGCCTTTTGGTACATTTCTTGAGATACTTTTTGGAACTTAGTCATTACTTCTTCTGTAGCTTTCTTAAGTTCTTCTGCTGTAGCATCTTGATTATCTTTTACAACTTTTAAGTCTGCTATTGCTTTTTCTATATCTTCTTTATCACTTGCACTTATTTTATCTCCAAGTTCATTTAAAGTTTTTTCAGTTTGATATATAGTAGATTCAGCTTGGTTAAATGCTTCTATTTTCTCTTTTTTCTGTTTGTCAGCTTCAGCATTCATCTCAGCTTCTTTTATTTTTTGTTCTATATCTGCTTCTGATAAATTAGTATTTGATGTTATAGTTATTTTTTGTTCTTTTCCTGTACCTAAATCTTTAGCTGAAACATTAACTATACCATTTGCATCTATATCAAATGTAACTTCTATTTGAGGTATTCCCCTTTGTGCTGGTGGTATATCAGTTAATTGGAATCTTCCTAAAGTTGTATTGTCATAAGCCATACTTCTTTCACCTTGAAGTACATGTATATCAACAGCTGTTTGGTTATCAGCAGCAGTTGAGAATACTTGAGATTTCTTAGTTGGTATTGTAGTGTTTCTTTCTATTATCTTAGTCATTACATTACCCATAGTTTCTATACCAAGAGATAATGGAGTAACGTCTAGTAATAATAAGTCTTTAACATCTCCTGCTAAAACTCCTGCTTGTATAGAAGCTCCTGCTGCAACACATTCATCTGGGTTTATACCTTTATGAGGATCTTTTCCTATAAATTTCTTAACAGCATCTTGAACTGCTGGTATTCTTGTAGAACCACCAACTAGTAATACATCATCTATTTCACTTGTAGAAAGTCCTGCATCTTGTAAAGCTCTCTTAGTTGGTTCCATAGTTTTTTCAACTAAACCTCTAGTTAATTCTTCAAATTTAGCTCTTGATAAATCTATATTTAAATGCTTTGGACCTTCTGCTGTAGCAGTTATGAAAGGTAAGTTTATGTTTGAATTCATTGTTGATGATAATTCTTTCTTAGCCTTTTCTGCTGCTTCTTTCAATCTTTGAAGAGCCATTTTATCATTTCTTAAATCTACACCTTCAGCTTTTTTGAATTCATCTGCTAAATAGTCTATTACTATTTGGTCGAAGTCATCTCCACCTAATCTATTGTTACCAGCTGTAGCTAAAACTTCAAAAGTACCATCACCTATTTCAAGTATAGATACGTCAAAAGTTCCTCCACCTAAGTCAAATACTAATATTTTCTTTTCTTGGTCTAATTTATCCATACCATAAGCAAGAGCTGCTGCTGTTGGCTCGTTTATTATTCTCTTAACATCTAGCCCTGCTATTCTACCAGCATCTTTAGTAGCTTGTCTTTGAGCATCTGTAAAGTACGCTGGAACTGTTATAACTGCTTCTGTTACTGTTTGTCCTAAGTAACTTTCTGCATCTGATTTTAATTTTTGTAATATTATTGCTGATATTTCTTGTGGAGTATATGATTTTCCATCTATATTCACTTTGTAATCAGTTCCCATGTGAGTTTTTATTGAAGTTATTGTTTTATCTGCATTTGTAACTGCTTGTCTTTTTGCAGGTTCTCCAACTATTCTTTCACCATCTTTTGTAAATGCCACTACTGATGGAGTAGTTCTCATACCTTCATTATTTGCTATTATTTGTGCTTCTCCACCTTCTAATACTGCAACACATGAATTTGTTGTTCCTAAATCTATTCCTATTATTTTTCCCATGACTAAAAATCCTCCTTGAGTAATTGTATAATTAAATTTTACTTATTTGTGTATTTTATATTAGGCTAAATATTTTAACCTTAATTTATATACTTAGCAAGAAACTTTAACCATTGAAGGTCTTATAACTTTAGTTCCTAGCTTATATCCTTTTTGAAGTACCATCACTATTTGATTTGCTTCTACTCCATCTACACTCTCTTGCATAACTGCTAGATGTAAGTTTGGGTCAAATTCCTTAGATTCTGCTTCTATTTCTTCTACTCCAAATTTTACTAGAGTATCTATTAATTGTTTATGTACAAGGCTTATACCCTTATACATAGTATCTTCCTTATCTTCACATGCATCTAAGGCTCTTTCCATACTATCTATAACTGGTATTAACTCAGTTATTATTTTCTCATTTGCAAACACACCAATTGTTTCTTTTTCTTGTTGAGTTCTTCTTCTATAGTTTGCATATTCGGCTTGAAGTCTTTGATATTTGTCATTTAATTCATCTACTTCATCTTTTAATTTTTTTTCTGCTAATTTAGAATTTATATCTGTTACATTTTCATCATCAGCTTTTTCTTCATCAGTTTTTTCGCTTGACTCTTCACATTCTTCATTAACAACTTCATCTTCTAACTCTACTTGAGTTTCAGATTCTTGGTTAATAGAAGTATCATTTACTTCTTTTACTTCTTGTTGCTCATTTTTTTTATCCAAGACTTTACACCCCTCAATTTAAAATTTCTTTACTTTCTATTAATTAATAAACTCATATAATTTATTATAGAGTAAATTCTAGCGTAATCCATTCTTGTAGGTCCTATGAAGCTTATTCGCCCAACTAAGTCTCTGTCTACATTATAAGTTGCTGTAACTATACTACAATCCTGTGCCAATTTACAATCATTATCACTACCAATTATTATATTTAGATTTTCTTTTTGTATTCCCTTTGATTTAATTATGTCAGCTATTGTTTCCTTTCTTTCTAACATATTTAAAAATGACTTTGCTTTTAACACATCATTGAATTCTGGATAACTAAATATATTAGTGGCTCCATTTAATGATAGAGAAAAATCTTCTTCTTCCATATTTGAGTTTAGGGCATTTAAAAGTTCATCTATAAACCCTGAGTACTCACTTATTTCATATTTAATAAAAGCAATCAGATTATCATCTAAATCTGTTATACTTTTTCCTAAGAGCTTCTTTGTAAGATTATCAGAAATCAAATTTAACTTAGATTGATCTAAATATACATTAGTTGTAAGGTTAGCTTTTTTTAAGTCCCCTTTATCTGTTACAACTATAAGTAAAATATTATTGTCATGCATAGCAACTAACTGTATATGCTTTATGACGCTTTGATTTATTAAACTCTTAGTAACTGCTACAGTTGTGTAGTTAGTTAATTGAGATAATAGCTTAGACGTTTCATGAATTAATTCTTTTATATGATTTATGTTATGATTCATACATTGTTCAATAAGAATCTTATCATTATCATCTAATTCACTTTTACTCATAAGAGAGTTTACATATAACTTATAGCCTTTTTCAGATGGAACTCTACCCGCAGAAGTATGTGGCTGAATTAAATATCCTAATTCTTCAAGGTCAGCCATTTCATTTCTTATGGTGGCAGCACTAACACCTAAATCATGCCTTTTAGATATTGTTCTAGAACCTATAGCTTCAGCTGTTTCTATATAATCTTTAACTATAGCTTTGAGGATATTTAATTTTCTTTCATTTAATTCCATATTATTATACCTCCTAGCTGTTAGCACTCACTAAGTTCGAGTGCTAAAAAGATTATATATATTATATACCATTATAAATTTATTTTGTCAACACCCTAAAAATCATTCCATAAATTCTATAAATATACTATTAGATATTTCTCTTCCCTTTTGAGTTAATTGTATTCCCTCAAAGCTTTGGTTTATAAGGTCTCTAGCTAGTAACATTTCTATCTGCTTACTGTATTTTTTTCTAAAATCTATTCCAAAATTTTTTTCAAAATCTTTAAATTTTATTCCCTTATTCATTCTAAGGCCCATAAATATCTTTTCTTCTATCATATCTTTTATAGAAAGATTTTCACTATCTTGTATTGGCTTCTCTCCTTTAATCAGACTTAAATGATAATCCTCTAAAGATTCTAAATTATTATATCTATTATTATCAATATAACCAGAAGCTCCTGCTCCAAGACCTATATAGTGTTCACATTCCCAATATAAAATATTATGTTTACAATTATAGCCTTCTTGTGAGTAATTTGATATTTCATATTGATTGTATCCTTTTGATTTTAAATAGTTTATTGTATACTCATACATTTCTATATCTATATTTTCATCTATAAGGTCAAATTGATTATTTTCATACATATTATACAGTTCAGTACCTTCTTCTAATATAAGAGAATATGCTGATATATGTGCTGGATTTAAATCTGTAACTTTTTCAAGAGTTTCCTTCCAATCACATAGTGTTTGATTGGGAAGACTATACATTAAGTCTATGTTAATATTTTTAAATCCTACACTCAATGCGTCCATATAGTTTTTCTCAAATTCTTTATAACTATGTATTCTTCCTATAAAGTTCAAATGCTTTTCTTGGACAGCTTGTAACCCTATGCTAAGTCTATTGATACCAACTTCTTTCATAGTTTCTAATTTTTCTAGTGTCAGTGTGCCAGGATTGCATTCTATGGTTATTTCTGCGTTTTTGTCTATATTGAATTTTTCTTTTACACTTACAAATACTTCTCTTATTTCTTCAGATGTCAAAATACTAGGTGTTCCTCCACCTATAAATATACTTGTTATTATATCGTTTTTGTCTATATTGAAATCTTCTTTATTTTTGTATTTATCATCTCTATTTAATTTATTACTGTATAACTCCATTTCTATTTTCAAATCTTCTATATATCTTTTTTTTGAATCTAGGTCCATTTTATAAGAATTAAAATCACAATACTTACATTTTTTCACACAAAATGGGATATGTATATAAAGTCCTAACATTTTATATTCCTCATTTCTTAAAATTATCTTAAAGCATCAGTTATTAAATTATAAATCAAACAAAATAACTCATCAAATAACATATAAAGCATCTTCACTATGTAATATCATAAAAAATTTGGATAAAAGTAGATTTTTACTTTTATCCAAATTTTTCAACTTAAAATAAATGACTATTTTTTCTTCATATAATAATAAACTGGTAATCCAAGTAGGGTTATAAATATACCACCTAAAGATACTGCTGTTGAAGTCAGTATTTGATTTATTATTACAAATAATCCACCTAATATAGCTATAATTGGTATTATTGGATATAAAGGAACTTTATACGGTCTGTGTAAATCTGGTTGTTCTCTTCTAAGCCTTATAACTCCAACAAAAGTCAATACGTAAAATACCCATATTGAAAATATAGTTAAATCTGTCAAAAGATTAAATTGACCAGATAAAGCATATATACATGCTAATACAGTTATGAGCAGTATTGAATTTACAGGAGACCCACCAGAATTTACTTTTAATAAAACCTTAGAAGCAGGCAAAGTTCCTTTTTCAGCTAATGTATATGGTATTCTTGACCCTGTTAATAAATATCCATTTAATGTACCAAACACTGATATTAATATACCCACAGTTATTACTTTTCCACCTAAATTTCCAAATAATTTTTTTGCAACTAATGTTGCTGGTGAAGTAACAGTTGCTAATTCACTTGCTGGCACAACCCAAAGATATGCTACATTTATTATAATATATATTGCCATAACTAATGATAGCCCACCAACTATTGCTCTTGGTAAATCTTTTTCTGGAGATTTCATCTCTCCTGAGATAGCACCGACATTTATCCATCCATCATATGCAAACAACGTTGCTATTAATACTTGTCCAAGTGCGCTTGATACACTAACTCCATCACCTACAAATGGATTTAATATCTCACTACTTTGGCCTTTAATAAATCCAAATATTATTATTAGAGCTAATGGTATCATTTTTCCAATAGTAGCTACTGTCTGAACTTTTCCTCCCAATGATGAACCTATTATATTAAGTAATGATAAAAACAGTATTACTCCAATTGCTATTGGAAGCACAACTGACATATTGTTTGGACTCATATTTAAAAGTTCAGATGCTTGTTGAGCAAATATTACCCCTAATGCTGCTGACGTACCTGGAAAAAATAATACAGTTTGCATCCATCCAGTTAAAAATCCTAATTTTTCTCCATATATTTCTTCAATATAAATCATCATACCACCAGTTTTTGGGATAGCAGCTGATATTTCTGTAGCTGTAAGTCCAGCTGTTATTGTTATAAATCCACCTAAAAGCCATGCTATAATACCTAGTCCTGGAGCTCCATTAGTTGTGGTATATATTGCCTGTGGCTTAAAAAAAACTCCTGAACCTATAACCATACCTACAACAGTAGAAAGAGCTGCTGAAAGACCAATCGTCTTTTGTAGTTGAGTACGCATGATGTCCCTCCTTACTGTTTTATAAGTGCATAAAATATTAATTTTATAAATTTATGGTTTTAGTATTCCCAAAGTTTTTTTTTATATTAACTTACTAACTTTATATTAATTTGCTATACATTTAAAATTATAGAATACCAACCTTCATAATTTCAACCTTATAAAGACTGTCTATTTTTTTAATGTAAATTATATTTACTATCTTAAATTAATTAAATTAAAGTTTAATCTTTTAACTTAAAATGTGTATATATCTAATACTTTTCCTTTTAAAATTTCTTTTTCATTTAGTTCTGGATTATTGATAACAATTTCAAGCATCTTATTTAATAGATACCCTATATCTTTACCTGGTTTAACACCTATAGACATTAAATCGTTTCCATTAATAGCTAAGTCTTTAATATGAAAGCATTCATTTTGACTTATTATATGTTTAAATTCCTTTTCACTCTCAATAAGGTTTAATATTTTCTGTTTTGCATATTTTGGGTTTTTAGCAAGTGTGTCAGCCCAATTAACCTTTATTAAATCTTCAAATAGTTCAACATCTCCAAGTTTATTTAATAACTTTTTAATAATTTTTCTTTTTGGTTCTATTCTATAATCATGATATTGTATTAATATTAAAACTTTATTAATAGTATAATTATCATACTTAAGTCTCTTCAAAATTTGCTTTGCTATTTTGACAGACTCCCTACTGTGACTATAAAAATGGTCAATTCCATTTTTATCTGTCGTTTTAGTAATTTTTTTACCCAAATCATGAAATAACATTGTAAGCTTTAGATATAATTCATCTTCAATTACTTCAGTAGCTATCAATGTATGTTTTCCAACATTATAAATATGATATGGATTATTTTGAATAACATCTTCTAAGTCACATATTTCAGGAATTATAAATTTTAATAATCCTGTTGAAATTAATAAATTTAACTTAGATGAATCAGATATTAGCATTTTATTGAATTCTACTTGAATTCTTTCCATAGACACACATTTTATTAAATCTGCGTTTCTGTAGATACTTTGTTTAGTATCTTCAGCTATTTTAAAATTAAGCTGTGCAGAAAATCTAATCGCTCTAAGCATTCTAAGTGCATCTTCTTCAAATCTATCTACTGGATTTCCAACGCAACGAATACACTTATTTTGTATATCCTCACAACCATTAAATGGGTCAACTAATCCAGTCTTTGAATTGTATGCAATTGCATTAACAGTAAAATCTCTTCTTGACAAATCCTTAACTATATCATTTGTAAATTCTATTGAATCTGGATGTCTACCATCACTATAACTTCCATCTATTCTATATGTTGTCACTTCAAATAGCTCATGTTCAATCATGACTGTTACAGTACCATGTTGTATACCAGTTGGAATAGTCCTTTCAAATATCTCTACCACTTTTTCAGGTCTTGCACTAGTTGTTATATCCCAGTCATTTGGAATTTTTTCTAATAAACAATCCCTCACACATCCTCCAACTACATATGCCTCATAACCATTCTTTTCTAATTCTTTAATTATATAATCCACTTTTTTAGGAATTTCTATATTAGTCATAAATATCACCTTTTTTTATTTTTTCTTTAATATACTCTTACTTATATTCTCTATGTGTTTAATTAAAATATACCACAAAAAAACTAGATTAATTTAGAAATAATTCTAAAATCACTCTAGCTTTTAAGTATATTTATCTAAATTTATAAAAATTTAATAAATTATTCATCCAACTTAAGTACAGACATAAATGCTTTTTGAGGAACTTCAACAGAGCCAATTTGTCTCATACGCTTCTTACCTTCTTTTTGTTTTTCAAGAAGTTTCTTCTTACGAGATATATCTCCACCATAACATTTAGCAAGTACATCTTTTCTTAAAGCACTTATTGTCTCTCTTGCAATAACCTTATTACCAACAGCAGCTTGTATAGGTATAGCAAATTGATGTCTTGGAATTTCTCCTTTTAATTTCTCACACATTGCCTTTCCTCTAGGGAAAGCACGAGTTTCATGTACAATAAAACTAAGTGCATCAACTTGCTCTTTATTAATTAAAACATCAAGTTTTACAAGAGTAGATGCAACATATCCCTTAATCTCATAATCAAGAGAACCATATCCTCTAGTTCTTGATTTTAAGGCATCAAAGAAATCATAAACAACTTCATTAAGAGGAAGGTCGTAATGAAGCATTACTCTTCTCTCATCTATATATTCCATGTTTAACATATTTCCACGTCTTTCCTGGCAAAGTTCCATAACAACACCTACATAATCTTTAGGAACTATTATATCACCTTTTACTATAGGTTCTTCTATCATTCTTATCTCAGCTACTTCTGGCAAATTTGCAGGATTTTGTATCATTACAACTTCTCCATCAGTTTTTGTAACTCTGTATATAACAGATGGTGCTGTAGTTATTATATCAAGATTAAATTCTCTCTCAAGTCTTTCTTGCATTATTTCCATATGTAAAAGACCTAAAAATCCACATCTAAACCCAAACCCTAGTGCTGCTGAAGTTTCAGCCTCATATTCAAGGGCAGCATCATTTACTTGTAATTTTTCAAGAGCATCTCTTACATTTTCATATTTTTCACCTTCTCCTGGATATATACCACAATATACCATTGGAGTAGCTTTTTTATATCCTGGTAAAGGTTCTTCTGTAGGATTATTTGAATCTGTTATTGTATCCCCTACACGACAGCTTCTTATGTCTTTTATACTAGCAGCAATATAACCAACATCACCTGCTGATAATTCACTAAGTTCAGTTTGCCCTGGAGCCATAACACCAACTTCAGTTACTTCAAACTTTTTCTTAGTATTCATCATTTTTATTGTCATACCTTTTTTAACAGTTCCTTCAAACACTCTAACATAGGCTACAACACCTTTATAAGCATCGTAATAAGAGTCAAATATTAACGCCTTTAATGGTGCTTCATTATCTCCTTTAGGTGCAGGGACATTTTTTACAATATCTTCTAAAACATCTTCTATATTTAAACCTGTTTTAGCTGAAATAAGAGGTGCTTCACTTGCATCAAGCCCTATTATATCTTCAATTTCATGTTTTACTTCATCTGGTCTTGCACTTGGTAAATCTATTTTATTTATTATTGGTAATATTTCTAAATCTTGGTCTATTGCAAGATACACATTAGCTAAAGTCTGTGCCTCAACACCTTGTGCTGCATCGACTACCAATAATGCTCCCTCACATGCTACTAAACTTCTTGATACCTCGTAATTGAAGTCTACATGTCCTGGTGTATCTATAAGATTTAAATAATATTCATTTCCATCCTTCGCCTTATACATTAATCTTATATTTTGAAGCTTTATAGTGATTCCTCTTTCTCTTTCAAGATCCATGTTATCAAGTAATTGACTCTTCATGTCTCTTTCACTGACAAGCCCCGTTTGTTGTATTAATCTATCAGCTAAGGTAGACTTTCCATGGTCTATATGTGCAATTATACTAAAATTTCTAGTTCTACTTTGTTTATTGTCCACCTTAAATTCCCTCCTCTTGATTATTCTTATAGTTATCATTTTATATTATATAAAAACTTTTTATATATCAAATTTTAAATTTTTGAATATAAACTAATTGGCATTAAACAAAATTATCCACATTATATGTGGATTATCAAGTCTAACACTAAATATTATATAATATCATAAACTTAAAGTAAATCCTATAAAATATAGTTAATGTGTTTTTATTTTATACAATTAAAAATACATAACTAAAATAAGGCTTATTTTAATCAATAAACCTTATTCACTTATTTCCTACTTATTAAATTTTTCAACGATTTTGTGTATATCAAAATCTGGTATGTCAATCTTTGGTATATCAAACTTTGTAATATCAAATTTAATACTTGAGAAATAATTATGTTGTTTTATTCCCAACATACTTTTAGCATTACTATCAACTATAAATACACAAATGGATGTACCTATAATCATAATAACTAAAAATATAATTCTCATAATATACTTATATTTTCTTTGTTTACTTTTACCTTCTATATTTCTTTCTAATCGGCTCATTCAACATGCTCCTAATTACACTAAACAATCTAATTTTTTTGTTTAAAATATTCATCTAAAATTTCAGCAAGATACTTTGTAGTAGCCTTAGATTCTTCTATACTCGTTGCATTATTTCCAATTTCTATTAACATGTGATTTTTAACTGCAAATTGATTAAATCTAGCATAGTCTTTTTCTACTATTGGAGACACCAAGCCTGGATATTTCTTTTCAGCAAAAGCAGTTATATCATCTGCTAAAGCTCTAAGTTGTGCTTTATTTTCATTTTTTCCTCCTACAACAAAGAAGAATTTAGATACTCTCTCTCCATTTATCATAGTTGTATATTTCAAATGGTCTTTTTCTTTAGTGGCTGGATTAGTTAAATCCCTAGCATCCCTATGTAAATCTATTGCTATGTCCACTGTATTATATTTAGGGAGTATACTTTTTATTGTTTTTAAACTACTTGCATAAGAGTTATTATAAGATGGATAGTCATGGTATTTAGTAGTATGGACTACACCCCATCCCTTACTGTCTAAAGCACTAGTTAATGCATTTCCTACTTCCATTACTGAATTTTTCTTATCTCTTGAATGATAATTTCCATCAGGTGAGTTTGAATAAGTTTCACACCCATGAGTATGATATATCAAAATTCTTGGATTTTCTTTAGTCACTCTTAAGTCATCTTTATACCCTGCACTAGACGCAGTACTAGTTTCAGTTGTATCTGAGTTTTTTGACTCAATATCTGGAACATTTTCTTTACCAACATAAAGTTTTATATATTCTTTTTCGCTTTCTTTCTTATTGTCGGCTTTACTTACATCCTCAGATTTTTTATTTTCATTTTTACTTTCTTTACTTGCTTCTTTATTTTTATCACTCTTTTTATTTTCTGTATTATTTCCTTCGACTTTAGCTTCTGGATAAGATGAATTTACTAAAAACTTTAAAAAGTCATCTTGATTTAAAGCCAATGATTTTCCTGGTAAAATGCATGCTAATATAAAAGTCAAGGTTACTACTTTAATGCATTTTTTAAACATATTTGCTCCTCCTTATTTTACAATCTACCTGGATGTAAAGACCTATTCAGACCTTCACTTATTATTATAGATAGATTTTCAATTGTATCATCTATATCTTTTGGTGTTACGATTAAGTTCTTATCATATGGATCTAACGAATCTTTTATTAGATGATATTTTTCTTCCTCTTTAAGTTTTTTCAACATATTATAAAAACTTTCTGTTTCTTCTGATTGAGATATTAAATTATCTATTGCCATATCCAAAACATCTATAGTAAGAGTTGCTGCGTCAACCACAGTTGGAACTCCTATTGCAATAACATCCACTCCTAAGGTTTCTTTAGTGAGAGATTTTCTTGTATTACCAACACCTCCACCAGGTGATATTCCTGCTGTTGATATTTGTATAGTAGAGTTTACTCTTTCCATTTTTCTTGATGCTAGTGCATCTATTGCTACTACTCTATCTGGCTTAACTTTCTCAACTAGTGACTTCACTACTTCACTAGTTTCTATCCCAGTAACACCCATAACCCCTGGACTTAGAGCTGATACCTCAGTAAAATCATCATCATAATCCTTGTTGTAATTTTTAAAGAGATGTCTAGTTACTAGTGTTTTAGATACACTTTTGGGACCCAATGCATCAGAAGTAATATTTCTATTTCCAAGACCAATTACTAGTGTCTTTTTATTTTTGTCTTGTCCAAATACATCTACTAATTCATCTTTTAGATAATTTATCATCTCTTCTCTTGACTCATCATCATCAAACTTCATAAGATTACTTTCTAGGGTTATATACTTTCCTATATCTTTGTTCATTATCTCTGAACCTTGTTCATCTATTACTTCAACTTTTGTTACAACACAATTTTCTAATTCTTTAGTTTCTATTTCCACCCCAGGAATACTACTTCCTTCTTGAGATTTTTCACACATTTCACTAGCTTCTAAAGCCAAATCTGTTCTTACATTAATCATATAAACCTCCAGTATAAATTAAATGCTAATTATAATTGTTAACAAAATTTAGTATTTTATAACAAAAAACTATAAATTTATTTAAAACAAGTAAAATTAAGGCTTTCAATGTAAGAAAATTGAGTTTGGTCAGTAAATAGTCAGTAAACTTCCTTAACTATCATCTATTTACAAATATAAAAAGGTAGCAACTATTTATATAGGCGCTACCTTTTAATCTATTTATCAATTTCATATTATCAAATTCCTGTCAAATTTTCATTCATTATACATTTCTTTTTTATCAAAATAACTTTATAATTTCTATATCATTTCATTCTGTTGAAAAAATGGTTCAGCAATCTCCAACCACTCATTTGGCAAATAAATAGCTAGATAACCATGATTATATCCCTTAGCTTCATAAATTTTACAAGAAGGTACATAAGACTGAAACATCTTTGCAGAGTTTTTTACACATTTTATTTCCTTTTCACCATACCAATACATCACTTGTGCTGTAGTTTCTCTTAAACTCTCCTTAAGTGTGTACTTCATCATATAAGTACGATACATAGCATAGAGTGTTTCTTTTCTGACATGTGGCATATCTTTCATATAATAGTTCTTAATTTCATCTGGATATTGCATGTTTTTTGGAAATAATTTTGACATTATAGCAATTTGAAATCTACAAGCTTTTTCACTAAATAAAAGTCCTCTAAAAAATCGAATCGACATCATACAAGCTCGTGCCATATTGGGTCTAGGATAGCAAATACTGCCATCAATAATTGCCTTTTCAGTAATATCTGGTTTTCGAGATAAAATCTCTATAACAATCTGTCCACCAAGAGATACTCCACACAGAGAAAAAAGATGACCACCACATTCTTCATCTATATATTTCATCAATTTATCTGCTGTATCCTCTGTAGAAATATATGCAGTCTTGTATTCTTCTCCATGACCATCCAGTGTAGGAAGTATTACATGATAGTATTCAGACAATACTCGTGCTTGTCGTAAATAATTCCACCATGCATTCCCACCTCCATGAATCAGCATGATATGTGGATTGTTTTTATTCCCAAATTCATGAAAGTTCATATATAATACCTCCTTATAAAAACAAAATGTTTGTTATTTCTTCTTCTCATCATTTTTTGCAGGTGGAGAAGATATAATTGAGAGTTTTCGGAGTTTTAAATCTGATTTGGGTTCTTGGTCTATGTATGGCTTCAATAAATCAACTATACTTTGAAGAAGATTTTCATATTCTCTATCAGTTATATATAACAATGCTGAAGTGAAAAATACATTGTCTTTCTTATTGTCTTGATTTTTCAAACTAAAATATTCATTCATTTCTTGCATCAAACCCATATGAAATGCTGTAGAGAGTGAAACAGATGCATCTACTTCCATATCCAAAGCATATTCCTTTAATGAATAAATTTTTTCAATTGTACCACGTACACGATTTTCTTTAACTACTTCAATCATATTGTTATCTTCCAAAATTTTAACATGGTGGTAAACTGTTGCACGAGGAATATCACTTAGATACTTCACAATATCAGATGTACGAACACTACCATGAATTCTGATATACTGTAAAATTCGGAGTCTAGCTGGATTTAAAATTAGTTTTGTTGTATCCACTTTATCAATCCTTTCTTTAATCCATAAAATTATTATAGTCTAATTTTTTAGACTATACAAGAGTATGATATAAAACTATTAAACAGTCAACAGTAATAAAAATAGCGATAGTATAGTTCTGCTTATCTGCGACAATAAAAAAATTACCTTTAATTAATAGAAAACTTTCATATTAACCATATAAATTCATATTTTTATAAAATTTATTACTAAGTCCATAAAAATGAGTAATTTCTTGTATTATCTTATAATTATTGGAAATACTATCAAAATGTATGTTAATAATTTGTATTATTTCAAGATATATGTTACAAAAATAAAATATTAAATTGTATCTATTAAAATATTTAAAGAACAAAATATATCAACATAAAAACAAAATATTTCAAATTATTTATACATAATTTATAGTCTAAAAAATCAAAACAAAAAACATTATTAAAATATATAAATAATAATCCTTGATTTTTAGATTTATTTCTGTTAAAATCTAATATGTTGACGATGAATATGAGAAAAAAATACAGGGAGGTGAACACGGTGGCAAATATAAAATCAGCTAAGAAAAGAATAAGTGTTATCGAAAAGAAAACTGCTTTAAATAGAGTTAGAAAATCTCAAATAAAAACTGCAATAAGAAGATTCGAAGATGCTGTTGCAGCTGGAAACAGAGAGGATGCTGTTGTTAAGTTCCAATACGCTCAAAAAAGAATATACCAAGTAGCTTCTAAAGGAACTATACATAAGAATGCTGCAGCTAGAAAAGTAGCTAAATTAGCTCAAAAGTTAAACGGTATGAACGCTTAATTACCAGTTTATATTTCTTATATATAATAACCCCTATGTAGGGGTTTTTTATTTTGGAAATTTATACAATAAAAAATAAATAGTTAGACATATTATAGTAGATTATATACTCTTAGACTCAATCTAGCCTACTTGTACTTTGAACTATAACATATCTTGCTATTTATTTTTTATTAATGTATAATTTTTTTACACTGCTTGTCTTTTACAGTATCTACTAACCAACATTTCTACTGCTAAGGTATCCCTTATAAGACCTGTTTTTATTTTATAATCACTTTCTAATATATAGTTTAAAATTTCTATGATTATATCATCAGAAAAGTTCTTAGCCTGCTTTAATGCTTTTCCTATTACAAATTGATGAATTTTTAATTTATCTGCTATAAGTTTTGCTGAGTATCCCTCTAATTGTAATTGTCTTACTTGCATAACTATTTTAAACTGTCTAGCTATCATAGAAAATATACCTAAAACAGATTCGCCCTCCTGTATCATATCATTCAATATTTTCATTGCATTAGAAGCACTTTGCTCTCCAATATAATCAATTAACTTAAATATATCATTTTCAACCTTTTTAGGAGATAATTTATCTATTATATCATTAGTTACACTATTTCCCTTTCCAACAAATGAGCTAATTTTATTTATCTCGTTTTCTAAGTCTGATAAAGTCTTTTCACTACTTTTATCTCTATATCCTTCTTGTTCAATAAAATACATTATCTGAGAGTTTTCTATTATAACTTCATTTAGAGCAAAAGATTTTTTTATCCACTTAAATAAGTCCATATCAGAAAGCTTGTCACAGTTAAAAACAATTCCATTATTACTTATCTTTTTAACTAAAGATTTTCTTTTGTCAATATCTCCGTATACAACAAAAACTATGGTAGTAGTGTCTGGAGTATTATCTAAATGCTCTATCAAGTATTTTTCGTCACTATCTGTAAAATTCTTTTTCTTTCCTTTTAGTAACTCAAAGTCTTTTACTATTACTATTTTTCTATCATCCATAAAAGGAAGTGTCTCTATAGAGCTTATAAGCTGATTTAAGACTATTTCCTTTCCATCTATTATATCTAAGTTAAAATCGAGCATTCCTTCGTTTAAATTCTCTTTAAAGACTTTTATTGCATTTTCTATTAAATAATACTCTCTGCCATAAAAAAGATACATTTTCTCAAGTTTTTTATCTTTTATATTCCTTATAATATCCTTGTAATCCATTTTCTTGCTCCTTTATCTCTTTTCCTTCTATGTAAAATATGTAAAAAAATACTCCTATGTAATAAATCACTACAATATAAAGTTTAGGGTTATCTATATCAATATATGTAAAATTTAAATTGCTGAGTTTCTCTAGTAAAAAAAATATGATTTCTATCAATGTACTGTTAAATAAAGCTATTATTTTAGCTATTACTACACTTATTTTAAATATTATTAAACTTGCAATACTCAAATACATTATTATACCTATAAATGGTACTATGATTAAATTTCCTATGATTGAAACCAATGGTATACCTTTAAATGTATAATATATTATAGGCAAGGTTAATATATTTGACGATATTGTCAATGATACCATACTTAATTTTATAATACTATTTATTTTATTGTAAAATATTAGTATAGAGAATGTAGCTAAAAAAGATAATTGAAAACTTACATTATATATAACATAGGGGTTATTTATAATTAAAACTATCCCTATTAGAGACAGTGTTGATATTCCATCCTTTTTTCTATTAATAAAGACTGATAAATAGAAAACCATAACAAATGTTATAGACCTAATTATAGATGGAGACGCACCTACCATTATACAATATAAAGATATAAAAATCGACAATATTAATAATTTATACAATTTATTTATACCTCTTAATAAAAAAGCAATTACAACACATAGTATGCCTGTATGAAGACCAGATATAGATATTACATGGCTAGTTCCTGTTCTGGTGAACATTTCTTTTTGCTCATCTGTCAGATTTTCAACTTCTGCTAACAATATAGAATTTATAAAATCCGAATTTTTCTTATATAAATATCTATACGTTTTATTTATGTAAAACTTTACTTTACCTATTAAGTCATATATTTTATTCTTACCAATAATTTTATAGCTATTTATATATATTATACCTTTATATCCAGTGCTTTTTATATACCTTCCATAATCAAAATCTTCATATTTCATTTTAGCTAAACTTTTAAATTTGCCTGTAATATTAACTTTCTGACCAATTTTCAAATTTTTAGTTCTTGTGTAATCATTTATTAAGAAAGCTCCTACTTTATACTGATTATATCTAGGCTTTTCAAGTCTTCCTTTAACTGTTCCTTGTATAGTTATTATCTTATCATTAAATTTTTCATCCTCTTTCTTCTTATTTGTGATAATAAAAGATACAGCTATCACAAATATTAATATAATTAGTAAAGGTCTTCTTATTTGAATCATAATCACTCCTCTAGAAAACATATTATTTAGATTATTTTCAAATAAATATTTTTTAAACAAAAGAAATTATTCTATAAACAAAAGAATACGTCAAAAGATTTATTAAAATCTTTTGACGTATTTTCACTTCTATATATATTCATTTATATAATTATCTTTTTTAGAAAAAATGCAATTAAGTATTTCTATTGTTTTTTTTGAAATACCCTTTATATTATTTAATAAAAGTGCTTCTTCAATGTCTATATAAGAAAATGCCAATTGTGTTAAAGCATTTATATCTAATTTAATATCAAAACACTCTTGAAGCTCATCTGTACATTCTTTATTTAATTTTTCTAACATTACTTTTTTATTTTGTATAGATATTTTGAATAGTCCATTATTCTCTTCTATATATTTATCTTCTATATATAATTTTATAGAGCCATTAATATCCTTATCAATATCTATATCTTCAATAAATTGCTTTACATTTATAACTCTTCCCATCATAAAAGGTTTTATTTTTATCTCACAGTCTTTAGGATTGTCTAATATAAACCTTATCTTATCTATCATAGGAGTAGCTATAGTAACTATCTTACATTGAGTATTGTGATTATATATAAATTTAAGCATTGATTTAAGAGCATCTATGTTTTTATAAAATAGCTCTCTGACAAACATTTTATCTCCTTGAAGAAAATAAATTACATATCCATCTTTTTCACTATCTTCATGGATATATAAATGTCCATCTTCACTTTGGATTTCTTTAAATAAGTTTTCATAATAATGTTCATCTTTTAACACATTACCATTAACCTCATTTAAAAATACTTTATCTATTTTAATTAAATCATCAATTTGTGATAAATTAGCTTTTATCATTTTTCCATTTGCCTTGAAAGTTTTTAAATCATCTGTTTTGATAGTATATTCAATTTGGTCATAACAATGCTCATATCCAAACCTTCTATAAAGTCTATAATCAATTGGCATTAATATAGATACTAGTTGTCCTTTCTTATACAACTCATTTAAAGTAAATTTAATAACTTTACTCATATAGCCAGTTCCTCTCCCCTCAGGAAGTGTGGAAACCCCTACTACATACGATGTATTGTATACCTTACTATTTAAACTTAATTTATACTGGTTTAGCTGAAGAGAGGAAACAATTTTTCCTTCATCTAAAGCTATTACAGTATTTTCATATTTATATTTATCATTAAAATAGTATTTCATAAAACTTTCACTATCATTAAAGCAATAACTCCATATTTCTTTTATACTTTCTATTTCTTCTTCTTTAGCATACCTAATCTCCATATAGTTTATTAAGCCTCCCTAACACTGTACTTTTCAACAAATCTACAAGGGTGGTAAGAAAGTTTAGCTTTTCTCAGACCTTCAATACCTAAGTCTTCTTCTCTATTTACAAACTCAACATCTTTAAATTCACTTACTAAAAATTGTTGGTTTATAAATGGATATAAACCTCTTATATCTGGATTGGCTTTTTCTATATGAATTAATGCCATGTTTTTATTTAAAAGCTCTCCGATACTAAATGCTTCTAATTTTCCATCCACATATACACCAAATACTTTTACTTTATCTTTTAAAATATCATAATTGTTAAATATCTTTTTGATACCAACTAATTCATCATCCATACTTTCATCAAATTCGTTATTTTCTTCTTTGTTACTTTCCCATTCTTTCATTAATACTAAACATTCATTGAAGTTTTCTTTATCTAATAATCTTGCTTCATATCTACCTGCATATTCTTTTAAGAAATAATTTATATGATTTCTCTTCTTTTGATTCTTTTTACCTGCTAGCGTTCTTAAACTTTCTGCATCATAGATATAATCAAATAAATCTCTTTCTTCTATATACTCAAATCTATTTGGGTATTTTTCTTTTAAAAATTCTACCACTTCAGTAGTAATACCTCTTAAGTATATTTTTTTGTTGTTATGTGAAAAATACTCAAGTACAAAATCTACAACTTCTGGAAGTTTGTCTTTTTTAGCAAGTGGTAATATTGAGAAACTATCTCCTTCATATTCACCAACTAAAACAGCAAAATCTTCACCTATATAGTATCCTGTCTTATAAACATGTTGCCACATATATAAAGTACTAAAACAGTACTCACAAGCTTCATAATCTACTAAATCAAAATAAGGGTCTAGCTCCTTTTTTGAATTTAGTTCAATATCTTTGAAAAACATAAAATCCTCCTACCTTTTTATTGCTTAATTTTTTAAAATTTTATTTTGTATCTATAAAAACTCCAATTTAGTTATGGTATTAATTTCACTTATATTGTCTAAAATATAAAATAGGATAGTTCCCATATATCTTATATTACCCATCATAAAATTATATAAACATGTAATGACTGGAGTGATTTTTTATTGAGAAATAAAATTTTTTTATTAATACTTATTATAATATCACTTTTAAGTGCTTGTGACAAAAAATCTCTACTATCTATACATATGATAGATGTTGGACAAGGTGATAGTCTTTTAGTTCAAACACCTACAAAGAAAAATATATTAATTGATGGAGGTGATGAAGATAGTGGAAATATAGTTACTAGTTACTTGAAACAAAAAAGAATAAAAACCATTGATATAATAATAGCTACGCATCCAGATTCAGACCATATAGGAAGTCTTGATAATGTCATAAAAAAATTTAATGTAAACTCCATCTATATGCCTGAACAATCAACAGAAAGTGAAGCTTATCAAAATCTAATAAGTTCTTGTAATGATAAAAACCTATCTATACAGTATCTATACAGAGATGATGTTTTAAATATCGATAACAATATAAATATATATGTATTAAGTCCTTCATATATACAGGAAGAACCTAATTTAAACTCAATAGTTTTTAAATTAAATTTTAATGACACCTCATTTTTATTTATGGGCGATGCTGAAGAAGCAATTGAAAAAGAAATTTTACATTATTTTAAATTAGATAACATCAATTTTATAAAAATCGGTCATCATGGAAGCAATTCATCAACTACTTTAGAATTTATTGAAAAAATTCATCCAGATATAGCCGCAATATCGTGTGGATATAAAAATCAATATGGACATCCTCATAAGGAAGTTATCAATAATTTAAAACAAAACAATATATCAATTTATAGGACAGATAAAATAGGTGATATTGTTTTTTATAGTGATGGTAAAATGATATTTACAAAACACAAATATAAAATAGACACTTAACATAAGAAATAAAACTGTAACTACATAACAGAACTAGGCTAAAAGTATCAACATAAAATGGTTTTATATTGATGCTTTTAGCCTTTAAAATATGTCCATAAAATTTATAGATAAAATATTTAGTATTATTACCCTAATAATTCATTAACTATTACAGATGCAATTACTAGACCTCCAACAGATGGCACAAATGATACACTACCTGGTGTTACCTTTTTACCATTCATGACTTTCTTTTTAAGTTCTATTGGTTGTTCAGTTGAATATACCACCTTTAATTTTTTAATTCCTCTATCTCTAAGCTCTTTTCTCATGACTTTAGCTAAAGGACAAGTACTTGTTTTGTGTATATCAGTAACAACTATTTTAGTTGGGTCCAATTTATTTCCCATACCCATAGAACTTATTATTTTTAAACCTCTTTTTTCACATGTTTCAATTAAATGTATCTTCGAGCTTACCATATCTATTGCATCCACAACATAATCATATCTTTCTGTTAGTATTTCACTACTAGTATCTTTATTATAAAGATTTCTTATTTTTTTTATATTAATATTAGGATTTATATCTAAAATTCTTTCTTCCATAACATCGACTTTATATTTTCCCACAGTTGAATGTAATGCTGGTATTTGTCTATTTATATTTGTTATATCTACATCATCAAAATCAACAATAGTGAGATTACCCACTCCAGCTCTTGCTAAAGCTTCAACAGTAAAACTACCTACTCCTCCAACTCCAAATACTATTACATTTGAATTTTTAAGTTTTTCTATACCATCATCTCCAACTAGAAAACTAGTTCTCGTTGTAAAGTTATTTTCCATTTTTCCACTCTCCTAGACTTTTATATACCTAATATTAGTATTAGAAAATTTACATTATATAATACTAGATATTATATATTACTAAAACTAAATTATCTCAAAATAATTTTTAAATTTAAAAAGGTATCTTTTAATATTAAAAGATACCTTTTATACTGGCGGGAATGCGTGGGAATCGAACCCACCTAAGAGGCTCTTAACCCCTCATACTAGTTTTGAAGACTAGAGGGCACACCGGCACCCATCCACTCCCATAACGAAACGTTTCTCAACGAAATCTATAATATCATATATTTTGACTCTTTGCAACAATTTTTATAGATTAATTTGATAGCAAATCATATTTTAAATAGTTTTTATCTATAGCAATTAATATTTATATATCTTCTTATTATATTTATAACTATATTTATAAACTTAAAAACTGGAAACCATATTTTAATTATCTATAAAGAATTTTTCCTCTATTTAATCAAAATACAATTTCCAGTATAAATATAAATTATTTAATTATTTTAATATACGTATATCTATAGTTTTTCTTCCCCAATTATAAACTGTCTTTGAGTCATTCATAAATATATCAATTTTATTTCCTTTTATCGCACCACCACAGTCTTCAGCAGTAAATACCATATCAAATTGAGGTATATATACTTTCGTTCCATATGGTATAACCTTAGGGTCTACAGCTATTGTTCCCCACTTAGGCTTTGTTCCTGTTGCAGTTATACTATGACCAGAATATGCAGTTGCTACAACTCTCATACTTCTACCATTGTTACTACTGCTACTACTTGAAGAAGATGAAGCCATCCTTCTTGAACTTTCTCCCCTTGATGAAGCTACTTGCATTTCTACTTTTGTTCCTTTATTTACAACTTTATTAACTGGCTCAGATGTAACAACTTTTTTCACAAATTCCTTTTCTACTTTCTTGCCATTGTGATAAGTTTCTTTATATACTAATTCACTTTTACCAGATTTTCCTTCTTCTTTAACTTTAGAATCTCCTTTTGACAAAGAGTTATCTTCAACAACTGTAACTTCAAACGGAATGTCTTTAGTCTCTACAACTGTTTTTTCCTTAACATCAATTACTTCTATTTTATCTCCATTAGATAACTTTGAATTTACATCCAAACTAACTATATCATTTCCATCATAGCTAATGTTTTGGGCTTCCAAAAGGTCTCCTACATTAGAACTAAATGTAGATACAGTTCTTTCTTCTCCTTTTACTACTAATGTTACTTGTTTATTAAGTGCAGAGTATCCAGATAAAATTCCAACTGATAAAACAACCGCCATTGCCGAGACTTTAACATTACTCAATTTCTTTAAATTCATATAAAATTTCCTCCCTCAAATTTTTTACACTATATATTTTGCTTCGTAATCTTCTGCTTCGTAAATTTCTTTTTTGTTTTTTGTGTAACTAAATTGTAACTATTTTTTCAAGAGTTGTCAACTTGACAAAAAAATAGAAATATGCATACATAGTATTTTCAACTATTGAAGCATATTTCTATTAGTTACAACAATGTCATTGTTTATTGTTGTTTTGTTATCATTTTGTTACCTTTTATCTTTATATATTTTCTATCTGCCAATTGATAGGTTCTTTTCCTAGCTTTTCGAGAATTTCATTTATCTTAGAGAAGTGCTTACATCCAAAAAAACCTTTACTTGCTGATAATGGACTTGGATGAGGTGCTTCCAAAATATAATGCTTACTTGTATCAATCAATTCTACTTTTTTACGCGCATTACTTCCCCACAGTACAAAAATTACTGGGTCTTCACGATCACTTAAAATAGAAATCACTCTATCTGTGAAAATTTCCCACCCTTTATTTTTATGAGAATTGGCTTCATGTGCTCTAACAGTAAGTGCTGTATTTAAAAGTAACACACCTTGGTCTGCCCAAGGCATTAAGTATCCATTATTAGGTATAAAGCATCCTAAATCTTCTTTCAACTCTTTGTACATATTTAATAGAGATGGTGGAGTTTTCACTTGTGGTTGAACTGAAAAAGCTAAACCATGAGCTTGATTATCTCCATGATAGGGGTCTTGTCCTAGTATTAAAACTTTTGTATCTTTATATGAAGTGTGTTTTAAAGCTTCATATATGTTATGCATATTAGGAAAAATTTGACGTGTCTTATATTCATCTATAAGGAATTTTCTTAAATTTAAATAATATTCTTTTTCAAATTCTTCCTTTAATAATTCATTCCAATCGTTTCCTAAATTAACCATAGTTATCACCAATTCCTTTCAGCTATTTTTATTTATTGTTTTATTTAGAAATTATGTCCTCTTGATTGTCATTTTTTTCATTAGTATTTATTTTTATGCTCACTCTGTTAGGTATACAAACTATACTTTGACTTGGTTTGTTTATAAAACCTGTATGTACACACACCTTATCAGGACATGAAGCATCTATTATCTCCACACCTTTGTCATGAATTTTAACTATATTGTACCCTCCTCTATTTTCTATTTTAAATTCTTCTTTGGCATTTATTGAAACAGTCTTATACAATTTATTATCTACATAAATTTCAATACTTCCAGCATTTTTAGAATTTATAACATTTATTATTCCATAACATGCTGTGATAACAATCAAAACACCTAAAATAAGAAGAATGTCTTTTTTCTTCATTTTTTGTCCTCCTATGAAATTATGCTATAATAAGATAATAACACAATTTCATAGGAGGAATATACCATGAATAAGAAAAAAATCACATTTATTTTTGTGATATTGATTTTAGCATTAATTTTATTTTCATTTTTTAGGAGTTCAAGTCAAAATACTAAATATAGTAAGACAAGCTATTACCTTGGTACAGTAAATGAAGTTACTATATTTAATATAAAAGAATCAAAAAGTGATAAAATTTTAAATGAATGTGATTCAATTTTAAGATATATTGATAACAAGATGAGTACCCATATACCAGGAAGCGATGTTTCTAAAATAAATGATAATGCTGGTAAAGATTTTGTCAAAGTTTCTGATGATACATTTTTTGTTGTACAAGAGGCTATAGAATACTCTAAGTTGTCAAATGGATACTTTGACATAACAGTTGGTCCACTATCCAATCTATGGGCAATTGGAACAGACAAGGCTAAAGTCCCAAATGACTCTGAGATAAACGAACTTCTGCCGCTCATTGATTACAAAAATATTATATTAGATGAAAAAAATAAATCTATAAAGTTAGCTAAAGAAAATATGAAAATTGATTTAGGGGCAATAGCTAAAGGATATGCTGCTGATAAAATCGTAGGCTATTTGAAATCAGAAGGTATAAAAAAAGCTTTAGTAAACTTGGGAGGTAATATATTTACTCTAGAAGATAGCAAAAATAACAAACCTTTTAAAATTGGTATTCAAGACCCAACTAGCAAAAATGGAGAATCTATAGGGAATATAGAAACTACAAATAAATCTGTTGTTACATCTGGAATTTATGAGAGATTTATAGAAAAAGATGGTAAAATATATCACCATATGTTAAATCCATTTACAGGATACCCTTTTGAAAACAACTTAAGCAGTGTTACAATAATCTCTGATAAATCTATTAATTGTGATGCTTTATCCACTTCTACATTTGGACTTGGACTTGAAAAAGGTATGGATTTGATTAATAGTATTGATAATGTAGATGCTATATTTATAACCAAAGATAAAAAAGTATATTTAACTAATGGCATACAAAATAATTTTAAACTTACAGACAAAGCTTTTTCTATTAAAAAGTTCAATAAATAATGAGTTTAAATAATAACTATATCTATTATGCATACAAATTTAAATAACTCTAATATAACTAATGTAAATTTAAGTTTTATATAAAATATGGTATATACTAAGTAGTCTAAAACAAATTGTACTTATGTATATACCATATTTATAGCTTGATTTATATAAAACACTACCCATTACTCTTTAACTTTCGATAATAAATAACTCCTACAACATATAAAACAATCCACAAAACAAATAAATATATGATTATTACCAATGAGTTGTATATATCTAATGCATTTAGTACAGAGAAAACAAAAGCAGATATAGGAATTATTATCATACATACGATGTAAGCATATCTTCCTGCTTTATCTCTATACATAACATTTCTTTCATCATGAAGATTAATGTTTTCTATTTCGAGCTTTTCTTTGTATTCTTCTTTATGCTTATTCCAGTAAAAGTAACGATAAATGGCAGAAATTCCACCAAATCCAAAGCCTCCTGCTAGTCCAGCAAACAAAGAACCTAACTTATCACCATTCATTAAACAAAGAAACAAGAAAATAACACCTAAAACTACAAATACAATTCCTATTCTTAAATTTTTCTTTTCCATGAACTATTTCTCCTTCCATAAAAATATTTCTTCAATCGACATTTCAAAAAAATCAGATATTTGAAATGCAAGTTCTAAAGATGGATTATATTTTCCATTTTCAATAGAACTAATCGTCTGCCTTGAAACCTTAAGAATTTTTGCAAAATCTTCTTGATTAAGACCTTTTTTCTTTCTTAAATCCTCTACACGATTTTTCAAAAAGATTGCCTCCTTTTTGTAAAGTTTCCTTTACATTTATAATATACCACTTGCTTTTATTTTTGTAAAGGAAACTTTACAAAATATATATAAAAATAGACATTTCATTAGAAATGCCTATCATTAAACATATTTAATTTTATAATTGAATTACATCTTGATGTCTATAAACCTTATTTTTTAATCTTTTTTAGTACATCTTTGAAACAACCTACATTTTTTTATTTTTAATAAATAACTCAACTAACTTTTTATAACGACTTTACAAACAAATCCATTCTATTTAATGCCTCAATTACATTTTCTTTTTGAGTTCCTAAATTTATCCTAACATACTTTTCTCCATCTTTTACAAAGTGACTTCCATCTTCTATTAGCACTCCTGTATTGACAGCTAACCTATCTGTAAATTCACTTGCACTTAGTCCTAGATTGCTTATGTCCATCCAAGCCAAATAAGACGATTCCATCTTCATTAGTTTAATCTTCTCATATTTATTTACCCAATTCTCTAAAAGTTCATAATTTGATTTTATATACTCATTTACGTTCCTTAACCACTCTCTACATTCATCATAAGCTGTTATTAATCCTATTATTCCAAATACATTTGGAGAAGTTATAGAATTTTGTTTTAGTTTCTTTCTAAAAGTATCTCTTATATCCTTATTTATAACTATTGAATAAGAGGTCTTTAATCCTCCAAGATTAAACCCTTTATTTGGTGATGTCAATAGGATAATATTTTCTAAAAGTTCTCTTTCAAGCTTAAGAATAGAATTAAATTCGCCATAATGAATATGCTCTGCATGTACTTCATCTGCAACTAAAATAACATTGTTTTCTTTACATATAGTTGCTACTTTCGTCATTTCTTCAATTGACCAAATTCTTCCTGATGGATTATGTGGTGTACAAAACATCATTAACTTAGGTTTATTTTCTTTAATTTGAGATTCTAATCTATCAAAATTTATATAATATCTATCATTTATCACATCTAATGTATTACAAACTACATTTACACCCTGCTTTTTAGCTGATGATTCAAATGGGTCATAAACTGGTGTATTTAATATTATACTATCTCCTTTTTTACAAAAAGCTTGTACTACATAGTGAAGTGTTGACACAGTTCCATAAGTCAATGTAATCCATTCTCTTTCTACATTTACTTTATGCATATCATTTTGCCACCCAATAACTGAATCATAAAATTCATCATAACAGTATGTATATCCAAATACACCTCTTTTTACAGCTTCAATAAATTTACTTTCTATTTCTGTTGGTATTTTAAAATCCATATCAGCAATCCACATTGGTACAAAATCTTCTTTAATATCTCCAAATTTATCTCTTATAATATTTAAATCCCACTTTCTACACTTTTCACTTACTCTATCTGGCCTATCATCAAAATTATACATTTAAATTTACCTCGTCTTTTCTTATTATTATAAAAATACTTAGTTACAATTTATTTTTAATTTACAACTATTAAATCTTTGGTAGATATAGTCAATCTCATACACCCATCTTGAGTTATAAGTACATCATCTTCAATTCTTACTCCTCCAAGTTCTGGCACATATATACCAGGCTCTATAGTTACAACCATGCCTTCTTTTAATACTTCATTTGATTCTGAAGTTAATGCTGGATACTCATGAACCATAATACCTACACCATGACCCAGATTGTGTCCAAAATTATCACCATATCCATATGAACTAATTATATCTCTTGCAACCTTATCTATTTCACCAGCAGTCATGCCTGGCTTTAAAACCTTTATACACTCTTCATTAGCTTTCTTTACTATATTATATATTTTTTCTAGTTCTTTATTTGTAGTTCCCATACAAATAGTTCTAGTAATGTCTGAACAATAATTATTATACTTTGCTCCAAAATCGAATGTAACAAAATCTCCATATTCTATAATTTTTTCACTAGCTTTTCCATGAGGTAAGGCTCCTCTCAAACCAGATGCAACTATAGTGTCGAATGATTCTTTTTGTCCGCCTAATTCTTTTATGAATCTTACAATTTCATTTTCTACTTGTCTTTCAGTCATACCAACTTTTATAAAGTCAATTATATGATAAAACGTAGCATCTACTATTTCACAAGCTTTTTTTATATATTTTATTTCATCTTCATCTTTCTCTTTTCTTAAAGTAGATAAATCAATTGATTTTAAAGTTACATTTAATTTGTTATTCATACTTTTATATGAGTCAAAAGATACTTCACTTCCTTCAAAGCCAATTTCTTTTATATTTTGATTTCTGCAAATATCATTAATTATATCAAAATACGTTCTATTTTTATCCATTAATATAACATCAAATAAATCTGATTTTCTTTTAACTTCTTCAAAGTATCTAAAATCTACTATTATATATTGTTTATCTTTCGTTATAAAAACATAGCCTGATGAACTAAATAGATTTCCAATATAAAACTTATTGGTAGAACTATTAATAAGAATTCCATCTACATTATACTCTTTAAGATACTTTCTTATTTTTTCTATTTTATTCATAATTTTATCTTCACCACCCTTAATTAGTCATATAGGTAAGGCTGGTAATATTGTTTCAATCAATATTACCAGCCAAGGTTATTATAGATAGTAAAATTTATAAATTAATCAATATAATCTACAACAAGTTTACCATCCTTTATTAATTTATTTCTGTAAAATACATTTCCTACAGCTATGAATATAGCACCAACTGCTATACCTATTACATATCCAAATAAGTTATCTACTAGAGGCCATGCCCATATAGCTGACTCTGGGAACCACTGAATTGCCCCTAAAACTATACCTGTAATAGCTCCTATTATACTTCCTACGATATTTAAAGGTATAACAAAACCTGGTCTCTCAAGTGCAAATGGTATTGCTCCCTCTGATATACCCATAAATGATAGGAATATAGAAGTTTTTCCTGCTTGATAGAATTGTCTATCATATACTCTTCTTCCCACTAATCTTTTATCTAATAAAGTTGTAAGTCCTAATCCAATTGGAGGAACAACTATAGCTATTGTTCTTGCTGTTATTGGTAGTACATTTTCTGTAGTCAAACCAAGTGCAACGAATCCTGCTGCTTTATTTATTGGCCCACCTAAGTCAAATGCTGTAGCTGCTGCTAAAGCTGTTGCATATACATATTCTCCCGCTGCTCCTGCTGCTGTTAAGAAGTTTTTCATACTTTCATTAATTAATCCACCAAATGGAGTTATTATAAATATCATCAATACCATACAAGTTAATGATGCTATTAGTGGTATTAAAAATGTTGTTTTAAAAGCTAACCAGTTATGAGAAACTTTTATAGATTTATTTAACCATTTTACAAAATATCCTATTATAAATGCGATTAATATGGCACCTAAGAATCCTGATGCAACTGGTACAACTTCTGTCCATTGTCCATCTACGAATTGTGGTACACCTACAGGTTTATTAGCTATATATCCACCTATAAATCCTGCGATTAGGGCTGTTTTTCCACCTATAGAATTTGCACAGAATGCTGCAAATAGTGGTATTGCAAATCCAAACAGAGTAAATCCGAAGTTTGACATTAATTGTGCCATGTTTAAAAGGCTAAGTTTAAATCCTGTAAATTCACCTGAGTTCATAGCATCAACTATACCTACAGATGGGTCAAGCCCTAATATTGCATATGGTATTAATTGAGATAAAGCTCCTATAAGTCCACCCATTACTAAGACTGGTATCATATATGATATACCTGTCATTATATGTTTACTAATTTCTTTCCATTTTCCATTTCCCTTTGATTGAGTTGGATTAGATGGAGTAGTTTTTCCTGCGTTATTGCCTCCTGTTGTAGAAGCACCTGAACTGTTTATAACTTTTTTCTTGATTGCCATTCTATTTCCTCCACAGTAAATTTATTATATTCCTAAATCCTCTTCTATTTCCTTTATAACACCTTCTGCATTCTTTATAGCCTCTTGTAATTCAACCTCATAAACTTCACAACCATCAAATCTTTCCATACCTTCTGGTGTTATTGCTACTGCATGTATTATCATAGTTGCTCCTAATATGTCTTCTCTTGTTAATTCATTTTGCACACCATCTGCACCTTGAGTTTCAACTTTTGCTTCATAACCTAATGCCTTTGCAGCTTGCTCTATTGCTTCTGCTGCCATAAAAGTGTGAGCTAGTCCCATTGGACAAGCACATAATGCTACTAATTTTTTATTCATTTTAAATTCCTCCTATTTACTTTAATTAATTATTTTTATTTTAACTTTAGTATTTATCTATAAACCTAAAGCTTCATTTATTAAATTAGCGATTTCTTCCACATTATCACTCTTTAAAAGAGAATCTTTAAAATCTTTATTTATTAATTTTCTTGAAAGAGACGATAATAATTTAAGGTGTATGTTTTCTTTACTTTTTCCTGGCATAAGCAAACTTATTGCCAACTTGACATTGTCCTCACCTTCATTCCAAACAACATTATCATTAAACTTTAGTACCACTACTGCTGGATTTTCAATTGCATCATTTTTAGTATGAGGTATTGCTATAGATTCTCCCAAATTTGTAGTAAATTGCTCTTCTCTAGCTACTAAGCCTTCGTATACTAGATTTTCATCTTCTGTTAAATTTAATTCTTTAGCTTTCTTAGCTATAAATTTTAAAACCTCAACCTTAGACTTAGCCTCAGTATTTAAAAATACATATTCTTTGTTAAATATGTTTGTTCCCATTGTTAATTTCCTCCTTAATTACCTATCAGTGCCATTAATTTATTAAAGTCACATATTTTAATAATTCCTCTTACTCCACCTTCATCTTTTATAAAATTGTAAAGGTATTTAAATATTGAAAAATTATGTTTTTCTTTAGTATTAAAAAATACCATAAATACTAGTTGAACTTCTTGCTTATCCCAAATTATTGGATTTTCAAGTATTCCAACTCCGATTATAGATTTTTTATCTCCCTTCACTATTGTGTGAGGTATAGCTACTAGATTTCCTATTTCAGTTGATGAAATATTTTCTCTATCTATTATACTTTTTATTGAGCTTTCTTCTATAAAGTCTCTTTCTTTTAACTTGTTTGAAAGCGAAAGTATAACTTCTTCTTTTGTATTTGCTTTTATACTGAAAAAAGCTCTTTCATCAAACATATTACTTATTATTTTTCTTCTTTCTTCCTTTTCATAAAAGGCTTTGTTTACGTTTTCAATTAGGCTATCATCAAATATATTTTCTATATATAAGACTGGCTTTTCATATCCTTTTAATTCAACTGTTGATACTACCAAATCAACATCTTGACCTATTGCCATATCAAGATATCTAAATGGATAAACACCTACAACATTTAAGTCACTTATATTCTGCTTTAATTTTTCAGAAAGAAGCTGACCTGTGCCTATACCATAATGACAAACTATACAAATTTTCTTACTTGTATTTTTTTTCATTCTTTCATTTGAAGCAGCAAAGTGAATAGCTATATATCCAAGTTCATCTTCATCTAATTTTAAATTAAATTCAGTTTCTAGCTTATTTGATAAAAACACAGCTAAGTTAAAAGCTATTGGAAATTTCTCTTTTATTTGATGAAGCAGAGGATTATTAGATTTTATATTAGCTTTTGCTCTATTTAAAAACCTCTTTATATGGTCAGATATCGCTATCATAAACTCTTCATCTTTTGTATAGTCACTTCCTGAAATAAGCAGTATATCTTGAAGAGCACTACTTATAACGCTACTTATTCTTTCTTCAATTTCACTTGCATTTTTTATTCCTTGTGCACCTCTATATGCTATTACACCAGAATAATTGGAAATATAAATTACTTCATCTTCAATAAGTTTAAATCCAACTTTATCAGATATTTCTTTCATAAGCTTTTCTATAAAACTGTAATTATGAAATCTATATCCTGTATCTATTAAATTTATATTTTTGCTATGACCTCTCTTACTTCTAAACACAGAAACTATTATTTTTGAAAGTAAAAGATTAAAGTCTTTATCTGAAATTATTGTTTCTTTTTCTCTTAAATGCTTTTCTAAAATACTTTCTATGCAATTTATATCGTTTTCACTGATATCATCCAAAAATACTTTGATTTTACTCTTCTCATCCAACTTTATTGCATAATCAGTAATCAACTGTCTTATATTAATTTCTTCACCATATATATAGCTTCCATAATAAGGTTTAGATTTTATAACTAAGTCATACTTTTCAAGTTTTCTTTTAAGCTTACTAGATAATTTATTTATGGCTGCTATACTTAGATTTAATTCTTCTGCCATTACTTCTATACTCATATAATTTCTGTTAATCAGCATACATATTATATTTGACATCCTTGCTTCTTCAGAATCATCCAAGAAACCATTTATATATTTATTTGCTTCTTTTACAGCTTTTGATATGTTGGTTTTAGAGCCACTTAGCTTATATCCTATACCTCTTGAAGAATCTATTTCTAAATCATACTTACTCAAAATACCATTTAAATCTGCTATATATCTTTTAATAGTTTTAGTAGATACATCTAATTTAATAGCTAGTTCATTTGATGTCATATATCCATCTTTATTGCTTAAACTTTTTACTATTACTGCATGTTTCTTAGTTATCATTGTATCACCTTCTCTTTGATTTCAATTATATATCAAATAAAATTTTAGTTGTATATATAATATGTCTATATAAGGGACATTTTGTATTTATATATTATTGCATAATGTAACTATTGCCTCCGCATAGATACCTATCGCAGTTATAAACCTATCTAAACTGGCAAATTCATTTGCACTATGAACATTTCCAAAACTACCATCAGGAAATTCACACCCAAATATTACTGAATTCTTCATTTCAGCTGCATAGCTTCCTGCACTGGTTACTCTAACAACACTTTTTGAGTCTCCAGAATACTTTACATATATCTCATGTAAACGTCTTACAAGTTTAGAATTCTCATCTATATAATTTGCTTGCTTTAAACTTTCCCCAATAAACTTAAATTTATTAATATTATTTATTTTTATATACAAATCAAATTTTTCTATTATTTCTTCAACTGTCAATACTTCAGGATACCTAACACTTAAAATTACTTCAAGCTTTCCTTCTTTTATATTTATTATTGTTGGAACTATTGAAAGAATTCCACATTTTCCTTCAACATTTAAGCCAAACAGTTTTCCATCTATATTATCTTTATTTATTAGCCTGTACAAATCTTTTGCCCAATCTTCATCAAGATTTTCTGCTAAAATTTTAATTGTATCTAATATGGGATTTATTGCTTTTTCAGGTTTAGATGAGTGTCCACCTTTCCCATTCACAATATACTTACCATCATTAAAACTTATTGAAACATTATTAAAATCAGAATTTATATAATCATTACTTAAATTTTCAATATTTTTGATATACACTTTATCTGGAATTGTATTAAACTCTATTCCACCACTTATATCTAGATATTTATCATCTATATCCAGCATTAGCTTTATTATCGCTCCGCCCTTTTCTCCATTTAATACAGGAAATTTAGCATCTGGAGTAAATCCATATACACCATGTGGCTCTTTGCTATAATAGTGCTTTATGCACTTAAATCCACTTTCTTCATTTCCTCCAGCAATTAATCTAACTTTTCTCTTTAAATCTATATTTAGACTTTTTATCATTTTTAATGCCAAAAAATTTGCTATCATAGGGCCCTTATTATCGGAAACACCTCTAGCAACTAATTTGTCACCCATAATATCTAGCTTAAATGGCTCACTATCCCATCCTTCTCCTGGATTTACAACATCACAATGCCCAAATATGTCTATATAATCTTTACCATCTCCATATTCAATATAAACAGCATGATTATCTATATTTTTAACAGTAAAATTATTTTCTCTACCTAAATTTTCAAACCACTTTAATGCATCATATACACCTTTTCCAAAAGGCATATCTTTAGATACAGTATTTTTATCATAAAAGGAAGGTATACTTACCCATTCCTCCAACAATTTCAAGAATTCTTTTTTATATTTTTGATTTTCTTCTTTAAATCTCTCCATGATTATCACTCCAATTTAAACCTTTATATTATATATCATAGTTTATCTTGTTTCATAAATCCTTATACTTTATGTCATTTCAAGGGACAAAACTTTTTTGCTATTGATTTTATAATCTATTTATATATAATTATTTGTAGGATAAATTTAATATCATAGGAGGAACAAGATTATGGAACCATTATTTTTAAAGCCTATTTTTATGGATAGAATATGGGGTGGTACTGCACTTAAAGATAAATTTAACTATGAGATAAAATCACCTACAACAGGTGAATGTTGGGCTATAAGTTCTCATAAAAATGGAGATTGTCTGATAGAAAATGGAGAATATAAAAATAAAAAGCTATCTGAATTATGGGAGAAAAATAGAGAATTGTTTGGTAATACACCTGGAGATAAATTCCCTTTGCTTACAAAAATACTCGATGCCAATGACAATTTATCGGTTCAAGTTCATCCAAATGATGAATATGCTCAAAAAAACGAAAATGGAGAATTGGGTAAAACAGAATGCTGGTATGTAATAGACTGTTCTGATGATGCAGAAATTATAATAGGTCACAATGCAAAATCTCGTGAAGAATTTATAGAAATGATAAATAATAACGAATGGGACAAACTGCTTAGAAAAGTTAATATAAAAAAAGGTGACTTTTTCTATGTTCCAAGCGGAACTATACATGCTATATGTAAGGGAACATTAATTTTAGAAACTCAACAAAACTCAGATACTACTTATAGAGTTTATGATTATGATAGAACTGATAACTTAGGAAATAAACGTGAACTTCATGTTCAAAAATCAATAGAAGTTACAAATGTTCCTCATACAGATTTTGATACTGATTATAAAATTGTATCAACACCAAACTTTAAATGTACAACATTTGTATCAAATGAATTTTTTAGTGTCTATAAATTAGATATTTTTGGAAAATGTGATTTTACTCACAATACACCTTTTTCTTTGTACAGTATCCTAGATGGAGTTGGTAAATTGATACACAATTCTATAGAGTATGATTTAAAGAAAGGTATGCATTTTATATTACCAAATAACTTTGGAAGTTTTGGATTTGAAGGTAATCTAGAAATCATATGTTCTCACATATAGATACAAAATACAATTAACATCAAAAAAAGCTAGACTATCATAAAAACTTATTTTTATGATAGCCTAGCTTTTTATAATGTACTCTATTAAATATAGAATATTTTATTTTACTTTTACAATTTAATAACTTTCTAATAATATATATCAGAAAATTCTATTTTTATTTTTTCTTGAAGATTGTATATTCTCTTATCTTCTGTATAATACTCATTACTAAAGCTTTTCATTGGCAGTGAGATTAAAAATTCTGTACCCTTATTAACTTCACTTATTACTTCTATATCTCCACCATGAAGACTTACTAGGTTCTTAACTATAGCAAGTCCTATTCCACTTCCTTCAGTATTTCTAGATAAAGTCTTGTCAACTTGTGAAAACTCTTCAAAAATCAACTCCAATTTATCTTGAGGTATACCAACACCAGTGTCTTTAACACTTATTATTACTTTATCAATTTTATAGTAGATGTTTACATATATCCATCCTCCATTATCAGTAAATTTAATACAGTTTGATAATAGATTTAGTATAATTCTCTCAATTTCAGCCTTGTCTACATAGACATTGATTTCTTCAAGCTCTGTATCAAATAGAATTCTTATATCTTTTCTGCTTGCATACTCTTCTATATTCATAAACAAATCTTCTATTACAGATACAATATTGTATTTTGCAAGTTTAAGTGTGTAAAATCCTGACTCCATCTTTGTCAAATCTATAATATTATTTATCAATCTTTGAAGTCTATAGGAACTTTGTCTAACTAAATCAACATGAGATTTAATATTATTATTATAGTCTTTTATTTTTTCACTTCTATAGAAAGAATCTACCAATTGATTTGAACTCGATATAACATTTAATGGTGTTTTTAACTCATGAGACATATTTGCAAAAAACTCAGTTTTTATTTTATCTGTTTTAAATCTTTCAAGTAATTCTTTTTCAGCTTGTTCAGAGTATTTTTTATGTGCTAAATCTTTTATAATAAGCATTATATATCTAGTGTTATATATCGAAAAAGGCAAGGCGCTTAATTCTACTTCTACTATATCATCATAATTATTTATTAATTCATATTCTAGTAAAAGTATACTCTTATTTTCATTTAAAACTTTAGTCATATTTTCAGTAAATTTCATTTTTTCTTCAGTATTTGCATTCATTAATATCTTAATATTAGAATCTTTTACATCATCTATACTTGTAAAAGATAGCATATCCAAAAATGATTTATTTGCATAATTTACACTTAAGTCTTCTCTTAACAAGCATATACCATCAGGTAGTATATCTATAAATCTTGAATAAGAGGATTGACTTTCTTCAAGTTTTATTTGAGATATCTTTCGAGAAGTTGTATCACGTATTACAATAATAGTTTTATAAGTTCCTTCATTATTATAATGAGAAAAACTCATCTCTACATATTTTACTTCACCCTCTATTACATACCTTTTTTCTATATTTTCTTCACTTTTACATATTGAGGAAAAATCGATGTTTTCTAATGTCTCTTTAAATATTTGTCTACATGCATTATTTACATATATTTTATTACTACCTTCAAGTACTACTATACCATCTCCAACACTTTCCAAAAAGTCTTCACTTCTCTTATTTGCTTCAATAACTTTTCGTTCGTATTCCTTTTTCTTAGTTTTGTCCTTTAATACACATAAGACTCCTTCTATTTGTGTAGCTATAATTAAAGGAGCAAATATAGCTTGGTAAACCTTATTGTCACTTGTATCAATAAATTTTTCTATATTTTTTTTATTGATAAATACATAATTAATGCTTTCTATTAAATCACTAAAATTTTTAACTTTATAACTTAATTTATCTTGTTCTTTATAATCTCCAAAAATATTTCTAAAACTTTTATTTGCATATGTAATTTCTCCATCCTTACTAAACACAACTATACTATTTACAGCAACATCTAAAGTAGATTGTAGTCGTAATTCTCTTTTTATAAGTATTTCTTTAAGTTCTTCTATTTTTTCTGTTTCATATATTAATTTTTTATTTTTTTCTTTCAAACTTTCCGTTTTTATTGTTAATTCTTCATTTGTATCATGTAATTCCAATGCTGTTTTCTTAATATTCTTAGATACTATATAATTATATAAATAATATAATGCTACATTTATTGTTATTTGTGATAACATACCTTCTATATGTATATTACCAATTACTATATGTAGTAAATTTGGAGCTCTTGATAAGATTGTTATTATTATTATTCTATTAAAAAACTTTTTCTCACTATATTCCCATTTATTTGCGTTTGAACTTGAGTTTAGTTCAATTCCACTCATAATAGAGACAATTATCATAAATATAGATGTAACAACCCCTAAAGTATAGTGTAATGTCCCTCTATCTAAAGAGTTACAAATTTCAGATATTATGAATAAAGATGATATTGTTAAAACTACAGTTACTACAAATAAAATTATGCTCGAATGAATTTGTTTATTATCCTTAACAAATTTAAAACTTAAATACACACCTAATATAGGAAATAAATCTGTCATTGCTGATATTGTAATGTTAATTCCAATTACAGCTTCTCCTCTAGTACCTAAACAATTAAATAAATATATACACTCCAATACTCCAGTTGCTGCAAATACTAATCCTAAAAATGTAGAAAATGAATCTACTTTAAATTTTGTAGTATTAAATATAATCATTCCTGTAGCTATTAAGAATGTAGCATATACAGCATGCAGTAAAATTTCATATTTATTTGTATCTTTTATAATAAATAACAAAAGCACTGAGCCCATTATTATAAATAAAAGGCTCATGTCTTCTCTTTCTTTTATATCTGGTTTCACAGCAGGTATTATATTCTTCAATACTTTACACTTCCTCTTAATTAATATTTTATACTAATTAATTTATACGATACTCGACATTATAATTCCTTCTTTATACCTCAAAGCAAAAACAGACATTTTCCGCTAAAACAAAATTCTTTTGTTTTCTACTCTTTTAGTTATTTTGTTTCTATCAAAGTTTTCTAATATAATCATACAGTTTTTTCTACTAGAATCTATCAAATCTCTGTATTCTCCTAATGTTATTTCCTTATTTTCTTTTATATAATTTATTAAAGTATTCTTTGCATCTTCATAAATATCTTTATCCATTATATACAAATCATCCAATTTTTCTACCTTGTTACCTATCATTGACTCTAATACTTCAGCATAGTTATGATTTCCTTCAGAAACTTCATCTATTGTCAATATTGAAGAAACTCCACATGATTTTAGCTTTTTTTCTATTTTTTTTGCTATTTCTCTTTGTTTGTCATTTAAGATAACTTCAAAATCAAATAATGATATTATATTATTTTCTATTTTTATAATATTTTCTGTAGATAATTTTTCTAATAAGATATCCATTTCTCTAGTCTTAAAATTACTTTCTACCTTAGACCTTACTTCTTCTTTTAACATACCTTTTCTCAATCTATACTTCTTATGGTACTCACTTAAAAGATTTATTGTACTTTCCTTCAGTTTATTGTATTGATTTATATGCATGTACATGTTTCCAATAAGCAATACTTTATTTTCTGATATAAGTATCTCAATAGCTTTTTTTACATGCTCTTCATGAGCACCACTATAACTCATTATTTCTTTTAGATTTGGATAATTTTTTAGATTTCTCTTTAAGTATTCTTCTATTATATCTTTAAGTTCACCTTTTTCTTTTATTTTTAATCCCTCTATAACTTTTTCATCAAATCTCTTATGCTTTTTAGGAGATGGGTCAATTATCACACCTCCACCTATAGTTTCCATTGGAGAATAACGTCTGACAACAAAAGTATCACCCTTCTTAGATACTATACTTTCTTCAAGTCTTAATTGAACATATCCATTCTCTCCGTTTTCAATTAAATCTTTATCTAGTGGAACTGCTCTACAAAGTATTTCTCTAGTCCCATGATACAATCTCAATCTATCCCAATGCTTTATCCCTTTTTCTAGATGATTTACCAATGATAATTTCACATCTAACATCATTGATTCTTCTAATGAATTTGGAGCAGCCAAAACATCTCCTCTTTTTATATCATCTACCTTTACATTTGATATGTTGATTGCTGTTCTTTGTCCTGCATAAGCTGTATCTTTACTTTCCCCATGAACTTGTATACTTCTTATCTTTGTTTTTAATACTTGTGGATATATAACCAAGTCATCCTCTATACTTATCTTTCCTTCTATTAATGTACCTGTTATTACAGTACCAAATCCCTTTATAGAAAATACTCTATCTATATTAAGTCTTGCTGGAGAATTTTCGTTTTTATCTTCTATTGCCTCACTCATCTTATCTATTTTTTCAATAAGAGTATTTATTCCTTTTTTAGATACAGAATCAACTTCAATTATTTCTGCACTTTCAAGAAAAGTACCTTTTATTTTTTCACAAACATCCTCTTTTACTAGTTCTCTAAATTCTTCGTCTACAGTATCAGATTTAGTCAAAACTACTATTCCATTTTTTATATTTAAAAAACTTAAGATGTCTAAATGCTCAACTGTCTGTGGCATAACACCCTCATCTGCTGCTACAACAAGTAAAACTATATCAAGTCCTGATGCTCCAGCTAGCATGTTTTTTATAAATTTTTCATGTCCTGGTACATCTACGATACCAGCCCTTCTATTGTTTGGTAAATCAAAATAAGTAAACCCTAAATTTATTGATATACCTCTCTTTTTTTCTTCATCCAATGTATCAGTTTCTCTTCCAGTCAATGCTTTTATAAGAGTTGTTTTTCCATGGTCTATATGACCTGCTGTTCCAATTACTACGTTTTTCATTTTTTGCCCCCTATCAAAGCTTCTATGCTTTTAATTTTCAATTAAAATTAATAGTATTACTATATCAAATTTAGTTAATTAAAGGCTTTTCTTAATTCCTCAACTACTACATCAAATTCATCATCAAATATAGTTCTTACATCTAAAACATATTTATTATCATATACTCTAGCTATTATATGAGCTTCACTGAGTCTTAATTTTTTTTCTAAAGATGATACATTCATATGCTCAGGAGTTATTGTTATTACCTTTGTGGCTATTGTTTCAAGAGGCATAGACCCTCCTCCTACCTGAGAGAATCCATCTTCTATGTTTATCTTAGCATTTAGATTTAAGGCAGTTATTTTTTCAAATAATTTATTTGCCTTTGCTTCTAATTCTCCAATGCTATATGTCAACATTTTTAAAGTAGGTATGTTTTCTACAGCCTTTGTTTCATCTAGGTACATCCTTAAAGTTGCTTCAAGTGCACATATTGTAAGCTTATCGACTCTAAGAGCTCTAGTAAGTTGATTTTTCTTCATTTTTTCTATATACTCTTTTTTCCCAACTATAATACCTGCTTGTGGCCCACCAAGCATTTTATCTCCACTAAAAGTAACTACATCCGCACCTTGTCTTATAGAATCTAATACAGTTGGTTCATAAGATAATCCATATTTTGATAAATCTATAAATACTCCACTTCCTAGGTCTTCTATTACAGGTAACTTATATTTTTTACCCAAACTAACTAGTTCTTCGATAGATACACTCTCTGTAAATCCCATAATTCTATAGTTACTTGTATGAACTTTCATCAATACATTAGTTTCTTCTGTAATAGCTTCTTTATAATCTTTTAAGTGTGTCTTATTAGTTGAGCCTATTTCCACTAATTCTGCACCACTAAGAGCCATTATACTTGGAATTCGGAAAGAACCTCCTACTTCCACTAACTCTCCACGTGATACAATTGCTTCTCCTCCTTTTGCCATTGTACTAAGTACAAGAAGCACTGCTGCTGCATTATTATTTACAACTAGTACATCTTCTGCACCAGTAAGTCTTTTTATTGTATTAGTTAAATGAGAATATCTTGAGCCTCTTTCTCCATTATCCAAATCATATTCTAAGTTTGAATATCTTGAAGCAGCACACCATAATTCATCTTTTATATCTTCACTAAGTAAAGACCTCCCCAAATTTGTATGAATAACTGTACCAGTTGCATTTATAACTTTTTTTAATGATAATGAGTAATTTAATTTAACTCTCTCTATTGAAGATTCTATTATCTCATCAAATTCTATTGTTACAGAATTAGATGCATCCTCTTTTAATCTTAAAATAAATTGTCTCTTAAAATCTATCACTTCTCTTACAGATTCTAAAACTAAACTTCTAGGATATTCCTCTATTATTTCTACTATTCTATTATCACTTAATACTTCATCAACTGAAGGTAACATTGCAAATAATTCTCTTTTGCTCAAAATAATCACTCTTTCTCTACATATAATATTTTATAAAACTTTAATATATTTTTCCCCTTTTTTCACTACAGAACCTATGATTTTTGCTTCTATTGCTCCATTTAACTTCATATCTCTTACAAGTTCTTCTGCTAATTCTTCTTTTACAGAAATCAATAACCCTCCAGAAGTTTGTGGGTCATATAAAATATCTTGAACTGCAACTTCTACATCTCCTACAATTTCTACATCTTTTGATACATAATGCATGTTTTTATACATCCCAGCAGGTATGATTCCCATTTCTGCCATTTCTACAGCACCCTCGATAATTGGAACATGCTTTGAATCAATTTCAATACTCACTTCAGAAGCTTTAGCCATTTCTAAAGCATGCCCAAGTAAACCAAATCCAGTGATATCTGTAACTGAATTTACATCAATTTTATCAAAACTCATTGCTGCATATTTATTTAAATGTATCATTATTTCTACTACTTTGTCACATACATGTTGTTCTACCATACCTTCTTTCATGGCTGTATTTAATACACCCACACCAATTGGCTTTGTTATAACTAACTTGTCGCCAGGCTTTGCAGTAGCATTTGATAAAACTTTATTTGGATTTACAATTCCAGAAACTGAAAGACCATATTTAGGTTCTTGGTCATCTACAGTATGCCCTCCGACTAATAGTGCACCACTTTCTTTTACTTTATCAAATCCACCTTTTAATATTTCTGCAAGTACATCCATATCATGACATGATGGAAAACAAACAATATTCATTGCAACTAAAGGCTTTCCTCCCATAGCATATACATCTGATAGTGAATTTGATGCAGCAATTTGACCAAATACAAATGGGTCATCTACCATTGGTGTAAAGAAATCCAGTGTTTGAATAAGTGCCATATCATCATTTAACTTATACACAGCAGCATCATCTGCTGTATCTAATCCTACTAATAAATTTTCTATATTATCATTTTTAGGCAGTTGAGATAAAACTGATGCCAGAACCTCTGGCCCTATTTTAGCTGCTCATCCACCTGCTGTTGTCATCTCTGTAAGTTTTTTTTGTTCCTTCTTCATAAAAGTACCTCCTTTACTAAATTTCCGCATATACACACATATACATACATATTTATAATACCATATCTATAAGTGAGTTTTGTATTATATTTTTAGTCTATACAAATTAAATCTTTTAGATTTTCGTATTTTTTATCTCCTATCCCATTCACATTTTTTATATCTTCAATTGAATCAAATTGTCCATTTTCTTCTCTATGTTGTAAAATTTTATTAGCTGTAGCTTCTCCAACTCCAGGTAAAGCATCCAGTTCTTCTAATTTTGCTGTGTTTATATTTATTTTTGATTTATCAGATAGATTTTTATTATTTTTACTTTCAGATTCATTTTTAGGTTCATTTTCTAGACTTGGCTTATTAGAATCGCTGTTGCTTGTAACAGATATTGTTTCTCCTATTTTAGGTATTATGTAATGTTGTTCATCTTCTAACTTTAGTGATAAATTAATTCCATTTAAATCAGCTTCTTTTGTTGTTCCACCTAATAATTCTACAGCATCATAAAGTCTCTTATCTGATTCTATAGTTACAATCCCTGGTCTATTCACTGCTCCACTTATGTATATAGTTATTTTATTAATTTGAATATTTTTATCTATTTTCCCCTCATATTTATTATGCTTATTTACTTCATTTTTAACTATTTTGTCTACCTTATCTGTTTTTTTATTATGTGAATTATTTTTACTTACAACATAAATATCTTCTTTGAAGACATCTAACCGATTAATGATTATTGCTGACAATGTTAAAAAACATACCATAGAAAACAAAATAATTTTTACCTTTTTTTTCATATATTAATCACTCCTTCATTTTAATTATTGACAAAAATATGCTATACTAAAAGATGAATTTAAATTTTGGAGGCTCACAATGAAAAGAAATTTATCACTTTTATTAATCTGTTTCTTGATATTTGCTTCATTTTTAGGAAGTTCTAATATATCTTTTGCAGATGATGAACCAGCTATAGTTGCCAAACATGCCGTTTTAATGGACTATGAAACTGGAAAAATATTGTATAATAAATCTGGAGATTCTAAGCTTTATCCAGCTTCAACAACTAAGGCATGGACAGCTTGTTTAGTTCTGAAAAAGGTTAAGAATTTAAATCAAGTAATAGAAATTAAAAACCTACCTCAGATAGAGGGTTCTAGTATGTACTTGAAAGAAGGCGAAGCTTTCACTGTAAGACAATTATTAAACGCTCTTTTGATTCATTCTTCTAATGATGCTGCCTTTGTATTAGCTAGATATGTTGGTGAAGGAGATGTACAAAAATTTGTTGACCTTATGAATTCTGAGGCAAAAGATATTGGAGCTACTGGCACTCATTTTAACAATCCTCATGGATTACCAGACCCAAATCATTACACTACAGCTCATGATATGGCTCTTATGGCCAGAGAAGCTATGAATAATGATGTTTTTAGACAGATTGTAAAAACTAAGTCACTTAAGTTTGATGCTACAAAAGCATACCCTTATGAAAGATATTTTGTAAATACTAATAAATTTTTAACATCACATGATAAGATTACATATAAAGGTCAATCTATAGATATAAAATACGATATAGTTGATGGTATAAAAACAGGATATACTGATGCTGCTGGTAAATGTCTTTTATCTAGTGCAGTAAAAGATGGAAGAAGAGTCATTGCTGCTGTATTTAATTCAACTAATTACGATTTATATTTAGATTCACGCATCTTAATTGATTATGGATTTGATAACTTTAAATGCGCTACTATTGTTGATAAAGAAAAATATACTGATACTAAAAAAGTATTATTTACAAAACAACATGAATTAATTTATGAACCAAAATATAGTTATAAGATAACTTTAGGACAAAATGAGTCTCAAGGTGACTACAATACTAAAACTGAACTAGATAAAATTGATTTACCTGTAAAAAAAGGTACTAAGGTTGGTACTTTAAATATATATAATAGTGGTAAGCTAGAAAAGAGTATAGATTTAGTTGCAAAAAATAACCTTGATAGTAGTCTTCCATTTATAACTGAAAATAAAACTTTGATGCTTTCTATTAAAATTATTATGGCTATTTTAGTACTTCTAGTTATATTTATAATAGCTTCAAATATTAAAAAGAATAATAAAAGAAAGTCTAGAGGAAAAAGAAATATGAGAAAATAGCAATACCACTTATTTATAACACCCTTATCTGCTATAATTATAATGTTTTTTTAAAGAACAATTATCACATAGAAAAGGAGTTCTTAGGAATCCCTTTTCTTTTTTATACAAAAAAGGAGATACCCAAATTTTTATTTTGAGACCTCCCATATAATTACAATTAATCATAATCTTAAGCAAATCTAATTTTTAAATTTTTCTTTTTATAAAATATCATTTTTTTAATTATCTATACTGTATAAAACAACAACCTATATATCAAATTGAAATGTAAAGTTATCAATTAATCTAGTTTTTCCTATGAAAACAGCACTTGCTACAAGTACAGAATTTTCTATATGTTCAACAGGTTGTAATGTCTCACTATCTACAATTTCAACATAATCTATTTTTGTTGAATCTTCAGAATTTATTTTAGATGTTATTAATTCTTTTATTTTTTTTACATCTAGATTTCCTTTTGCCAGTTCTTCTTTTGCCAAGCTTAGGCTTTCATTTAAAACTAAAGCAGTTTTTCTTTCTTCTTTTGAAAGATATGTATTTCTTGAGCTTTTTGCTAAACCATCTTTTTCACGAATTATAGGGCATCCTATTATTTTTGTGTCTATATTCAAATCTTTGACCATCCTTTTAATTACTGCTAATTGTTGAGCATCTTTCTCTCCAAAATAAGCTTTATCAGGAGTTACTATATTCAGAAGTTTTGAAACAACTAGGCATACACCACCAAAATGAACAGGCCTTTTAGAACCACAAAGAAAATCTGTAAGTCCAGACACATCTATGGTAGTACAATTGCCTTTCAAATACATTTCTTCTGATGATGGGTTAAAGACTACTGATGCACCACTATCTATACAGTATTTAAAATCTTTTTCTATATCTCTCGGATAACTGTTAAAATCTTCATTTGGTCCAAACTGAGTTGGATTTACAAATACACTTACTACTACCTTATCATTTTCTTTTACAGCTTTTTTAATAAGGCTTTGATGTCCTTCATGTAAAAATCCCATAGTAGGAACAAGTCCTATAGAATAGCCAGTTTTTTTCCAATCTTTAATTATATTTCTTAGTGATTTTATTTCTTTTACAAGCATTTTGTACCATCCTTAATCTTAGTATAATTTTTCTAATTCAGATTCATTTATTGAAAAGCTATGTTTTTCTTGTGGAAATACGCCAGTTTCAACTTCTAGTATGTAATTTTTAATTGAATCTTTCATTATATCTCCTATATTTGCGTATTGCTTTACAAATTTAGGTACAAAATCTCCAAACATCCCCAACATATCTTGATAAACTAAAATTTGACCATCACAATTAATTCCTGCTCCTATCCCTATTGTGGGAATTGAAATAGAATTAGTCACCTTCTCAGCTATTTTAGCAGGAACTCCTTCAAGGACAATAGAAAATGCTCCTGCTTTTTCTATTAATTTAGCATCTTCAATAAGTTGTTTTGCTGTTTCACTAGTATTTCCTTGAACCTTAAATCCACCAAATGAATTTACAGATTGAGGTGTTAGTCCTAAATGGCCCATTACAGGTATTTGAGCATTTACAATGTTTTTTATTTGTTCTATAACGTTTGAGCCACCTTCTAATTTTACAGCATGTGCCCCACCTTCTTTTACAAGTCTGCCAGCATTTTTAACAGCCTCTTCTGTAGAAACATGGTAAGATAGAAATGGCATATCACTTACAATTAAGGCATTTTTGGCACCATTTTTTACAGCTTTTGTATGATATATAATTTCATCTATAGTAACAGATAGAGTGTTTTCTTCACCTTTTACGACCATTCCTAATGAATCTCCTATTAAAATACCATTTATATTACATTCATCCATTATTTTTGCTATTGAGTAATCATAAGCAGTAAGCATAGATAGCTTCCTTCCATCACTTTTAGCATTTTTAAAAGTCAGTATAGTATTTTTCATTGTTTTTTCCTCCTAAAATTTTGTAAATCTCTTTATATTTTTCAGATTTACTCATTAAATCTTCGACTGCATTTTCTATAGAAATATTTTTTGTACATTTTAATGAATCTTCATTTTCCAAGGCTATTATTTTTAGTAGATTTAAGGAGAGTATTTTGTAAATATCTTCATCTTTTTTATCTAATGCTGATAAATGTTTTTTTATTGGTGTTATATCACCACGAACAACAGGTCCAGTAAGGGATTTAGTAAATCCATTATCAAGTATATTTTCTATATTTATTTTGACCAAAGGATTTATAGCTTTTAAAGCTTCTTCTTCAGATAGACCCAATTTAATAAAGTAACTTACTCCTACATATAGTAAAGATAACACTAAATTTGAAACTAAAACATTGGCCACATGATAAGTGGATGAAGTATTTTTATCTCTTATGAAAAATCGATTTCCTAAGCTATTTATAAAATTTTGAATAAATAAATCATCTTTTTCATTATCACCTTCTATGGAAAAACAAATGTCTTTCATTTTTTTAATATCAGTATTTTTATTGGAAAATGCAAATATAGGATGGACAGAATAAATTAATGCACCTGCTTTTTTTGAACAGAACAATATACTAGATTTTAAAGAACCACTTGTGTGGCAAATGTATTTATGTTTTAAATTAAATTTGGAAAGTTTTTTGTCTATGATTTCAATAGAATCATCTGATGTTGTAATAAATAATATATCATTTTCATAAATAATGTCTTTCAAATTACTATAAATCTTTGTTTTTGTTAAATCTGTTGATTCTAATAAAGATAATTGATTTCTTCCATAAAAGCCCGTTACACAATAATCTTTTGACAAAAAATAATTTGCTAAAGATGTCCCAACTTTTCCAGAACCAATAAATCCTATTTTAATAGTATCACCTCCAACTTGTGATACAACATCTTAATTTCCAATCTCATTCATGAAGATATGAGTTATATAAGACAAAATAATTAAAAACATTTAAAGTATAGTTCTTATAACAAGATACCATCCATGAATATTCTACCATTTAAATAAAAAATTGACAATTAATTCTACAAAAATTAAGTTAATATGTTTTTATTTATGTTTTCTTATTTTACTAAAAATGCACTTAACTTAAAAATAATTAAAATAATATTTTTCAATAATCTCTTTAACATTTTATTTTTGTTAAAAAATAAAAATGTGCTCCTTCCTTGTATATTGTGATATCTTTACTATCACAACTTTTTGGAAGAATGCACACTTTATTTCACACACTCAACACATATTGAATATGTATTCTCAAACTTATTAAATTATATATTTATGTATTTTTCTGTTTTTGCTTATCGTTAAGTTTACATTTTGAACAGTTTCCTAGACATTCATCAACCATATCTAGACATTCATTAAATGCTACCTTACTACTATTTTTATGTCTTACAATTAGTATATCCTGTTTTTTAGCCTGAGACTCAACTGTTCTAGACATCTTATGTGAAACTGTTGATGTAAGTATAACAACAGCATCAGGTTTTCCTATAGAGTTATTTAATTTAGATGACATAGTAGTATATACTTTTGTTTTATAACCTTTTTTCTTGGCCATAACCATATAATCTTTTTCCATTCTTTCATGGCCACCAATCACTAATAAGTTCATTAGACTGCCTCCCGCCTTATTTGATATTGATTTTCATTATTATTTATACTATATATAATAATATCTAAAAATAATTTTGTCAATACTTATTGATATTAATTATCATTTTAATAATAGAAGGTTTTATTTTTAGTAACTTTTTAGTGTTAATAAATTTAAATTTATTGGCTCTAAAAGTTATTGATATTGCATTATAAATAATGTTTTATATAATAAAAAGCTGTAAGTTTTAATGATACCACTCATTAAAATTCACAGCTTTTAAAACTTAATATCCTATATTATTTTAAATTCTTTTTTATTCCTTTGTTTAATATACTTTCATAGTTAATAAAGTCATAAATATCTTCCTTAAATTCATCTGAAAACTTATGTAATTCTTCTAGTGTCAAATCTTCTATTGCTTTTTTATTATCTTCACAATATATTACAATACTTCCAACAATTCCATGTGCATCTCTAAAGGCAACATTATTTTTAACTAGATAGTCAGCAACTTCTGTAGCATTTAAAAACCCATTTTTAACTGCTTGTTTCATTTTATCTTCATTTACCTTTAATGTAGCTATCATTCTCTCCATTATTTGTATACACATTTCAAGAGTGTGTACACTATCAAAGAAGCCTTCCTTATCTTCTTGCATATCTTTATTGTAAGCTAGTGGTATACCTTTCATCACTGTAAAAAGACCAAATAAATTTCCATATACTCTACCAGTCTTACCTCTTATAAGTTCTGCACCATCAGGATTTTTCTTTTGAGGCATTATACTACTTCCAGTAGTATATAAATCATCTATTTCAACAAACCCAAATTCTTGAGAACTCCAAAGTATCAATTCTTCACTAAGTCTACTTAAATGCATCATTATAATTGAAAAATCACTCATTAGTTCTAATAAATAGTCTCTATCACTTACACCATCCATAAAATTATCTACAACTTTTTTAAATCCTAATTGCTCACAAGTTATATTTCTATCTATATCATGTGTAGTTCCTGCCAAAGCTCCACAACCTAAAGGTGATTCATCTAATATTTCTATAGCATTTTTTATTCTTTTCTCATCTCTATCAAACATACTATAATATGCCATCAAATGATGTTTAAAAGTTACCACTTGCGCTCTTTGAAGATGAGTATATCCTGGCATCATTACTGAATTTTTATCAGCAACATCTTTTATAGTTTCTTTAAATCCAGATATTAACCCCACTAAATCACTTGCCTTTTCTTTGGCATATAATCTCATATCAACTGCAACTTGGTCATTTCTACTACGAGCTGTATGAAGTTTCTTCCCAACATCACCTATTCTTTGAATCAAGTTTATCTCAGTAAAACTATGTATATCTTCATAATCTCCATCTAATGCCAATTTTCCATTTTCAATATCTTCAAGTATTCCATTTAGACCTTCTGTTATAGCTTTTCCCTCTTCATCTGTTAAAAGCCCACATTTTACTTGCATATAGACATGTGCTATACTTCCTTCGATATCTTTTTTGTATAGTATACAGTCATACCCAAAAGATTTATTAAATTCTTCCATAAGTTGATTTTCAGCTTTTCTAAAGCGTCCACCCCATAATTTCATATTTTTCACCTCATATTTTAATTTTTTATATTTTAATTATAATATTTTTACTTTAGCTAAAAATAAAAAATCTCTTGGTCAAAAAGACCAAGAGACGAAATATTCCGTGTTACCACTCTAGTTGATAAACTATGTTTACCCACTCTATTCTCTTAAGGCGAGATTACCTATTACCATACTGAATTTCAAGTAATATTCTCCAAAGCTCTATTCAATATAAAGTATTATCATTAGGCTTACACCATCCCTAACTCGCTGAGACCTGCTTTATATCTACTCTCTTCTTCACTGAATCTAAATTTTTATATTTTACCTATTTGTATTATAATTACTATCTATAAAATAGTCAACCTATTTTTTCCTTTAAATGCCTTTTTTAAGAACTAAGTGACTCTTTTAACTCAAAAAACTTATAAATTGCTTTTGCAACTCCACTCTCTTGATTGCTATCTGTCACATAATCAGCCTCTTGTTTAATCAATTCTTCTGCATTTCCCATAGCTACACCAAGACCAGCAAATTGTATCATTTCTATATCATTGTAATTATCTCCAAATGCAATTATATCTTCTCTATCTATATTCATTTTTTCAGCTAAAATTTTAACCGCATTGCCTTTATCAACACCAGTATTCATAACTTCAATATTATTTGGCCAAGAAGAAGTTATTTTTATGCCTTGAACTTTTTTTAATTCTTTTCTTATTTCGTCTAAAATAGCTGGATTTTTTTCTTCTATTATTACAAACTTTAATATGTCATTTTTAGAAATCTCTTCTCTTAAATCATCCCTTATAATTACTTCTGTTTCAGAGCCCAAAAACACACTTATTCTATCTTCACGCCCTTCTATTTTTTTTGAAAGCATGGAATCTATACTATTACATTGATAGTAAATATTATATTTGTCTAACACATCTAAAATATCTAGACATGTTTTTGTATCAATTTTATTTGAATATATTATATTTCCATTTTGCTCCCTTATCAATGAGCCATTACAAGCTATTATTGGCATATCTTCTTTAAGAAAATCTACATTGCATTTAGCTGAATCGAAAGTTCTTCCTGTTGCTAAAGTTACATTAATACCACTTTTAATAACTTTTTGCAGTGCAATTTTATTTTCATCAGTAACTTTATGGTTATTTCCTAATAAAGTTCCATCCATATCTGTTACAATCAATTTATATCCCATCATCCAACTCCATAACATTTTATTGTATACTTATATTTCCTTAATCTAATTTAAAGAATTACCCTTATTAAATTATATCATAACTTTACACTTAAACTATTCCAATTTATAAAATTAATAACATTCCTATACTTCCATATCAAGGCAAAATAAATCGTTTCTTGTAGTATTTTTCTGAATATTTTCAATTTATAGTCTTATAATGCTAGAAATTTTACAATATATGATATATAATCATATTAAATAAAGTGAGCTATTATAATATTTATATTTGTTTTTTACTATTATGTATTTTCACAATATTTTAAATCTAGCAACTTTTTTAACATTTATTATTGACTAAATAAGGAGTGATAAGCTATGAAATTAAAAATTAACAAAGCTATTGAAATGCAGTTGAAAAAAAGTTATGCCATAGAATCTGGTCATTGCGAAGATGTATTTGAGATAGATTGTGGCGAAGGTATAAATACAGTATCTTTCTCAAATAAAGCTGTAGAAGCTTTTAATGCTTTAGAATTTGATATGATAAGAGGATACCCTCATTCAATTAGTCTAAAAAACAATATAGTTGATTATTGGAAAGACTTTACAGCACTAACTACTGATAGAATTTGTCTAGCTGATGGTTCTATACATGTTATTTATCTTTTAAATAGATTATTTATTGAAAAAGGAGATAAGGTTTTAGGATATTCACCTCAATTTTCAGAATATGAAACAGATATAAAAATGCATGGTGTTACTTATGACTATGTTCTTTTAAAGAAAGAAAATAATTTCAAGTTTAATGAAAAGGAATTTATTGAAAAAATAAATTCAGAATATAAATTAATTTACATAGATAACCCAAATAATCCTACTGGACAAATTATACCTCTATCATCAATTGAAAATATAGTAAAAGAGGCAGCAAAATATGATATAGCTGTTATGATAGATGAGGCTTATGGTGAATATATGCCAAAAGAAAATTCAGCTGTAAAACTTTTAAATGATTATGATAATGTAATTGTTCTAAAAACATTCTCAAAAGGTTTTGGTTTGGCTGGACTAAGAGCAGGATATGCAGTCCTTCCTGAACAACTTGTTAATCCTATTAAAAAGATTTCTACTCCTTACGAAGTATCTGAAATCTCTCGTAGTATTGCAGCTAATTTATTAGATGATGTTCAATTTATAGAAGAATTAAAAGAAAAAACAAAAGCTATAAAAAATCAACTATTGATTCCATGGAAAAACCTTAACATAGCTGAGACTAGTGATACTGTATCTATAATGACAGTTGAACATAAAAATAAAGATATAAATTTACAACAAGAATTTGCAAAATTAAAAATAAGAGTTATATCTGGTAGCGATTTTACTGGACTTGATAAAAACTTTATAAGATTTAGAATGCCTGAAGAAAAAGAACTTCCTGAGGTTATAAAAGCATTCCAAATAATCGATAATCTAGAATAAATCTAACTATATAAGGGACATATTGATAAAATCAATATGTCCCTTTAGTTTAGTATTTTTAATTATTCTACAATATTTCTATTCATTAATTTATTAAGTTCCATCAATATTGATGAAAGTAATGCTAAACCTAAACAAATTCCTAATTCATATAAACCAAATACTGTTGGTATAGAGAATATCCCTCTCAAAACTGGCATTAATGTTAAAGAGTAAAGTCCAAAACATATTAAAACTGCTCCTATAACATATTTATTACTAAAAAAGCCTAGTTTTACTATTGTCTGATTATTAGAACGTGCAGGCAATGTTTGCATTATTCTCGCTAATATTAAAGTTGAAAACGCCATCGCTACACCAAGTTCTGGTGACACTTGTAATCCTATATATTGTGCAATTATTGTAACTATACCAATTATACAACCTCTTATAGCCACTGCTTTTAATGTTCCTCCTGCTAATATACTTTCATCTGGATGTCTAGGAGGTTTATTCATTATATTTTTTTCTGATTTTTCAAATCCTAATGCTATTGCTGGCAAAGAGTCGTTTACTAGGTTTATAAATAAAAGTTGTAAAGCTGTAAATGGGTTCGACCATCCTGCAAATACTGCAAACAAGATAGCCACTATAGCACCCAAGTTTCCTGCAAATAAATAAGTTATTGCTTTTATTATATTGCTATATACTGTTCTACCAACTTCAACAGCATTTACTATACTTGCAAAGTTATCATCAACTAAGACCATAGCAGAAGCATCTTTTGCTACATCAGTACCACTTCCCATACCTATACCTATATCTGCTTGTTTTAAAGCTGGTGCATCATTGACACCATCACCAGTCATAGCAGTTATGTTATTCTTATGTTGCCATGCTTTTACTATACGAATTTTGTTTTCTGGTGAAACTCTGGCATATACACTTATATCTTCTAATTTTTTATTTAATTCTTCTTCACTTAATGCATCCAACTCTTTTCCAGTAAGTGCTAAATCTCCATCTTCCATTATACCTATTTCTTTTGCAATTGCTGCTGCGGTTGTTTTGTGATCTCCAGTTATCATAACTGTTTTTATGCCAGCGCTCTTTGCTTCTTTTACTGCGTCCATTACTTCTTCTCTTGGTGGGTCTATCATTGCCATTATCCCAACCAATATCATATCATGTTCGTCATCAATTGAAGGTGTAAAACCTTCTTCTGGAACATCTTTTATTGCAAATGCTAATACTCTAAGTGCTCTATTTGAAAACTCTTCATTTTTATTCTTGTATTCTTCTATTATCTCATCTGTTATGTCTACTTTTGAGCCATTTTTTAAAGCATATTTACATCTGCTAAATACAATATCTGGAGCACCTTTTGTAAACATTATATAATCTCCATATATACTATTTACTGTAGACATAAGCTTTCTATCTGAATCAAATGGTATTTCATTTATTCTAATATATTTACTTCTTAATCTATCATAATCTAAATCATTTTTGCTTGAATAATTTATTAGTGCAACTTCTGTTGGGTCACCTACTTCTTTTCCATCACTAGTTATATGAGAATCATTACATAATGTAGAAACCATAGTCAACAATTTAGCATGATAAGAATAATTTATATTTTCTTTATTAAGCTCATCATTGTTAGTTCCATACATATAACAGTCCACAACTGTCATTTTATTTTGTGTAAGAGTACCTGTTTTATCAGTACATATGACACTTGTTGAACCTAAAGTCTCGACAGCTGGTAATTTTCTTATTATAGCTTGTTTCTTTGCCATACTGTTTGTTCCAACAGCCAGCACTATAGTAACTATTGATGATAAAGCTTCTGGTATTGCTGCTACTGCTACTGCTACAGAAAACATGAATGAATCGAGAATAATTTGTGTCATTTCTCCATTTCCAGCCATCATATAATTTCTTGCTACCTGAATTATAAATATTAAGAGTGCAAGTACTACAATACCTACACCAAGCTTTTTACTAAAAGCTTCTATTTTTTGTTGTAATGGTGTCAACTTATTTTCCGCAGTTTCTAAAAGACCAGCTATTTTACCCATTTCAGTATTCATACCTGTTCCAGTTACTACAAATGAACCTCTACCATAAACGACTACAGCACCACTAAATACCATGTTTTTTTGGTCACCTAAACTTACATCTTCGCTTATTTTTTCTGTATGTTTTAGAACTGGTTCTGATTCACCAGTTAACATCCCTTCTACAACCTTTAATGATTGTGCTTCTATAAGTCTTCCATCTGCTGGTATGTAATCACCAGCTTCTAAAAATACAATATCTCCAACTACTAAATTTTTTGCTGGAATTGTCATTTTCTTATTATCTCTTATTACCTTTGCATTTGGTGCAGATAAATTTTTCAAACTTTCTAATGAACTTTCTGCTTTTTTTGTTTGTACAACTCCTAAAACAGAGTTGATAATAATAACTGCAAAAATTATTATTGACTCTACAGTTTCACCTAAAAATATTTGTACTAAAGCAGCTATCAATAGAATTATTACCAGTGGGTCTTTAAAACTTTCTAAGAAAAGCTTATACGTAGGAACCTTATCTGCTTCCTTTAATTCATTAGTTCCATTTTTTTCTAATAGCTCTTCTGCTCTTTCCTTGCTCAAACCATTTAAGCTTGAGTCTAAATTTTTAATTATTTCTTGATAAGTACTTTTGTAAGACATTTGTTGCCCTCCTCTTTAATAAATTTATTTTATGTTTGGGGACTCTTATGTATACTTGAAATTTTAAATTTTTTAAATAAAAAATTCCTTGAATAAAAAAAGACCCCAAAACAAACATACTTAATGCTTATTTTGAAGGTCTTGCTATCAAGGAATTCCTTGTTAATTAACCGAGTATCTCTACTGTCCTGACGATTAATTACCACTTTCGTGTAAGCTACTCCCCTTCGAGTAGTTATCTTTAATTGTATTTACATTATAACACCTTACATAATTAATAGTCTAGATTATTTTTTATTTTAACCTAAATTTAACAAATTATGGCTTAATCTATATGTAAATATTCTTCTAGTGTTAGATTGTTCATTGCAAAGTTTTTACTGTGTTCAGTTCCAACATATCTATAGTGCCATGATTCATACATGTATCCTGTTATGCTTTCTTTTCCCTCTGGATATCTAAGTATAAATCCATACTTATATGCATTTTCGTACAGCCACTTAGCTTCTTTTGTATTATTAAATTTTTTATTTGCCCAACAAGATTGGTCGTCTCCTCCAATATCAAATGCAAGTCCAGTTTGATGTTCACTTTCTCCTGGCTTAGCTGAAAATCTGTTTGCTTCCTTCTCACCATGTTTCTCTGCATATGTGTTGAATAAATTTTCTTGATATTTATAACTTCTATATGTACTGAAGGCTTTTAGATTTAATCCTGCTTTTTGAGCCTCTTTATTCATTTTATAAAAAGCATCTTTTGCTTCATTACTTTCTTGTGGAGAATAGTCTTCAGGTAAGCTATACTTTTTGTTTGCTACTACAATATTATTTATTGATAAAACGTTCACACCTTTTCTATACTTACTTATTTCATATGCCATGATTTTATTTTCTCCACTAGATATATTAATAAACATTTTTGCGAAAACTAGAAAAAATGCAAAAACTATAATCAAGCCTCTTTTCTTTTTCATATACTGCACCCCCATAATTTAGATTTAATATCTAAAAAATTTAAAGACATTTTACTTCATAGTATAATCATATCATTAATTTATTGCAAATTCTTTAAACAATTCTTAAGAAACTCTTAAATTCTTCTTTATGTTACTAAAACTAACAATATTTTTTCAATTTTTTTATATCACAGGTCCAGATATTGATTTTTTTTCCAAATGATGTATAATGTATTTATGGAAACTTTAAAGTACTACTTAGTACTTATCGTTTTTACATGAAAGGAGATAGCCAATTGACTGACAAACAAAAACTTATTATAACTATTGCTCAAAGAATCTTTGACCAAAAAGGTTTTCAAAATACTTCAATACTAGATATTGTAAAAGAATGTAAAATGTCTAAAGCTACTTTTTACAAACATTTTGAAACTAAAGAAAGTTTTATCTGTGAAATAATTAATTATTATGACGAAAAATTTTTAGAAATTATACATTCTATTAATGAAAACAATGATATTCATCCATCTGAAAAATTAAAAAGAAAAATAATAGCTGTATGGGGAAATATTTTTTCTAGAACTACTATAAATACTTATGTTAGGGAAAATTTTTCTGAAGTGCAACGTAAAACGACAAGTAAGTTACAAAAAAAATCTCGAGCTAATTTATTAAATGAATATAAGCTGAGTTTATTTGATAATTATGGCGACAAAATAGAAAACATTCTATTTGATTTAGTTTTCTTACTAGATGCTCTAATTCACCAGTTTACATATATTATTCATATACAAAAAAGAGAAATAAATGTATACTTTATTGCTGAATTTACTATACAAATGCTTGATTTAGTTGTAGAAAATGCGGATAACCTAAATCCTTTAATTGAAAAATCAATGTTTTTATATGAACAAGAAGATGAAGCTTATTCTTCTCTTTATAGTAAATCATTATTTTTTAAAACAATAGAGGATATAGAAGAGCTAATCAAAACAAACACTTCTCTTGTTGAAAACCCTAAGTTACTAGAAGCATCAAAAAAATTATATGAAGAAGGAAAAAATCAACTATATGATTCTTTAATTATGGATGCAATGATTACATATCTAGAAAAAGAAGACATTTTGAGACCAAAAGTACTTTTATTGAATAGTATTAAAAATCAATTAAAAAAGGAGACGTTATAAACTATGGAAATACAAAGTAATAGCAAAAACAATAAAAAAGGAAATTTGATAATAGCAATCGTAATGACTGGTGCTTTTATAAGCTCTCTTAGTCAAACATTACTGGCAACTGCACTTCCCAATATAATGTCAGATTTTAAAATTACTGCTGATGTTGGTCAGTGGTTAACTACGATTTATCTACTTATTGCAGGTATCATTATTCCTACAACAGCTTACTTGATAAATAGATTTAGTACTCGAAAATTATTTATTACATCAATGACTATCTTTTCTTTAGGATGTGTTATTGCACTTTTCTCTCGTGATTTTTCAACTATGTTGATTGCTCGTGTGTTACAAGCAGTAGGTTCTGGCTCTTTAATGCCACTTTTACAAGTTATTATATTATATTTATGTCCTATAGAAAAACGTGGTACAGCTATGAGTCTAGTTGGTATTACAGTGGGATTTGCTCCAGCAATAGGACCAACTTTATCTGGATGGTTAGTAGATTCATTTGGTTGGCATAGTTTATTTTTGCTTCTTTCACCTATAGCTATATTAGATGTTATACTTTCATTTATATTATTAAAAAATGTTGGAGAAGCTCAGAAACTAAAACTGGATATACCTTCAATAATACTATCTTCTTTAGGTTTTGGTGGTTTATTGATTGGGTTTACTAATCAAGGTAATTATGGCTGGACTAATAGTGCAACATATCTACCAATAATATTAGGAATTGTATCATTAATTTTGTTTACATGGCGTCAATTAAAATCTAAAGAACCATTCTTAGAACTAAGAGTTTTTAAAAATAAACCATTTCTTATTTCTACATTATTAATTATGATTGTATATGCTTCAATGATGTCTGCTACATTAATGATACCTCTATATATTCAATCTGTAAGGGGATTCTCTGCACTTGCTTCAGGTTCTTTAATGATGCCTGGTGCTATACTAATGGTTGCATTAAATCCAGTTGCAGGACGTCACCTAGATAAATATGGTCCTCACGCTCTATCAATATTAGGAACTGGATGCTTATTTTTAGGAACTTTATCTTTTGCGTTTTTAGGCAAAGATACATCTTTAATTCATATATCATTAATGTATTGTATTCGTATGATTGGTATTTCAATGGTTCTAATGCCATTAACTACATGGGGAATTAAAACACTAGATAGAGAACTTATATCTCATGCTACAGCAATTAATAGTACACTTCGTCAAATATCTGGTGCTATAGGCTCTGCTGTACTTATTACTATAATGACAACTGCTACTAAAAAAGCTCACATGAGTTCAGCTATCCTGTCTAATACCCATGGAATAGATGTAGCATTTTCAATAGCAGCTACACTTGCATTTATTGGATTAATTGTATCAATATGTTTTATAAAAGAGCGACAAACTGTTAGAAGTTAAAATAAAAAAAGAGATGTTTTAAGATTAAAATCTTAAAACATCTCTTTTTTTCAGTTTGAAAAATATTGTAATCTTATAATACAGCTATTACTTCTATTTCAACTTTAACGTCTTTTGGTAATCTAGCAACTTCTACACAAGCTCTTGCTGGTTTATTTTCTCCAAAATACTCAGCATAAACTTCGTTTATAGCCCCAAATTCATTCATATCTTTTATAAATACTGTAGTTTTAACTACATTTGAAAAATCAGCTCCACTTTCAGCTAATATTGCTTTAAGATTTTTTAGAGATTGAGCAGTTTGAGCTTGTACATCTCCTTCAACTACTTCCATAGTTTCTGGCACAAGTGGAACTTGTCCAGATACAAATAATAAGTTTCCAGCTTTTATAGCTTGAGAATATGGTCCTAACGCTGCTGGTGCATCATTAGTATGTAATACTTCATGTTTCATATTAAAATCCTCCTAATTGGTTAATCTACTATACATAAAATGTATCTTCATACACTATTATACTATTTTTCTTGTATATTATATACACTTTTATTATAATTCTATAATTTTAAAACCTTTTTCTTCTATTGCGTTCTTTATTTTTGCTATATGGTCATAATCTATTGTTTCTAATATAAATTCCGCACTTTGTTTTCCTAGAGCTTCACCTGCTGATAATTTACCTTGATTAGCACTTAAAATATTTCCACCATTCTCACTTATTATTCTAGTTAATTCAGCAAAGTTTCCTGGCTTATCTTCCATAATTGTACTAAATGAATATCTTCTTCCTTCTTTAGCTAGAGCAACACCTATTATTCTATATAATGTATTTATATCTATATTACCACCAGATATTATACACACTACGTTTTCATCTTTTGCTGGTGCATATTTACCACTTAATATTGCAGCTGTACACACAGCCCCTGCACCTTCTGAAACTATCTTTTGACTTTCCATCATAAATAATATTGATTCAGCTATTTCTATTTCTTCAACTACTACTATTTCATCAACTAATTCATTTATTATTTCAAAAGTTAAGTCTCCAGGAGTTTTAACAGCTATACCATCAGCTATTGTACTATCATTAAATGCTGTTGTTACTTTTCCGTTTTTAATTGACTCTTTCATTGAAGGTATATTTGCAGTTTGAACACCAACTATTTTTACATTAGGATTTAATGCCTTTGCTGCAACAGCAACACCAGATATTATTCCTCCACCACCAACTGGGCATAGTATAGTATCAACCTTATTATTTAATTGTTCGAAAATTTCAAGAGATATAGTTCCTTGCCCTGCTATAACATATTTATCATTGAATGGATGTAAGAAAGTTGCTCCTGTTTCTTTTTGTATTTCAACAGCTTTTGCATATGCATCATCATAAACTGCACCATTTAAAACTACTTCTGCTCCATAACCTTTAGTTGCACTAACTTTTGCCAATGGTGCCGTTGCTGGCATTACTATTGTAGATTTTATACCAGTCATTTTTGCGCCTAATGCGACACCTTGTGCATGATTTCCTGCACTTGAAGCTATTACTCCACTTGCTTTTTCTTCATCGGTTAAACTTGCTATTTTATTACAAGCTCCTCTTAATTTAAAAGACCCTGTTTTTTGAAGGTTTTCACATTTATAGAAAACATTCGCTCCTGTTTTTTCGCTAAGTTTAACGCTTTCAAGTAAATCAGTTTTTTTAACTATGTCTTTAATGGTCTCTCTAGCTTCTTTCACATCTGTTAAGGTAACATTTATCATTTTATTCCACTCCCGTAAATCCAATTTTTATTTATTACTTTCTATATAATTCTATATCTTTTTTTTTTAAAAATCAACATGTAAACGATTTTTATAATTTTTTAATTAATCACAAAAAAACTAAAAATACAACAATTGAATACAATAAACATATCTATTCAATTAAGTTAGATTACGCTAAATGATAATACTAAAATAATTTTTACATTTTTATTAAAATAACAGTTTATTCTTTATTATTTTTATTAAAATTTATATTTATATTATTTTACTTAATTAAAAATTGTTTTTTTATTCTCTTTAATAACATTAATATTACCACATCTAACCTAAAATATTTTTATAAACAACATTAAATAAAAAAAGTTTTATTTTATACATTTTCATAATAATAAAACTGTACCTTTTACAACAAATATAACAAAAAAAATAAAATACAAGTTAAATTAGAGTTTTATTTTATATAGTAATCATTTTTTATTAAAAGGTATTTTATCTTTTAACATACATTTTATAAAGCTAAATAGAGTTATTATTTTAATTTTATACTTTACTTTTTCTATAAACCTATTATAATTAAAGTATAATCATTTTAGGAACTTGTTTATTTTATTATAAAAATGTGAAACTTATTACATAAGGAGGAATTAAACATGAAAAATAATACTTATAAAGAAATCAAAAACATATATGGAAAAATAAGTCCTTTTGAATTTAAGGACAAATTAATAGATATTGCGAAACATACTGCAAATGAAAATCATAGAGAACTGCTTGATGCAGGTCGTGGAAATCCAAATTGGACTTGTTCAACTGCTAGAGAAGCTTTTTTCACTTTTGGTCATTTTGCGATTACTGAAACACGTTCTAATTGGGATTTAGGACATTTAGCTGGTATGCCTCAAAAAAAGGGCATTAAGGAAAGATTCTTTAAATATATAAATGAAAATATAGATATGCCTGGAGCATACTTAGCTAGAGATATTATAAATTTTGGTATAAATGAACTTGGATTTGATGGCGATGAATTTGTTCATGAACTAGCTGACGGGATTATTGGTGATAATTATCCACTTCCAGATAGAATGTTGCCTCATATGGAAAAAATAGTGCATGATTATTTAGTTCAAGAAATGAAATATGATATATCAGGTAAATATGGTGATGTAGAAATATTCGCTGTTGAAGGTGCTACAGCTGCTATGTGTTATATATTTGATTCATTAATGGCAAATGAACTTCTAAAAAAAGGCGATACAGTAGCTTTAATGACTCCTATATTTACACCTTATCTTGAGATACCTAATCTTCCTCGCTATGATTTTAAAGTTGTAAACATAAACGCAAATGCAGTTGATGAAAAAGGTGCTCATACATGGCAGTATACTAAAAAAGAATTAGAAAAGCTTCGTGACAATTCTATTAAGGCTTTATTTGTTGTTAATCCTAACAACCCTGCATCTATAGCTATGGATGAGACATCTTGTAATAATCTAATAGATGTAATTGAAAATTATAATAAGGATTTAATGATAATATCAGATGATGTATATGGGACTTTTGTAGAAGATTTCTCATCATTAATGTCAAAACTTCCTTATAACACTGTTGGAGTTTATTCTTATTCAAAATATTTTGGAGTTACAGGATGGAGACTTGGTACATTCGCTCTTCATAAAAAGAATGTTTTTGATAAAAAAATAAATGATTTAACTGGAGAATTGAAGAAATCAGTAGATAAGCGTTACAGTGATATGAGTCTTAATCCTTCTAGTCTTTCATTTATGGAAAGAGTTGTTGCTGATAGTAGACTTGTTGCTCTTAATCATACTGCTGGTCTTTCAACTCCACAACAAGTTCAAATGTCATTTTTCTCTGCCTTTGCATTAATTGATAAAGTTGATGCTTACAAAAAACTTAATATGAGTATATGTCATAGACGTCAAAAACTATTGTTTGAAGCTTTAGAGCTTCCAGTTAATAAAAGTAAAAATAATGCTGCATATTATACTCAATTTGATATTGAAGAATGGGCTAAAATAAACTATGGAGAAGATTTATTCAAATTTATAAGTAAGAATGCCTCTCCAGTAGATATACTTTATAGATTGGCTAATGATTATTCAGTAGTCTTACTTAGTGGAAATGGATTCTATGGACCTGAATGGTCAATTAGAATATCTTTAGCAAATCTATATGATGAAGCCTACACTAAAATAGGGAAAGCAATAAGAGAAATATTGAATAGCTATATTGCTGAATGGGAAAAAACAAAAAAATAATCCTATTACACTGAAATGTCTAAATTATGTGAATAAAAGGATTTATATAGACCTAAATAATTTTTTTTGATATAATCCTATCGGAATTATAAATTTTATTTGTGAAAGGCAGAGAATATTATGAGTATTAAGAAAAAAGTTGCCATAGTCTTTACTGGTGGAACTATATCTATGACAGTAGATGATAAAGTAGGTGCTGCTATACCAACTTTATCTGGGGAACAAATATTATCTATGGTCACTAATATTGATAAAGTTGCAGATGTTGAAGTTTTTAATTTTGATGAAATTCCAGGACCTCACATAACACCTTGTAGAATGATGGAATTAAAAAATTATGTAAATGATTTATTAGCAAGAAAAGATATCACAGGAGTTGTAATAACACATGGTACTGATAGTTTAGAAGAAACTGCTTATTTTCTAGACCTTACAATTGATAATATTAAGCCTGTAATAGTTACAGGTGCTATGAGAAGTAGCTCTGAACTTGGCTATGATGGTTCAAGCAATTTATCTGCATCAGTTTGTACTGCCGTATCTAAAGATGCTATGGGTAAAGGAGTTCTTGTAGTTTTAAACAACGAAGTGCTATTGGCTTCTGAAGCTACTAAAACAAATACACTTTCTTTAAATACATTTAAATCTTTAACTAGTGGTCCATTGGGAATAATCGACTGTAACGAACTTGTTCTTACGAGAGATATTGTAAATAGAACCATTATAGATACTGATAAAGTAGAATCTAAAGTTGCACTATTTAAAGCATATGTTGGAGAAGATGCAGATTTTATAAGATTTGCTGTTGATAGTGGATATAAAGGTATAGTTATTGAAGCTATGGGTAGAGGCAATATTCCTCCTCTAATGCTTTCTGGTGTTGAATATGCAAGGGAAAAAGGACTTCCTGTTGTTATAGTTTCTAGATGCCATTCAGGTAGAGTATTTGATAGTTATGGTTACTTTGGTTCTGGTAGAGACTTAAAAAATATAGGATGTATATTTGGTGGAGACCTTCCAGGTCAAAAAGCTAGAATAAAACTTATTTTAGCTCTTGGAAAGACTAATAATATTGATGAAATCAAAGACTTCTTTGAAAAAGGAATCTATTGTTAATTATATTATAGAGTTTAGAATTTAAAATAAATTATATCATAGAGTTTAAAATAAAACGTCCCCCTACTGCAATCTTTTACTTATATTGCAATAAGGGGATTTTATTTTATAGTTCTCTTTTTTTATTTATTCCACAACTTTTTTATTTCACAACTATATTAACTAATTTCTTAGGAACTGCAACAACTTTAACTATAGTTTTATCTTCAACTAGAGCTTTAATTTTTTCATCTTCTAAAGCCACTTTTTCCATATCTTCTTTAGATATATTTGAACTAACAGTTAACTTTCCTCTAACCTTTCCATTAACTTGTACAACAACTTCTATTTCATCTTTTACTAAAGCTTTTTCATCATATTTAGGCCAGTCTATATCAAATACACTTCCTTCTTGACCTATCATAGTCCATAATTCTTCACCTAAATGAGGTGCAAATGGTGAAATTATAGTTACGATTGTTTGTACACCTTCTTTTATAACTGCTTCATTGATATTATCTAGCTCCTTATATTTGTACATATCATTTATTAATTCCATAAGAGCTGATATAGCAGTGTTAAATCCAAATTTCTCACTTAAATCTACAGTAACTTTTTTAAGTGTAGAATGTATAGTATATCTCATATCTTTATCTTGAGAACTTAACTCACCAAACTCAACATCTTTTTTGAAGACATCTGCTAACTCATCAACTAATCTATATACTCTATTTAAGAATCTAAAGCATCCATCAACACCTTGTTCTGACCAGTCTAAATCTCTTTCTGGTGGTGCTGCAAATAATACGAAAAGTCTTGCAGTATCTGCTCCATATTCATCAATTATATCCATAGGAGATACTGTATTTCCTTTAGACTTACTCATTTTAGAACCATCCATAAGAACCATACCTTGAGTAAGTAAGTTTTTAAATGGTTCATCAAAGTCTACCATGCCCATACTCTTAAATGCTTTTACAAACCATCTAGCATAAAGTAAATGCATTATAGCATGCTCTACTCCACCTATATATTGGTCTACTGGATGCCATCTGTTAACTAAATCTTTACTAAATGGTTCATCTTCATTTTTATTGTCTACATATCTTAAGAAATACCAAGAAGAATCAACAAATGTATCCATAGTGTCAACTTCTCTTCTCGCTGGTTTTCCACAGTGAGGACAAGTTGCTGACATAAACTGTTTTGAAGTAGTAAGTGGAGACTCACCTTTTCCAGTAAATTCAACATCTGTTGGTAAAAGAACTGGTAAATCTTCTTTCTTAACTGGAACTATTCCACACTCATCACAATAAACTACAGGTATAGGACAACCCCAATATCTTTGTCTTGAAACTAACCAGTCTCTTAATCTATAATTAATTGTTCTTTTTCCTCTACCTTCTTTTTCTAATTTATTTATTATTCCTTCAAATCCTTCTGAAGCATCTAATCCATCAAATTCTTCTGAATTTATCATTTTATTATCTTCTGTAATTACATCTATTATATCTAGATTATATTTTTCAGCAAAATCTCTGTCTCTTTCATCATGTGCAGGAACTGCCATTATAGCACCTGTTCCATATTCAACTAATACATAGTTTGCTATCCATAGAGGAACTTTTTTTCCATTTAAAGGATTTATAACATATCTACCTATAAACATACCTTCTTTTTCTACATCAGCTGCTGTTCTCTCTATTTCTGTCATAGTGTGCATTTTTTGAACAAAAGCTTCAACATCTGCTTCATACTCAGTACCAGCAACCAATTCTTTAACTAGTTCATGTTCTGGAGCAAGTACCATATAAGTAACTCCATAAGTTGTATCTGGTCTAGTTGTAAATACTGTCATAGATTTGTCAGTTCCATCTATATCAAATACTAAATCTGCTCCTGTACTTTTTCCTATCCAGTTTCTTTGCATTATTTTAACTTTTTCTGGCCATCCATCTAATGTATCTAAATCATTAAGTAATTCTTCTGCAAATTCAGTAGTTTTAAAATACCATTGTTCTAAGTCTTTCTTTAATACTGTTGATTTACATCTTTCACATGCTCCTTGAACAACTTGTTCATTTGCAAGAACAGTCTCACAAGAAGGACACCAGTTAACATAAGATTTTTTCTTATATGCAAGTCCATGTTCTAAAAATTTCAAAAATATTTCTTGAGTAAATCTATAGTATTCTGGAGTTGAAGTTGCTACTTCTTTATCCCAATCATAGCTAAGCCCTAATAAATTTAATTGTTCTTTCATTTCTTCTATATTTTCCATTGTCCATTTATGTGGATGTATTCCATGTTTTATAGCTGCATTTTCAGCTGGTAAACCAAAAGAATCCCATCCCATCGGATGAAGTACATTATAACCTTCCATTTTTTTGAATCTTGCGACAACATCGCCTATAGAATAATTTCTAACATGTCCCATGTGTATCTTTCCAGATGGATAAGGGAACATTTCTAATGTGTAATAATTAGGTTTTTCAGTTTGTGCTGTATCCATTTTGTATTGGTCATTATCTTTCCAAATTTTTTGCCATTTCGATTCTACTTGTTTAAAATTATATACGCTCATATTTTGCCTCCTGTTTTTAGTTGTGTTCAACTACTTTGTTTAATATTATTTACTTATAATTTCCAAATAATTCTTTGAAAATAAAAAATCCTCGTCACTAAACTTGCGTTTAGGGACGAGGATAAATCTTCGCGGTACCACCCTAATTAGCCTACTTTTATAGACTCTCTTAGATAGCTTTTAATCCAGCCATGGAGAATAGGTTTTAATCTAGTAAGTTCAAAGTTATATAATATTAGTTCTCACCTTCCACTAACTCTCTGAAAAAATATAATCTTTTACTGCTCTAGTCTATTCAATTCAATTCAATTCAATTTTTGAAATTTTCTAACTATAATAACATATATTATCATGTTTATGCTAATGTGTCAATATCTATATAAGGTGCATCTTTCCATAATTTTTCTAAATTATAAAATCCTCTATTTTCCTCATTAAATACGTGAACCATTATATCCCCATAGTCAAGAAGTACCCAAGTTTGAGTTCCTTGTCCTTCTTTTCCTCTTGGTTCTAATCCTAGTTTTGCTAATTCATCTTCAACATTATCAGCTATAGCTTTTACTTGTCTTTGAGAAGATGCTGTAGTAATAACAAAATAATCACATAAACTAGAAACTTTTCCTATATTTATTATAACTGTATCTTGACCCAGCTTATCTTCTATGGCATCATATGCTATTTTTGTCATTTGTTCCACTGTCATATAAAATTTCCTCACTTTCCTAATTTAAATACACTTAGTTATTCTAACATATTAATACGATTTTGTAACATAGTCAACTTTAATTTTATTAATATGTTTGCCTTTATATAAGATTTTTATAATAACTTTTCTTTAATTAGGTAGTTTCTTGCCATAACAGTTCTTGGATGTATTTCTTCTTTTTTATTAATAACAAACATTAAAGTATTATTAAATGAAGTTAAAAGTGCTTCGTCAAGCTTACCTTCATAGGCTAATTCTCTCAATGTATCTACAACTGGAAATTTTCTTCCTTCTTCAATTAAATCTGCTATGTAAATTATTTTTTCTAAAAGAGACATATCTTCTCTTCCTGTTGTATGGTATTTAATTGCATTTATAATATCTTCATCTTCTATACCAAACTCATATTCACATATGTATGACCCTATCACACTATGTGATAGAGAGCGGTTTCCATCTTCTATTGGGTCTAAGTATATTTCATACTTATTAACATAATCCTCTACTTCTTTATCACTTAAGTATTTCGCACAATCATGAATCATCCCCGCTATATAGGCTTTTTCTTTGTCACATCCATAAATTTCACACAATTTTACAGCACATTCTGCAACATTTTTTGAATGACTAAGCCTTCCTACTGGTAGCATTTGATTTAATCTCTGGTTAATATTCTCTAAGTTCATTTAATCATCTCCATATTGATATAGTTTATTTTCATACAAATAATTTTCTACATTTTCGGGTACTAAGTAACGTATAGACTTTCCTTCATTTAGCTGTTCCCTTATATATGTGGATGATATATCCAATGATGGAACGTAAACTGTTATAATGTCAGCATTATATTTTTTAGTCAGTTTCTCTATAGTTTCTTGTGACCTTAATAAGCTAATACCGGGTCTAGTTGCAGCTATAAAAGTAGCTAACTCAAAGTTTTTCTTTACATCTTTCCACTCTTCAACACTACAAATAGCATCTGCCCCTGTTATAAAGTAAATATCAGCATTTTTGTATTTTTTCTTTAAATATTTTAATGTATCGATTGTATAAGTCCTTTTATTTCTTTCGATTTCTACTTTTGAAACTAAAAAATCTTCATTGCTTTCAGTTGCTAGAAGTGTCATATTGTATCTATCATACTTATTTGTAGTGATACCTAGTTTATGTGGTGGATTTCCTGATGGTATAAAGATAATTTTGTCAATCTCATACTTATCTCTAATAAACTCTGCTGTTGCTAAATGAGCATAGTGTATAGGGTCAAAAGTACCTCCTAATATACCTATTTTGATTTTGCCTTTATGGCGATTAAATTTCTCTAGTTTTTCAGTATTTTTCAATTCTGCCTTCTGAACTAGATTTTTACTTCTCATATTTTGTCTCCTTTTAATGTTATAATACTATTGTACCATTATTTTTTATTTCTTAAAGCTTATAAATTATTTTTTTTGGTATATAATCATATTTATATGGTAAAAAACACTTTAAAAAATAATTATTTAACATAGTTTCACTTAACTTTTTAATAAAAATAACTTTTTATTATTTTGTCTTAATTTAGATTAAATATAACGTATAATTATAAGTTTTTTATTAAATTTTATTAGTTACTTTTGTTAATATAATTACATATAAAAAAGGAGAAATTATGAGTATAATTACAAAAATAGAACAACAAAAAAGAAATGATGATAGAGTAAATATTTATGTAGATGATAAATTTTTTATTGCTATATTTAAAGAACTTGTTTATACATTTAATTTAAAAAAAGGAAATGAAGTAAATGAAGAGGAATTAAAATCCATTTTAGATGATGAGATGTATATAAAAGCTAAAAATAAAGCATTAAATATTTTGTCTCGTGCTGACCAGTCTGAAAAAAAAATGAAAGAAAAACTATCAGCAGATTTTGAAGAGGATACAATTGATAGAGTTATAGATTTTCTTAAAAATTATAATCTGGTAAATGACAATATATTGGCTCAGAAAATAGTTAATACCAGTGTTAATTTAAACAAATGTGGCAAAAACAGAATTAAACAAAATTTATATAATAAAGGTATTGAAAGAAGTGCAATTGATGAAGCAGTATCAGAATTAGACAAAGATACTGAATTTGAAAATGCCATGTATCTAGCAAAAAAAAGATATGAAAGGGTAAAAAAAGAAGATAAAAAGAAAATATATCAAAAAATTTCTCAACATCTTTCCTATAAAGGCTTTGATTATGATATTATTAAAAGAGTTTTAAATAAACTTTTAAATTTTGATGAATCTGATATATAAGTATATTTTTAAATATACTAAGGAGGTAAATTATGAAACTAATTATTGGTGGTTTAAGCTTTTTATTAGGATTATATAATATATATCAATTATATAGAGAAGATAGTATGAGATAAGTATTATTTTATTAAAATATAATACTTATTATGGAGGGAAAATCAAATGAAAAGTCAAGAAAGATTTAAAATTTTAGACGTTGATGTTTATCTACAACCATTTGAGTCTGACATAAAAAAAAGGATGAAACACTATGAAGATGTAAAAGCAAAAATATTAACTAGCTGTGAAGATTTTAATTCTTTTGCAAATGGTCATCTTTATTATGGATTCCATCAAACAAATGATGGATGGTTTTATAGAGAGTGGGCTCCAAATGCAGATAGTTTATCATTAATTGGTGACTTTAATAATTGGAATAGAAAATCCCATCCTCTAAAAAAAATAGATTCTGGTAATTGGGAAATTTTTATACCTGATAAAAACAGCTTACCTCATAAATCTGAGGTAAAGGTACAAGTCACTACAAATGGGGAAACATTTGACCGCATACCATTATACATAAAGAGGGTAATCCAAAAGGATTCTGGTAGCTTTAATGGGCAGATATGGCAACCAAAAACTCCATTTAATTGGACTGATAATGAATTTGATTTAAAAAACATAACTTTCCCTTTAATCTACGAATGTCATATAGGTATGGCTACTGAAAAAGAATCTATTGGAACTTATAATGAATTTACTGAAAATATACTTCCTAGGATAAAGAAAGCTGGATACAATACTATTCAACTTATGGCTATCATGGAACATCCATATTATGCTTCTTTTGGATACCAAGTTTCAAACTTTTATGCAATTTCATCTAGATTTGGTACTCCTGAAGACTTAAAAAACCTTATAAATACAGCTCATTCAATGGGAATTGCTGTTTTATTAGACTTAGTTCACTCTCATGCTGTAAAAAATACTTTAGAGGGAATAAATGAATTTGATGGAAGTGAACATCAATTTTTTCATTCAGGTTCAAAAGGTAATCACCCTGCTTGGGGAACAAAACTCTTTAACTATGGTAAGCCTGAGGTAATTCATTTTTTACTTTCAAATATAAAATTTTGGCTAAATGAGTATCATTTTGATGGTTTTAGATTTGATGGCGTAACCTCAATGCTATATCATAACCACGGTCTTGGAGTTTCATTTGACAGTTATAAAAAGTATTTCAGTGCAAACACGGATATGGAAGCTATAACATATCTTCAATTTGCAAATGAATTAATAAAAGAAATCAAACCTAATTCAATAAGCATTGCAGAAGATATGAGTGGAATGCCTGGAATGTGTATACCTATAAGAGATGGTGGAATTGGCTTTGACTATAGATTAGCAATGGGAGTACCTGATTTTTGGATAAAAACTATCTCAAAATCTTCTGATGAAAATTGGGATTTAGGCAAAATGTGGTACGAGCTTACTACTAGACGTCCTGGTGAAAAAAACATTGGATATTGTGAATCTCATGACCAAGCATTAGTTGGTGATAAGACAATTATATTTTGGTTAGCAGATAAAGAAATGTATTGGAATATGGAAATAAACTCAAATAATCATATTATTGATAGAGCCATGTCTCTAAACAAATTAATTAAATTAGCAACATTTTCTCTAGCTGGTGAAGGATACCTAAATTTTATGGGAAATGAATTTGGACACCCTGAGTGGATTGACTTTCCACGTGAAGGAAACAATTGGAGTTATAAATATGCTAGAAGACAATGGAGTCTTTCAGAAAATGATAACTTAAAATATAAACAACTATTGAACTTTGATAAATCTATGCTTGAACTTACAAAATACAGTGATATTTTTGCACAGAATAGTTATGAACTTATACATATAGATAATGATAAAAAACTTTTAGTATACAGTAAGGGTAAATATTTATTTATATTTAATTTCCATCCTAATCTGATGCAATCAGTAGACATATCAAAATTCCAAGACAAAAAATACAAGACAGTATTAAGTACTGATATGATAGAGTTTGGAGGAAAAACAAGACCAGAAAACTTAATAGACTACGATATCTATTTTACTTCTACTCCTCCATCTTCTAAAATACCTATTGCATCTCTCACAGCAATAGTATTTTTAAATAATATTATCTAGATATAAATAACTACTAAAAGCCAAATAACAATTTTGATTTTAATACAAAATGTTATTTGGCTGATTTATTTTCTTGCTAATTAATTATTTTTTATATCTGACATTATAACTTCCAACTTTTAATTTGTGGAATTATATTCATCTTAACAGTCTGTGCCTTTAGAGCATTTCTAAATTTTTCAGTAGATGTATTTTTAAACATTTTACTAGAAGCACTTTTAAGATTTTCTATAGAATCCCAGTGTTGTATCATAATCCATTTTTGAGTTTTTTCATCATATAAAAGCTCAGTATCAATAAAGCCCGATTGAACAGAGTGAAAATTTATTTCTAAATCATTTACAATCTCTACAAATGCATCTTTTGATAAATGCTCTTCCACATTAAATTCTACTATTTCTGTAATAATTTTCATATACAAACCCTCCTATTTATCTTTCTTACATCATAACAAGAAGTAAATTAAAGGTATTGTAAAAAATCGACAATATAATTATAAATAGTTGTATGTTGTGTTTTCTTTAATAGTTTTATTCTCTTTAATAAATTTAATTGGCGATACTCCTGAAAACTGTTTAAATTCTTTAATAAAATGAGCTTGGTCATAATATTCATTTTCATAAATTAAGTCAAGAAAGTTATTATTTTTAGAGCTATAAATAAGCTGATTACTTACCATTTTAAATCTATATATTTTCCTTAGTATTTTAGGTGTATACCCAGTATATTTTAAACAAGCTCTTTCTAAAGTTTTAATATTTATGTTCATCTCATCACAAAACAATTTTATAGTGCTATATTGATTATTGTATATAAATAAATCTAGGAGATTTATCATCTTATTTATAACCAAATTTTCATCTAATACAGATACTAATATTTTTTCTAAATGTAAAACTATATCTTCTATTGATAATATTTGATTTAATGTACTTTCCAATTTCCCAACAAAACCTTTTGATACTTGTTTTAAGTCAACAAGTTGACCCTTAAACTCTGAAATTGGTATCTTTAAAAATGGATAGAGCCCAAATGGATAAAAAGAAATACCCATCACACGTATATTTCCACGTTGAATAACAAATCCATGCTTATCTCTCATTCCATTAAAATGTATATTACTTGCATTATAATTTTGATTTTCAATCTTATATTCCATAACATCAGAAAGATTAATGATAATATCTATACTGTCTGTAGGTAATAACTTATTATTTAGCAATATATTTGATTTTGTTTCAAGATACCAAATAAACTTTACCCAGGGTTTTAAACGAACATTTCTAACTGCATACCTTGTAACTGATAACATTGTAATTAACCTCTATCCTAAATTTTTTTATCATTATATACTTTATCTTTATATTATACAATATAATTTATCCTATCAAAAACTTAATCTATTCCATATCTATCTTATACATTTTTTTAATGCTTTAGAAATAGGAAGTGCTATTATAAGACCTATTAACACCTGCATTAAATTGCCTGGTATTGAAGTAAGTGGAATTATAAAATTACCATAAAGTATAACCTCTGTTACATAATATCCAAACAACATCCAAATTGATGAAACTACTACTCCTATTACATTAATCAAAAAATTTTCTCCATTCTTGCCATTTGCCCATACAATCTTTCCAAGTAAATACCCCATAATACCTCTAACTATAAATGTAAATGGAGCCCATAGAGTCCACCCAGATATCAAATCAAAAAGAGCCATCCCAATAGCACCTGATAACGCACCTTTTTTACTTCCAAATACTATTGCTGATATAAATAACATTGCTGTTCCTAAATGTACAAGACCTCCATTTATAGATATTGGCAATCTTATATTTATAAACTTGGTTGCAACAAATACTAACGCTATTAATAGTGAAGTTTCTACCAAATCTTTTGTTGTAAATTTCTGTTTAGCTGTAGCTTCCATGCCACATCCTCCTTTTATATTGTGACTAAAAATAATATTTATTAAATAAATCTACTAAACTTCCATTTGTATTAAATTCTAATGCTTTTAAACTTTTATCCAATACATTTAATATGTGAACTATTTTATCAAGACTAGCATTTTCCCCCATATGACCTATTCTCAAAATAGCATCCATATATTGATTTAATGATGTTGCAACAAGTGTATTGTAATTTTTAAGCATATAATCAGTAAGTTTTAATGCTCCTATACTTTCAGGTATTTTTATTGCTGTCACTGTATTAGAATATCCTTCTTCTAAAAACAATTCTAAACCATATTCTTCAACAGCTTGTCTTACACTAGAAGCTATTTTCTCATGTCTACTTAATACCTTTTCCACACCCTCTTCTAGTATATTGTCTAAGGCTCTATCAAGACCCATTATGTCACTTATTGGCATTGTATAAGGGAAATATTTTTTTTCGTAATATCCTTCCCATATACTTAAATTACAATAAAAACCTACTATGTCTGTTTTTCTATTTTTTATACAATTTTTTGCATCTTGACTTATACCAACTATAGTAAGACCCGCAGGTGCAGAAATAGCTTTTTGAGAACCGCCTAATATTACATCTATTTTAGATTCATCTACATTTAACCTTTCACCCACCATACCTGCCACAGAATCCACTACAGTTAAGATTCCATATTCCTTCAATAGCGGACATATCTCACTTACATCATTTAATACACCTGTTGGAGTATCACAATGAACCACTGTTGCATATTTAAAGTTATTATCCTTTTCTAAAAACTTTCTTAACTCATCAACATCTATACTTTTTGTATATTGACTTGAAAAAAGCACATACTCTCCACCATACATTTTTACAAAGTCTTTAAATCCTTCTCCATATATACCATTGTCAATTACAAGAACTCTATCACCCTTCTCTGTCAGTGAAGCACAAGCTGCTTCAAGTCCCAATATTCCTTCACCACTTAATATGTAAATATCATTCTTTGTACCAACTATATTTCCAAACTTTTCACATGTCTTCTTATAAAACTCAACAAAATCAACATCTATATCTGGGTTAGTTGTTTTCTCTGCTCTTATTAACCTTACATTTTCTCTAGTTTCTGTTGGTCCTGGTGCATAATTAATTTTATTATTCATATATATCAGCTCCTTTTTATTTTCTATACGATTATTATACAAAATTTTCATTTTTCATGGTACAATTTTATATTTTTTTAGAATTGTACCAATACATTTTTTTCTGATAACAATCTTCTGAACATTAAACATACTATCACTTACAACTTAAATTGATAAGTTATATTAATAAGAATTTTATAACAGTAAAAACAACAAAATACAGGACATATGAACATTTAAGCCACTTGCCCTGTATTTGTATATTATTAACCTATTTAACTCTATTTTTATATCTTCTATAATCCTGTTTAAAAATTAAATATAGCTTTTTATATATTTTTATTCACTATATCTTACTCTATCAATAAGAGATTCTTTGTTAAAGCTTCTTCCTATTAAATAAGTTGTTATAAATTGAGCTATAAGGATAAATACAACCATAAATAAAATTGGTACTATTGGTAATGCATATGTTGCATAAGATAATCCAGTTTTTCTTAAAAATACAACTGCAATGTATCCTAATATACCTCCAAAGACAATACTTCCTATCATCATTCTAGAAGTATAATATATAGCTTCTGAATTAAGCATTTTTACTAATTGTCTATTAGTAAGTCCAATTGCTTGAAGCATACCAAGTTCTTTTTTTCTAGTAACTATACTAGTTATCATTGTATTTACAAGATTCATAAATCCAATAACACCTATTATACCAGTTAAAGTATAGCCCATTATTTTTATAAATGAAATCATCATCTTATTTGATTCTATTCTACTATCTAAAAAATCCGCTTCTAAATATCCATTAGATTTAGCAATTTTCTTTATAGCATCTTTAACTTCTTGATATTTTCCTTCTTCAGTATATATTCCAATGGTACTTGTTGTATCATATTTCAAAGCTCTGTCTATAAAATCTTTTCCTATACCAAAACTTGGAGTTCCCATAGCTATTGCTTGAACTTTAAATTCTTTTTTTATCTCTTTATCTCCATCATATAGAGTTAATTTTATTTTATCTCCAGCCTTTACACCCATTTCTTTTGCTGTATCAAGGTGAGTAATGACTATTTCGTTTCCTGTTTGTAACCCTTCAAAATTTATTTTTCCATCTATTAGGTTTTTATTTAAATCCTTCACATCATTTTCATTTATGCTCTGTAAAAGGTCATGTTTAAACTCAACATTATAATCCTCCATCCCAATTTTTACAGAATTTCCTAATTCAGTTTTTTTGACTCCTTCTATACTCTTTACTTGGTTTAAAAAGTCTTTACCTAATGGATTATTCATTTGTAGAATATTCAAATTACTTTCAGGATTCTTGTCGCTATCCATTTCATATCCAGTAAATCTAACTTCTATATCATAAGGAAAATGCTCTCTAGCCATCTTCTCAGCATTAAAACTTTCTAAAGCAGTAGATACTGTTATAAATATAGTTCCACTTAACATAAGAGATGTCAGTGTCATATAAGTGCGCTTTTTATTTCTTTCTAAATTTGCTTTTGATAAATTCTTTAAATTTATATTTTTATGTCCTTTTCTATCATTTTTACCACTTATTTCATTTCCAGTATATCTTACTGCATCAACTATAGATACCTTTGAAGCTACTTTCATTGGTTTCAAAAGTGATAAAACAACAGATATAAAACTTATTACCACAACCAATAATAGCACTGGTAATTGTGATGATTTTACATCTACATCCATAAATGATTTTATTATAATATTTGCAAGTGCATAACCTAAAATTGTTCCTACTGGTATTGCTATTCCTGCTAATATAAAGCCTTCCTTAAACACTATTGCTTTTACTTGTTTTTTAGTTGCACCAATTGCTCTAAGTTTTCCAAATTCTTGTACTTTAGTAACTATTGAGATGTAGAATATATTGTATATTACCAATATACTAGACAATACAATTACTAAGCCTATAAGAACTCCTCCTATCATTGTTTCACTATCTGGTTTTAAAGCATTTATATAATTTTCATTTACAAGTATATTATTAGTATCTAATCCTATATCATTTGCAATCTTATTTAATTTTTCTTTTGCCTGTTCTATAGATAAATCACTCTTATCTTTTAATTTAACATATATATTGAAATCTTCTTGTGACATATCTCTAGTATTTTTCATATATGTTTCTGATATAATAGCAGAATAATTCTTTCCTGCTTCATATATTTCACTAGTTTCTAAGATTCCAGTTATTATAAATTCTTTTTCTATTCTTTTGTCGCTTTTATAATCATCATAAGGTACTTTTATTTTTTCACCTAATTTTTGACCATGACCTAATGCTTTTAAAGCTCCACTATCTAGTACTATTTCATTTTTTTTTGTTGGTAATTTTCCTTTTATAAATTCAAAATTATTTAATTTTAAACCCTCTTCATTCATATATGATAATGAAATGGTTGTATCATCTTCTAGCTTCTCAACACCCACTCCATTCATTTTTCCAGCTAGTTCAATATCTGCATGATTACTTAATATTTCAGCTTGTTTTTCATTTACATTTGCTAATACTCCTTGATAATTGCCTGAATACTTTATTGTATTTTCCTTTTGATATTCTCTTGTATCGACAATATAAATACCTATAGATGAAAGCATCAATGTTGAAAGTATTATAGTTATTATTATTAATATACTTTTTGATTTATTTTGTTTTACATTACTTTTTGCTATTTTAGTAGTATTAATCATTTTTGTCACCAACCTTTGACACCTTACCATCCTCTATAAATATAACTCTATCAGCCATTTGAGCTATACTATCATCATGAGTTATCATAACCAAAGTTTGACTATATTTCTTAGACATAGACTTTAGTATACTCATAACTTCATCTGATGTTTTGGAATCCAAGTTTCCAGTTGGCTCATCAGCAAGTATTATGGCTGGTCTTGTTGCCAAAGCTCTTGCTATTGCTACTCTTTGTTGTTGACCTCCTGATAATGTATTTGGTAAAACATCGTGTTTATTTTCAAGCCCCAAAGATTTTAAAAGGTCTTTTATAAATTGTTCATCCACAGTTCTACCATCTAGACCGATTGGTAATACTACATTTTCCCATACATTAAGAGATGGAATTAGATTGTAGCTTTGAAATATAAAGCCTATTTTTCTTCTTCTAAATACGGCAAGTTCTTCTTCTTTCAATGTAAATATGTTTTTATTATCAATGTATACCTTGCCAGATGTAGGTATATCGAGACCACCTATCATATGTAACAATGTACTTTTTCCAGAACCAGATTTACCTATTATAGCTACAAATTCACCTTCATTTATTTCTAAATTTACATCATCTAAAGCTTTTACTAAACTTTCTCCTTCTCCATAATGTTTTGATAAACTTTCAGTATATAGTATTTTCATAAAATTATCCCCTCACTCTAAGTTATGTTGCTCCTTAATCATCTACTTCTAATTTGTGGAGCTGTTTATACTTATATAATATATGTAGAGGATTACATTCTCCTTTCAGTAAACATTACATAGTTGTAAGAAACAAAGAAAACTTACTTCCTTTTCCTAGATTAGAAGATACCATGATATTACCACCTTGTTCTTCCAAAATTTTTCTACTTAAATACAATCCTACACCACTACCTTCTATAGATTCAATTTCTTCATCTGTTCCTCTATAAAAACGTTTAAATATGTTATTAAATTCATTTTTTGCAATTCCTCTACCATTATCCTCTATTATGATTTTAAAATAGTTTACAGTCTCTTCTATGGATATATTTACTTCTCCATTTCTTTCTGTATACTTAACAGCATTGTCTAATACATTAAAAATACTTTCCTCAGTCCATTTTTTATCGTGAGGTATAATTCTACTATTAAATTCATTTATTTTTAATGTTATATTTTTAATTCTCGCTTTAGGAGTTATACTTTCTATAGCATTTAAAATAGTACTTTTTATGTCATTATCTTCTTTTTTTATGCTTATCATACTAATCTCTAGTCTTGATATGTTAACTAAAGAATTTATTAAATTTTCCAATTTATTTATAGAATTTTTATTAGTTAATAAAAACTCATGTGCTTCATCTTCGTCTAAGTCTTCTTCTATAAGTAATGTATTATATAATTTTAATGATGCTAAGGGAGTTTTTAATTGATGAGAAATGTCTGTTACTAATGATTTTACACTTTCCTTTTCTTTTTCTAATTTAATAAATTTTATCTTTAAACTTCTATTTAACTCATACAGGCAATTGTTAATCTTACTAAATGTACCCTCTTTAAAATACTCATTATATTCTACCAAATAGCCAGAATTATCTAACTTGCTACCTTCTTTTAAATAATTTTCTTGTGCCATTTGCTCCACTATAAAATAAATCTTGCTTAATCTTTTGTTTATGTATCTTATAAAATAATATATTATTCCTGTAACGGCTATAAACATTATTAAAAAAACAAAAATTGATTCTTTAAAAAAAGATTTTAAATATATGCCAAAGTTTGTATCATTTGACATTTTATTTTCTAGCCCATATCCAAATTTTTCAAGTGCTTTTTCTCCAACCTCTGCATTACTATAGTCAAAATTATAAATAGACTTTACTATATCTACCTCATCATCTGGATATTTTTCAATCAACATACCTGCCATACTTTGAGTATTTTTTATTTGATGTTCATATAAAACATATAGTCTATTATATTCAAAAAATATAAATGCAAGTGTTACCACAAGCATGGATAAAATAGAATATATAACAGCCTTTTTCATTATATAGTCCTCTTTAATACTAAAATTTTCTTTGGTATTTATATCTTTTAACATTTTTTTATACTCCTTTCACCCCATATATATCCAACTCCTCTTACTGTTTTTATATACTTAGGTTCAGAAGGATTCTTTTCTACTTTTTGTCTAAGTCTTCTTATATTTACTGCAACTGTATTATCATCTACAAAATTACCACTACTATCCCATAAAGATTCTAATAGTTGTTCTTTGGTCAAAGCTTGCATTGAATTTTCCATCAAATATCTTAATAGTTTAGTCTCTGTTTTACTTAAAATTATTTCTTCTTCCTTGTCATCATTTTTTATAATCAGTTTATTTTCTATATAATAAAAAAACAAATCATCACAAACCAGTAAAGTGTAATTTTTTACTGTGTTTACCCTTTTCATAAATGCATTTACTTTTGAGATTAATACCATCAAACTAAATGGCTTTGTAATATAATCATCTGCACCTAAATCATAACCTGTAACAATATCCACTTCTTCATCAAGTGCTGTAAGCATTATTATATAAACATCACTTTTCTTTCTAATCTCCTCACAAAAATCAAACCCACTTCCATCTGGTAAACCTATATCAGAAATAATTAAATTTATATCCTCTTTAAAAAAAATACCTCTTGCCTCTTCTATACTAAATGTATTAAAAACATTGTATCCCTCTTTTTTTAATTTAAAGCTAATCCCTCTATTTAAAGATTTATCATCTTCTAAAAGTAATATATTATTCATGTTTTTCTCCTCCATTATTATGTATACTAGCTAAATTATATCATACTAACTAAGCCATTTTATTTGACAATTTATAAATATTTTTTAATCATCAAGAAGATTTTACACACTTAGATAATAAAATAAACATACCAATGATAAGTTAATAATATATTTGTTTTTAATCAAGGGTACAATTATTGATTCGATATTACTATACATAAATAAAAAAACAAAGGTAATCCAGTATTTAAACATCCAATTACCTTTGCTTAGGTTTGTATTTTATATAATAATCAATACCTATTTATCAATAAATAATTATTAATTCTATTTTATTATTGATTTTATTACTAATTTCATTTTACTTTTTTATTTTTTAAATTTATCTGATTATTATTTAATAAGTAAATTAAAACACTTGAAGCTACAAATATAAACATACTATCTTTGATACCTAAATCGCCTGTTTTAGGAGATTTTTCTTTAATTTCTGCTTTAGATGCTTTTATATTAGAACTTTCTCTAGCTTTCATTTTATCTAAATTTTTACGTTTATTCTCATTTGAGTTTTTAGTATCCTCATTATTTGCACTGTCTTCACTATCATTTAAATTATCTTCATCACCATTTAATACTAAGTTACTCTCATTACTTTTAATTATCAATTCTTCCTTAGTTTTAATGCTAATTCTTCCATCTACACTCTTGCAGATTTCTTTTTTATACTCTATATACTCAATTACTGCGCTTTCTAAACTTCCAAAATCTTCTAACATTGGTTCTTTTGATAAGCAAGGAAATTCATCTCCACCTAGTGCTATATAATCATTGGTTGCAACTGTATACTCTTTATTCATGTCAAGTGATTTTCCATCTTTCATAATACCAGTTATTTTTTCTCCTTCTTTCTGCTTTGGGTCAAAATAGTATGAGATTCCACCCACTTGTAAAAAGGCTGAATTTTTTTCTGGATACAGTTTTACTCCATGTTCTAAAACACTTTTAATTTGTTCTCCTGTAAGTTTTTTAGTAACTATAGTATTGCTAAAAGGGAATACATCTGCAATACTTCCTATTGTTATATCCCCTTTTTCAATTGTATCTCTTATATTCCCCCCATTAAATAGCGAAATATCTGCTTTAGTTTTATCTAATAAGATATCACCTATTAAATTTCCTAGATTCGTTTCTTTTGTCCTTACATTTTCATATGAGCCATCTAGAGTATTTTTTGTTACTCCTATCACTTTATCTAAAACTTGTTCCTGCTGTTTCTTTATTTCACCAATCTTTTCACTTATGTTAGAATCAAGCTTATACTCTAATGCTTCTTCTTTTTCAATTAATCTTGCTGATTTATTTTCTATTTTTATATGTTCTGTATCATTAGTATCCAATGTTAACTTTACTTCACCAATATGTTCTAGATATTGCCCTGTGCTTACAAGCAGTGTATCACCAACCTGTTTACCATTTTCAAACTTAGTATGGCTATGACCATCAATAATTAAATCAATACCATTAACTTTATTTGCTATATCTATACTATTTGGCTTACTTAAACTATTAGTTCCAATATGTGATATTGCAACTATTACATCAGCACCTTTTCTTTTTAATTCATTTACTTGCTCTTTTGCACTTTCTATAGGATTTCTAAACTCTAATCCTTCTACATTTTTAGAGCCTGTCTTACTTTTTGTTTCTTGGGTTGTAAGCCCAAAAAATCCTATTTTTATACCATCTATTTCTTTTATATCATTACTGTCAAATATGTTCTTATCATCTTCAAATATATTTGATGCTAAAAATTTTAAAGTTTTATCTCCTGAATTAGCAATTTTAGATAGCTCTAATAATCTATCCTTTCCATAATTGAAGTCATGATTTCCTGGAGTAATATAGTCATATCCAACACTTTTAATTAATTTAATTGCATCTTCACCTTTATTCATATTTACTATTGGTAACCCATGTAAGCAATCTCCTGCATCTACTAAAATTGAATTTGGAGTTTCCTTTTTTAATGTAGCTAGATTACCTATTTGTATATATTCATCACCTTCAGCATATCTTCCATGTATGTCATTAGTGTGAAAAATGGTTATTTCTTTAGATGAGTTTTCTATTTTGTGCTTAAAGTTATTTAATTGTTCTACACTTTTATAACTTTCTTCAAAACTCTCTAGTCCATAAGAAATAAAACTCTGGCCTGTTGTAATTAGAATTATAATTACTAAAATTAAATATCTTCTAATTTTCAATATAAGTTATCCTCCTAAAATTAGTTTCAGCTTTAAAATAAGACTCTTATTTTAAGATAAAGCTTTTTAGATAAATATTAGAATATATGAAGTTAATCATTTCGATTTTAATATTTATCTATCAATTTAATTTTGTCCATATCCAACAAGTTTTAATCTAGTTACATTTTTTCACACTTATATTTTCATTTATTTTATATGTATTTTTTAGAACCTTTTTAGCTGGTCTCTTTTAAAAGTCCATTGAGGAACTGTTAAATCCCCCTCAAAATTCAAGTTATACCAAGGACTTAAATTTGGTTGTTTACGATTAATAAGAAGCTGAGTTTGTTGAGCAGGCATATAACTTTGAGCTATCATAAAGACCTTTTCTCCGGTTTTTTCATTTTCTGCCATATCCATAATTATACTTGCATGTCCTGGACTGCCTCCAACTATAAAAACATCCCCTATTTTCATATCATCAAGTTGCACAGGTTTTAATTCTTTTTCAAGTGATAAAGTGCCTGAATAAGCAAATACTATATCCATAAATTTTCTAAAACTATCATATGATGTTGAATATTCACTTGCTTTATACCAACTTGAACCACTATCTTTTACTGAAATCCTATATCCTTCTGCCCATTTTGAATACTTAGCCTTAAAACCATCCACAAAGTCAAAGCTTATTTCATCATATCTCTTATTCTGATACAGGTATTCTGCTCTCATAAGCATAATTGCATCTGCACATTGATGCAAATCTCTATCACCAATATTGACATCGAATACACTATCATAGATACCTTTTGATTCCTTAGTTCTACCATCGTAATACTTAACTTTCTCACCATAATTTTTCAACTTAGTATTCCTCAAAAAACTTTCAAAGCTACCTTTTTCTACATCAACCCTTTTAAATCCTTTTGGTGGCTCATACCTATCTTTTAATATATTTTCATCTTTATGTACTACGATAGATTGCTCTTCTTTTTTAGAATTTTGAATATGGTTAGAACCTTCAACTGTTTTTTTACTTTCCCCATTACTGCATCCAACTAAAGTCAATATCATCAATGATAAAATAGTAATTTTCTTTGACGGTTTCATTAGATTTACCTCCTATAAATTTTTCAAAAATAAATGCAAAGTTATACTTATAGAGTTCTTGTATACTATTATACAAAATTTCTATTTACTAATATTTCTTGACTCAAATGCACATTTATTGTTGTATTTAATGTTAAAATAATTATAATAGGATATCATAATAAAAACAAACAACAGATTTGTGTTAATTTTAGAAAGGGGAAAAAATGATAGATTTAACTTTACTTGGATGTGGTGGAAATGTACCCATGCCACATAGATTTTTGTCTTCTGTATTCATGAATTATAAAGGCAGAAAAATACTAATTGATTGTGGTGAAGGCACTCAAGTATCTATGAAGTTGAAAAAATGTGGCTTTAAAGATATAGACTTGATTTGTATAACACATTTACATGGTGACCATATATTTGGACTTTTAGGGCTTCTATCAACGATTGGAAATAGCGGTCGTACAAGTGATTTAACTATAGTTGGTCCTATTGGAATAATTGATTGTATTCGTTCTATGAGAAATTTAGTAGAATACATACCCTATACTTTAAAAATTATAGAAAATCCTCAAGGTAGTTTTTCTTTAGATAATGAGTATTTGAAAAACATAGAGATTTCAACAATCCATTTAGAACACTCTATAGAGTGTATAGGATACAGTTTTAATTTTAAACGAAATCCTAAATTTGATATAAATAAAGCAACTCAAAATAAAGTTCCTAAAACAATATGGAAAAATCTTCAGGATGGTCAAAGTGTAGTTTTAAATTCAAAAAAATACACTCCAGACATGGTTTTAGGAGAACCAAGAAAAGGAGTTAAAGTAAGTCTTACAACAGATACAAGACCTATAGACTCAATACCTAACTTTATAAAAGATAGCGATTTATTTATATGTGAAGCTATGTATGGTGATGATTTAGATATTTCAAAAGCTGTCAAAAATAAGCATATGACTTTTAGAGAAGCTGCAAACCTTGCAAAACTAGGAAATGTTAAGCAACTTTTATTGACACACTTTAGCCCATCATTAGATATGCCTAACATGTACTTAGAAAATGCTACTAATGTTTTTGAAAATACGATTATTGGTGAAGATAGACTTAGCTTACACTTAAATTTTGATGAATAATTAATTTTACAGCTTTAGTAAAAATTATACTTAATAAAAATTTAGGAATGAACTTACCTTAGATAAAATTATTTTAGGGTAAACTCATTCCTTTAATATTTATTACTGTTATTTAATTTATTAATAGTTACTTAATTATTAATAGTTATTTAGATAAAATTATTTAGATACATTTCCAGCTACATTTAATACATCCCAGGTTCTTGCAAATGGTGGAGCATAACATAAATCTAACATCCCAAGTTGACTTGTGGTCATTTTTCCAAAGATAGCAGCTGCCAACACATTAGTTCTTTGAACAGCATCTTTAAAACCAGCTACTTGTCCACCTAAAATAACTTTTGTCTCTGCATCGTAAATAAGTTTTACATATATTTTATTTCTTCCAGGATAATAGTGAGTTTGATTATAATCAGAAATAAATTTGGATTTGAAGTTTAATCCCAAATCACTAGCTTGTTTCTCTGTAATTCCAGTTGAGGCAGCCTCCATATCCATAACCTTTATACAACTTGAGGATAGAGAACCTTGATAAGAGACTTCTTTACCTGCTAAGTTTTCTCCTACTATCCTACCTAATTTATTTGCTCCAGTTGCTAAAGGTATATATGCATTTTCATTACTCACTATATTCTTTATAGTTGCACAATCACCAGCAGAATATATATCTTCAACAGAAGTCCTACCATATTCATCAACTACTATAGCTCCATTTTTTAATGTTTTTATATTTGTATTTTGTAAAAATTCCGTGTTAGGTTTTACACCAGTAGCAATTATCACAACATCTGTATCTATTGTACCTTTATTTGTTATTACTTTTTCCACTTTATCTTTTCCAGACAATTCTACAACTATCTCATCCAAATGCAATTTTACATCGTGATTTCTTATTTCATCCTCTAAGACATCTGTAATTTCCTTATCAAATACTTGTGGTAATATTCTCTCTTCCAATTGAACTACATGTGCATCTTTACCTAATTTTTTGCATGCTTCAACTGCTTCTAATCCTATAAATCCAGCACCTATTATTGTTACTTTTTTTATTTCTTTTCCACTTAATAATTTTTTTAGATATTCTCCATCATATAGGCTTTTTAGTGTAGAAACATTTTTTAAATCTATATTTTTTATAGGAGGCAGAATGCTTCTTGCCCCAGTTGCTATCATCAATTTATCATAGTAATCTTCGTATATCTCATCTGTTTTTACATTTTTTATTTTTATTTTCTTAGACTTAGTATCAACTGCAACAACCTCTCTAAATATATTTAAATCAATGCCCGATTCTCTAAGTTTTTCAGGTGTTCTTGCCAATAAATCATTAGCATCATCAAAAAAACCACCTACAAAATATGGCAACCCACAAGCTCCAAAAGACACTATTTCAGTTTTTTCATAAACTACAACCTCGTATTCAGGTTTAATTCTTTTTAATTTCGCTGCAGCACTCATACCAGCTGCAACACCACCAATTATTATTACTCTCATTTTATCTCTCCTTAGACGTCTAATTAATTTCTCTACTTAGTTTAAACTTTTCATTTAATATCTATTCTATGTATATATTTTCATGATAACTTTAGTTATTTTTTTAACATCTTTTTATTTGAAATCAAATTTTATAAAAGTTGTTCTTACATCCATTAATCTAATTCAAAGTCTTTAAACATATATTATACCCCCTTTTCATCTATTTAATCATATTTTGATAAATTAAATTATTTTATTCTATCTCGGTAAATTGTGATATAATATTGACATTTTTTTAATATATTGATATCATTTAAGCTTAGAAAAATTTATTTTTAGACAAAGGAGAAAAAATATTGGAAAACTCATTCTTATCACAATTTCTTATGATTACAGATTTTAAAACGATTTTTTTCATATTATTACTTATAGGTATATTTTTTATTGTTAGACAATTTGAAAAGAAAAAAATCAAATTTTCATTGAGAACAATATATGCTACAATAATTGGTCTTATATTGGGAATTATTATTCAAGCTTTTGCTGGTTTTCCTACTGATACAACTCAAATTACTTGGTTACAAGAAGTAAGCAAATGGTATAGTTTATTTGGTTCTGGATTTATGGACTTATTAAAAATGTTAGTAATACCTTTAGTTTTCTTATCAATTATAAAAGTAATTATTAACATGAAAGATAATAACCTTGGAACTTTGACATTTAAATCTTTAGGAATGCTCCTTATTACTACGACTATAGCAGCAATTGTTGGAATTGTTGTTGCAAACACGATGAGATTAGGAGTAGGAGCTGATTTATCCAGTTTAGGTGGAAATCAAGAGCTTAAGGAAATAAACTCTCTTGTAGATACTTTAAGAGGATTATTACCATCAAATCCTGTAATGGCTATGGCAAATGGAAATATTGTAGCTACAATAATATTTGCTACATTTATAGGTACCTCAGTAAAGAGACTAAGTAAAAAACATTTTGAAACTATAAATCCATTTATAGATTTTATAGAAGCATCTTACAAGATAATTGTTAGTGTATCTATGACTGTTATCAAATTTATGCCTTATGCTGTAGTTGCACTACTTGCTAATACAATAACTTCACAAGGTATTAGTTCAATAATTTCTGTTTTATATTTTATATTAGCTCTTTATATATCAGTTGCAATATTATTTGTTATACATTTAATTTTTATAACTTTAAATGGTCTAAATCCTATTACTTATATAAAAAATTCAACTGAAGCTCTACTTCTAGCATTTACTTCACGTTCTAGTTTGGGAACATTACCTGTTACGATAGAAAGTTTAGTACAAAATCACGGAGTTGATGAGGGTGTATCAAGCTTTACAGCAAGTTTAGGTGCAAACATGGGTATGAATGGTTGTGCTGGCATATATCCTGCTTTAATGGCTGTTACTCTTGCTAATATGGCTGGAGTAAATATGGATATCAGTTTTTATGTTATGCTGTTAATTGTTATAACAATTAGTTCACTTGGAATAGCAGGTCTTCCAGGAACTGCTACAATAGCTGTTTCAGTTGTTATTTCTGGAGTAGGTCTTGGCTCTTATTTCCCACTAGTTGGTGGAATACTTGCAATAGACCCTATACTAGATATGGGACGTACAATGATAAATGTCAATGGTGCTATGGTATCTTCAATTACTGTAGGTAAGTCACTTGGAAAAGTTGATAAAGAAGTATTCAATAAGAAAAACATTTCTTAAAAAATATTATAAAAATAAATGGCTAACATAGTACAAAGTTAGCCATTTATTTTTTATTTTATTTACAAAATGGAAAAAATTCTTTTGTAAGGTTTTGAGGATATACAGATATAAAAACAAAGTCATAATCTTGAGACTTTGCATATTCTAATATATCTCCATCATAGTATCTAGGGTCTATCATATCCATAGTTGAACAAACAGAAGAAAAGAATGCTGCTGTTGGTACAATTAATGAGTCCTTAACAAATAACACTTTTAATCCTTCTGGATTTTCTATATTTTTAATTTTAACTAGTGGACGATTCCCCAATAAGTATGTAAAATATTTATCTGATTGTCCATCCATTAAATTAAGGTCAGCATTAAAAGGGTATGATAATATCAAACTCTCTTCAAACCTTCCTTTTAATTCAAATTTTTGAGATTTAGAATCTGTATAGTATGTATAATTCGTCTTAAATTTAGGATAAATTAGTGTAAAATCATCTATTCCACCATATAAAATTCCCGTCTTCCTTCCCATAGAACCAAGAAATGACCTAGGATATACAATCGAATTATAGTTTTCTTTATCTCTATAATAATAATTTTCATCTAATTTCATGTTATATTTTTTATTAAGCTGTTCAATCAATTCTCCAAATGCCCAAAAAGAAGTCTCTACTTTCCAATGGTGGTCTGTTTTAAAGAATAACTCATCTTTTGAAATACCACTTTTTAAAATATTTTTTCTAAAATCTATATAGTCAACATTATCATTTTTTAGTTCATTTAAAAAATTATCTGCTGTCTCATTACTATAGGAATAAGGTATGCCTTTAGGAAACTGTGTTACTCCTTTTATATATTTATCTGGAGTCATTAAATAAACTAATTTAGTATTTTGTTTATCCATTTCCTTAGAGAACTTACTTACTCTGTCTGACAATACATCAACTTGATTTGGAGATTTAGCAAAATATGTGTAATGCATTTTGCCAGAAGTATCTTTCACAACACTAAACTTTGAAAATTCATTTTTACCCATTAGTTTTTGCAAATATCCATAAGTTTCAATAAAAGTATTTTTATATATCACTTTGTCATTTACTGTATTATCAATAGACGATATAGTATCCTTTAAACTATTCTTATCATTAATTGATTTTTTTATTTCTTGTATCATATCTTTTCCAGAATAACAGATATTAGAGATAGAGAAGGTGAATAAAACAACTAAGAATATAATTGTAGTTATTAGCCTTACTTTAAAAAATCTATTCATACTTTTCCTCCTCAGCTAAAAATTAAAGTAAATAAATGGATTATAACTTCCAGTTACTAAATATGTCACAGAAATAAAGAACAATAAAATAGAACAAATTGGATAAAATAAATTAAATAATGTACTGTATTTAGCTTGTTCAACAACAAATTTATTAACTTTTTTTGCAATAGGTACACTAAAAATAAATGCAAATATAAAGAAAATCAAATATTCTTTCAAGAACATATATGTATAGTCACTCCACATAACTCCACTTGCACCAAACATAGCTTTAAAATAGTTATATGCTTCATTTAAATTTGGAGCTCTAAACAGTACCCATCCAAAGTTTACTACTAGTAAAGTATAAATATGTTTTATGAGATTATGATTTTCAATCTTTTCAAACATTATAAATCTCTCTATAATTAAAAAAACAAAATTCAAAATCCCCCAAATCACAAATGTCCATTCTGCACCATGCCATATTCCAGTAAATAACCATACTATAAACATATTTCTAATCATAATGTCTTTATTTAAAACTCTAGAACCACCAAGTGGAAAGTATATATAACTCTTAAACCACATTCCTAAAGAAATATGCCATCTTCTCCAAAACTCAGAAATTGATTTTGAAATATATGGATAATTAAAGTTTTCTTCAAATTTAAAACCAAACATAAGACCTAAACCTATGGCCATATCTGAATACGCAGAAAAGTCAAAAAATATTTGTAAAGTATAAGCTATTGAACCAAGCCAAGCCAACGATGTAGCTATTGAACCTTGACTATTCATAGTGTAAATATAATCTGCTACTATTGCCATATTATTAGAAATTAATATTTTTTTACCTAAACCAGTTATAAACCTACATGTTCCAATAGAAAATTTATTCCATGTTTCTTTTCTGTTATGAATTTGTTCTGCAACACTTTCATATCTAACTATAGGCCCTGCTATTAATTGTGGGAAAAAAGCTATATATAATCCTACATAAAAAGGATTCTTTTGAACTTCTCCATGTCCACGATAAACATCTATAACATAAGACATTCCTTGAAAGGTAAAAAATGAAATACCTATAGGTAAAACAATGCTTGGAATCGCAAGTTCTGTGTTAATAAGCGAACTAATATTTCTTAGTGCAAAAGCTAGATATTTAAATATAAATAGAACACCTATATTATATATACACATCAAAATCAAAATAATCTTTACTTTTACTTTACTTTTTCTATATCTGTCTACTATCAAACCAAATATATAATTCATTATTATAGAAGCTATCATAATAACAACAAATTTCGGCTCTCCCCAGGCATAAAAAAATAAACTAACAATAAGTAATATCATATTTTGGATTGTCCGATTAAATCTAAATAAATAATATAATACCAAAGTTATTGGCAAAAAATAAAATAAAAAAATCAAACTTGAAAATAACATGCTATACCTCCTCTCTTTACTCAGTTTTTAAGTGTTTTTTCCAATATAAGTATATCCCTAAGCATATTGCTAATAAGGATATAAATAAAATGCGAATAAAATTTACACTATTATTCATAGCATTTACTGTTTTCATATTTTGTACGGTTGGTGATTGTTTAGGTGATACTAAGGTATACGGAACACCATCTTTATCTTTTTGATTAATACTCCAAGACTGAGTCAATACTATCTTCTTTCCAACTTTAAACTTGTCATCAACATTAACTTTTAAAATAATTTCTCCAGGTTGTACTTCATTATTTAATGTTAATTTACCTTCCTGAGATATATTTACATTGTTTTGTTTTTCTACAAATGAGTACTTAATTTTTGAACTCTGTTCCAGTCCTGACACTTTATATTGACTTATACTTTGACCCAATACAGGTATTTGTACTTCTTCATCACCAATTATTTTAATATTATGCAAGGATTCAAGTTGCTCCTCTAAAAGTAAAGATACTTTTCTTATAGTAATAACATTATGTTCTTCACTAGATGGAATAAATGTGATTCCCCACCCGTTAATATCTGATAGAACATCTGAATCTAACATGACATTATTTTTATCATTTATAAAACTGCTAAAATTCACATAAATTTTTCCCTCAAACTCACCTGGTATATCTATGCATCCATCTTTTATTTTATCTGAATATATTATATTTTGATTTTCAATAAATATTTCGCTACCTTCTTTTAACTTAAAGTCAAGCGTATCCTTACTTTGTATGTTTAAATTAATTCGCTGAGGACTTTTATTCTTATTTTGAATCTCAATATAAAAATTATGGAATACATTCCAGTCATCTTTTATATTTTTATAAACATATAGATAACGTTCTTTATTATTTTTAGAACTATCTGTCTCTATTTTTATACTTGTATTTTCATGTATAATGTTAGCACTTAAATTACTTTCCACCTTTTTAAAAGATAAATCTAAATTTTTATTACTTATTCCTGAACTTGTAAAAGTACTGTTTATAAAAAAAATAAACACTAAAATAAAATATTTTAAATAACACAAAAACACTTTTAAAATTTTCATTTTATCTCTCCTAAATATATTTCATTGGCTCAAACTCATCTGTGCATTCGTCTTTCTTTTCATTAGGTTTTGAAATTATAATTGTTTTATGTTGTAATATCCACTCCATCATTTCCTCTCTTAAAAATAAATCTTGCATTATACTATCAATATTATTTACTTTGTATAAAACACCCCTCATATCAGCTTTACCTTCACATAAATCACACTCAAGTATAATATTTTCATTAAGTTCTATTTCTATTTTTTGAGGATAAATATCTTTATTTTCAAAACCTAGTAATACATACTGATAATTAAAATTTACCAGTTTTACCTTACCTATATGTTCTATATCACTTTGGAAATCTGTATTAATTCTTGGACTTCTTCTCGATAAAGTTTTAGATTTTTCAATACGTTTTTTTACATTAATTTGCAAGTCATCAAAAAAACCTAATTGATTAGATATTGTCATTGGCAAAGTCGGCACCCTATCATGAACAATACACATCCAATTATCAAATTGATTATCTTCAATGTGTGTAATGTAACATGCATACTTCCACTTTGAGTTTATTTCCACAACATTAACTATCTTTGCCTTCATACTAGCTATATATATTTCATTTCCTGATTTTTCTTTAAACTCTACCTCAAATTCTTCTGGAGAAATATACTCTGGATTTTCCAACAAAAACGCAAATCCATTTTCTGATATATCAATTGTTTTTGAAGAAAGAATGTACGAATTTTGCTTTAGTTTAAAATCAATTTCAGCAACATAACGCTCAGATTTTCTTAATTGTTGTCTTCCTGATATAAACAGCATGGCCATAATAAGATTAAAAAGATTTCCAATTAACCAAAACAGTACGACTGAGTATGTCATTGAATTCATTTTAAATATTGATATAAACATCTTTAAGATTCCTATTATAGATAGCACTATGTATATAAAATATGGTGCTCCTTGCAAAACCTTATATATTCTTTTTTCTTCTGCTTTACTCTTATTGGTTACTGAAAATTTATTCTTAGATATTGCAAATGTTTCAAGTATTACTGCTGGCATTAAAGACTGAAACATTATAGTTTCATATATATTAGTCCATCTTGTGTTTCTTATATTTTGAGAAAATATTTTAAGGGATAAACTACTTAAAATATACATAGGTAACCAAAATATCAATACTTGAAGTAATGTGCATTTTACAACAATTACATTAAAGACTGAAAATAAAATGGGAGCCATTATATAAGTAAAGCGTTTTATACTTGCATACCAATAAGTAATTGAAGAAATATAACTTATTTTCTGCCAAAATCCTAAACCTTTTCTAAACAAAATATTCAATCGTCTACCTGTCTGTATGCATCCACGTGCCCATCTTTCACGTTGTTTAATAAGGCTTTTTAAATCTATTGGAGATAATCCTGATGCATGTACTTCTGGAATAGCATAGCATCTATATCCTTTACTTTGAATTAAAATACCTGTTGCAAAATCTTCTGTGATAGAAAAAGTATAAAATCCTCCAACTTCATCTAAAGCTTCTCTTGAAATAACTGTATTACTACCACCATAAATTACAGAATTGGTTTTATTTCTAGCTAATTGAATATCTCTATAAAAATAATCTTGTTCATTTGGAATTCTACCTTCAGAGTGTAAATTAAATTGAAATAAATCTGGATTATAGAAACTTTGTGGTGTTTGCACAAAACCAATCTTTTCGTATTGTTCTTTTTCTCCATCTTTTTTAGCCTGTTCATTTTTTAAAAAGTATGGTACTGTATCAATTAAAAAATCATGCATTGGTATCATATCTGCATCAAATGTAGCAATCAAAGGAGAGTTTGTATGCTGCATTGCATTATTTAGGTTTCCAGCTTTGGCTCCTTCTCTTTCTGTTCGAGTTATATAATTGACACCCATTTTTTCTGACAGAAGACGTATTTCTTCACGATTACCATCATCACATATATATATATGTACCTTTTTCTTATCAGGATATTGCATATGAAGACATCCATTTATTGTTTTTCTTACCAAGTCAACAGACTCATTATATGTTGCAATAAATACATCCACAGGTGGATAAAGTTCTTCACTTATAATTGGCTTTTCAGGATACTCAATATTAGACATTCCATAATAATGTACAAACATTTCCATCATCCCTATTAACTCCACTGAAAGTAGTATTATCGCACAAATTAATGCAAACATCCCTTCTTCTTTAGGTATTGTATAAAAAATTCTCCACAATACATATATAATATTAGTAATAATAGTTAAGGTTATAAGTACCTTTTTTGAATTTTTCTTCATCAAATCACCTCTTTCCTACTAGTGCATTCAATATATCTTCATCCCAAGTACCTTCAACTTGATTATATATTCCAAATCCAGAGGCAAGTTCCCAGTAAGCCCATGAAAAATTTCGTTTTTCAGCCTCTTCTCTTACTGCTTTTATCCAAACTACTCTTGAAGCTTCTGGTGCCTCTTTTGTTATTCCAAACTCTCCCAATAAAACTTTTACATTATTTTTATTAGCCCATTTCTCTACTGTATCAAATCTTTTCTTTAGATACTCAAGTTGTTCATTTGTTCCTTCCCAAGTAATATTACTTAAGTTCTCAAACCCTTTATGATAGATATTTCCTTGGAATGCAAAATCATTTGGTTCATAATAGTGAAATGAAACTACTATATTAGAATTTTTAGGAATATTTAAATCCTTTAAATAATCAATTTGGTAGTAATTGTATGGACCCACTATAATTGTCCTTTTAGGATTAGTTTTTCTAATTATATTTATAGCTTCTTTAAAGTATTCATTTAGTAACTGTGGAGATAGGCTTTCTTTAGGCTCATTTAATAATTCAAAAACCAATTTTTTATCATATTTTTGATATCTATTAGCTATTTGTTGCCATATTTTTAAAAACTTCTCTTTATTAGTTTGTGGTTCTTTCATAATGTCTTCAAAGTGATGTAAATCTAACACAACTACTAACTCTTTATCCAAAGCATACTTTATATGCCCATCAATCTTTTTGAAGAATTCTTCATCAATTTTATAATCATTAGAATCTGAGGTGTAATCAGAAAATCTTACTGGTATACGAACTGTATCAAAACCTGCCATTTTTATATCATCAAAATACTTATTTGACATTTTAACATCCCAAGGAAAATTTTTTGGTGATTCTAACGCATTACCTATGTTTATTCCTCGTTGCATTGTAACTTTATCGCTATCTCCTCTTATTATAAAATAAAATCCAATAAAAGCTATACTCAAAAAGGCTGTTATACTAATACCTATTCTTTTTATGTTCCTCTCCCCCTAACTTATTTTTTGTATAATATTACTTTACTAGTTTTAGTCTATCTATAGAAGCTTTAATATCATTAGTACCCTATTATAACAAATTAAATTATATCATGTTATCTCTAATTATGCTTCTTTATAAATTTTATTCTAAATATACTTTAAAAAAAATATAAGGCAGTATATCTTAAAATAACTTTGATTATTTCTCGATATAATGCCTTATATTTTTTATAACTTATCTAACAAATCTAAAACTTGTTTTTTGACCTTATCATATCCAAAATTATCTAGTGAATATCCAAGCTCTATATTTCCGAAACCTTTAATTTCAGCATTTTCTTTTTTATTTAATAGAGTTTGCATAAGCTCAACTTCTATATATTCTCTTCCCTTTTCTTTTTCTAACATAGTAAATAACTCAAAATCTTGTATGCCAAATCTTAAGTTTTCCATTCTAACACTTCTAACAGGCTTTAAATCTTTTCCAGGATAAACAAAGAACATATCTCCAGCTTTCCAAATAGGGAATTTGTAACTTGCGTCTTTCCAAGGGTCTTCTGTCCATAAATTATAATCCCATCTTAAAAATCCATCAAGACCAAAATAATAAGTGTACCACCCTATTATTCTATTTTCTACAAAAGGAGAACTTATAAAACTATTTGGTTTTTCTGGGAAACAGCAAACAAACCAAGTCAATATTCCACCTTTATCATGCATTTTTTTCTTTAGATTTTCTATATCTTTATAATTTTGAATAGTAAGTTTTAAATTTATTGACATGTCATCAACTTCATCTTTAGCTCTATCTAAAAAGTTTTGGTCATGAGTTGCTGATTTATATTTAACTTGATGAGTACTTACAGTAGAGTTTATAAATTTGATACACTCTTTTACAACCTCTGGATTATTTGGTTCATCGGCTATAATTCTGATGCTATCCCATAGACCACATTCTATTAAATGATTTAATACTAATCCTATATACTCTTTTAAATCATCTGTATTATTTATGAATTTAAACACTTTGTCTTTTTCATCAAAGTATCTTACTCTTATAGGGTCTTTATAGCCCTCTATAGGGTTTCCAAACTCTCCAGCACACCAATTACCTAACAGACCAAATAAATCTATCTCCTGAGCCATTTTGTACTTACTAGCTATACTTATATACTTGTCCATGCTTTCAAAATTACACTTGATATTTCCATCTAAATCTTTTGAGACACCTACCATGTTGTATTCATATAAGTTTGATGGATTTTTATAGACTTTATAACAACTTTGACCTGCCCATGGATAATCTGAAACTATAACTGTTGCAACTTTTTCTCCTAAAGATGCTAGTTCTTTGAGATAATTATCTATTATCTCAAAATGTATATCAGACCACAATTCAACTTTATACATTCTAGCTAGACAACTTGGATGTTGCCATAAATCTAAAAAGAATTTACTTTCGTCCAAAGGCTTTAACACAACATTTTTTACTTCTATAGGCACATCAACTGTAAAAACTTTTTCTTCATCTTCATAACCAAAACTTTTGAATATATCAATACTTATATTAAACTTATTTCCTAAAAAATCCTCAGGTACTTGCCCTTCAATCCAAAACGTTTGAGGCAAATATTGTTCCACTAGTACATCTTTATCTCTCAAAATAGCATCATTTACAAATGCTTTTGTATCATCTTGAACGTACCCTAATATATTTATACTAAAATTATTTTCTAATCCATCAGGCACATTTAGACCTAATCTTACTCTATTTCCCAAGCCTTTCCATGATATAGCACTACTACCATCAATTGTGCAATTAAATTCTTCTGTAGCTTTCAGCATAATTTGAAATGCAAATTTTTCACCTTTAGCTACTACAATATTTAAATCCTTATGTTCCCAAGTTTCAGCTTCTATAACTGAGTATTTATTGTGTTTAAATGTGCAATCTTTCAATATATATGAAATTTCCATGTTTTGATTTCCTCCGCATCTATAGTTTTATTTTGTATTTTTAAATTAGACTATTTAACCTTTTATACCAGATAAAGATACACCCTCAACAAATTTACTTTGTAAAATTAAATAGAAAATAAATGGAGGTAAAAATGTTATTGTTGCTCCTGCCATCATTTGTCCATAATTTGTTATCTGGAATGTCTTAAGAGTGGATAACCCTACTGTTAATGTCCTCATTGCATCTTTAGTTGTTGCTATAAGAGGCCACATAAACTCATTCCATGCTCCCATGAAAGTAAATATAGCTAGTGTAATTAATGCTGGTTTGATTAGAGGTAACACTATTTGTACTAAAATTCTAATGTCTGAACAACCATCTATTTTTGCTGATTCTAAGAGTTCTTTTGGTACTCCTAAAATAGCTTGTCTCATTATAAATACACCAAATGCAGTTGGTATTGGCATAATAAGAGCCAAATAACTATTTATCCATCCTAAGTGTTTCATTATTATATAAAGTGGTATCATTGTAACTTGAGATGGTATAATTAAAGTCATTATCATAAATAAAAATAACTTATCACTACCTTTAAAATCCATCTTCGCAAAAGAATACCCTGCTAATGTACTAAATACTAAGTTTAACAGTACTCCTGAAAAAGATACTATGGCTGTGTTTAAAAAATATTGCGTAAATCCTTTTTTAGTAAATATATCTATATAGTTTTGAAGTGTTACTGTTGAAAAAGATATATCCAAATTGTATGAATTATATGTTACCTTTAATGATATTATCAACATGTATATAAATGGTACTAAGCTTGTACATGCTATAAATAATAGCAACCCATCACTCAATAATCTCTTTGTTGTTTTCATATTATACCTACCTTTCTAAAAATCTGAACTGTCTCGTTTTACAAGTTTATTTTGTAAAATTGAAACTACTGCTATCAACAAAAATAATACATTTGCTACAGTCATTGCATATCCAGAATTGAAGTTTTTAAAGTTTAAGTTAAATGCATGCATAACTATACTCATAGTAGATATCCCTGGACCTCCACCTGTCACAGTATAAACCAAGTCAAATACTTGTAACGACCATATTGTTCCTAAAAACACAACCATTATTGTAGTTGGCTTTAGTAGTGGAACTGTTATTTTCATAAATTCTTGAAGTTTTGTAGCTCCATCAACCTTTGCTACCTCATAACAATGTTTTGGTAAATTCATTATAGCTGAAATATAAATTACCATAAAATATCCTATATTTTTCCACATAGATATAAACATAAGCGTAGGGAGTGCTGTTTTACTATCTCCCAAAAGTTTAGATGATTCTATTCCAAAAGCACCTAACAATTGATATATAATTGAACCTTCTCCATTTAATAAAGCTCTCCATACCATACCAATCAAAACCATAGACGACAATACAGGTATAAATATAGCTCCTTTAGCAAATGAAGCTATTTTACTATTTCCTTTTCCTGTAATCCAAACTGCCAAAATCAACGATAAAATAGTCTGGCAAGGTACTACTATAATAGCAAATTTAATCGTATTTATAATAGATACTTTTAATGTCTCATCTGTAAATAATTTTTTATAATTTTCTAAGCCTATAAATGTTGCTGGACTAATAATATTGTACTTTGTAAAACTAAAGTATATTGACATTATTATTGGTAATACATAAAATGCCACTAAAATTATGCCCAATGGTAATATGTATATATATGGTTTAATATTTAATTTTAATTTTTTTCTTGTTGAATTTTCTTCAAACTCTCTAACTAAGTTATTCATTTTTATCCTCTCCAATATAAATATTAGCATTGTACTTATAAATACAATGCTAATTTTAATCTGTAAAGTATTTTATAACATCTTACAGCCTTAAACTTTTATTGTGCTAATAAATCATTTGAATATTTTGCAGCATCATCTAACGCTTGTTTTGGAGTTTTATCTCCTGAAATCATAGTTTGAAGTTCTTTCCATAAATATTCATATATTTCAACACCATGTGGTCCTACTACCAATGGTCTATATACATCCTTATCATTTTCAACCATTGCTTTAAATCTTTCATCACCTTGATATGGTTCACCTTTTGTTATTGGTGCTCTTGGTATCGCTTTATGGAATTCTGTCATTGATTCAACACTTAACATATGTTGTATTAATTTATATGCAAGTTTTTTATCTTTTGCTGATGACATTAAAGATAAATGGTCTACTGCTCCAAAAGTTGCAGCTTTCTTGTCTTCTAAACCAGTCACAAATCCCCAATTTAAATCTGGGAATGACTTATCAAATACACTTGTTGCAGCAGAAGACAACATTATAGTAAAGGCTGCTTTCCCTGGTCCAAATACACTTTCTATCATTTCATTGCTATCTTTAGATAAAGAATCTTCAGGTACATATGCTTGTAATTCTTTTAAGAAATTAGCTGCTTCTAAACCACTCTTATCATTAAATTTAACTGATTTTAAATCATCATTAAATATATCTCCACCAGCTTGCCATAAATATGGATACCAGTTCCAGTTCATGTTACCAAAAGTTTTAGCTCCCCATCCTTGAGCTAATCCCCATTGGTCTATTTTTCCATCGCCATCAGTATCCTTTGTTGCTTTTTGGCAGATTCTTTTAAAATCTTCCCATGTTTTAGGAGGTTTTTCTCCTATTTTATCTAGAATATCTTTGTTGTAGTATAATACACCTGGATTTGCTGCTTGGAATGGCATTCCATACATTCCACCCATCATTTCAGATGTTTTTATGTAAATAGATTGTTCTTTATCCTCTTTAGTTGCATAGTCAGTTAAATCTTCTACTGCTCCACTTTGTATAAACTGAGGATACATTTCTGCATACATATATCCAACATCAGGGCCTTCATCAGCACTTATGGCTGTTGCAAATTTTTCTGAATAATTTTCCCAAGGAATTATCTGTAAATCTACTTCACAGTTATTTTTTTCCTCAAATTTATCTAAAATAGGGTCCCAAACTTCCTTCATATTATCTTCTACTGGTGGCATCCAAAGAACTAGCTTTTCTTTTTCCCCATCCTTTTTTGCATCTTTTCCACTACCACTTGAACACCCTGTTATAAGTGTTGTAGTCATAATTGCCACCATAGCTAGTGAACACAATTTTTTCAACATACTCACCTTAATTCCCTCCATCTTGTTTGGTTTTTCTTTTTTCATTGTAATTCTACATAATTTTACTCCATTTAAAATATTATCAAAGCATGTATTTCTTGTCTAATCAGTTTTTTCTATATATTTTTTTTTATTATAGTTTTTTTCTATAGTGCCATTTTTAATTTTATTTTTTATGGCAATCAATATAGTTAAAATAAACTAGAATCTTTTAGTAAAATTTTTAATTTTAAAATCTCTTTTATTAAATTACAACACAAAAAATAGACCATATAATTATATGGTCTGTTTTCATCTACTTAAAAAAGTTTATTTTTTAGGTCTAAGTTCAGCTTTATCTCTTTTTATTTCTTCTAATATTTCTTTTAAATTATACTCAACACTAGAAAGCACATCTTCTGCATATTCAATTGAACCAATTCTTATCTCATTGGCTATTCTTTCAGCCCTATCAACTATATCCTTAGCTCTTTGGTCTGCTTGAACAACAGGTTCACTTGACTCTACATAGGCTTTTACTACATCTTCAGAATTTTTCTTTAATTCTTCTATATTTTCTTGATATTCTTGCTGTATTCTTTCAGCTTCTTTTTGTGCTTGTTCAACTATGTTTGTAGCATCTTGTTTAGCTTGGCTTATTATTTTATTTCTTTCTTTATTTATCCAGACTGCCTGTGTTACTTCCTCTGGTATTAAAGTTCTTATATCATTAACTATTGCTAAAACTTCATCCTTATCTACAGTGCATTTATGAGAAAACGGAATTGTAGAAGCACTTCTAAATATCTCCTCTAACTGATCAAATAGTTCAATCATTTCTAAATCTATCTTCATATATCAATTACCCCCAGTAGTTTTTTTCTTTAATTCTTCCAAAACAATTTTTGGAACCAAATTTTTTATATCAGCATCAAAGAGCAAAACCTCTTTTATTAAAGATGAACTTATAAATGAATATTTTGTACAACTTGGTAAAATTATAGTCTCTATATCTGGATTAAGCTCTCTATTCATATGAGCCATTTGAAGCTCATAATCAACATCTGCACCACTTCTTACACCTCTAACTAATGCTCCAATTCCATTTTCTTGACAGTAACTTATTAATAGCCCATCAAAAGTTACAACTTTTATATTCTCTAGATGGCTTGTACTTTTTTTTATAAGTTCTACTCTTTCATCAAAGCTAAATAGACCTTTTTTATTAGGATTATTTAGGACTCCTATTTGTAATTCGTCAAATAACTTCGAAGCCCTGCAAATAATATCTAAATGTCCATTAGTGATTGGGTCAAAGCTTCCTGCAAATATAGCTTTTCTAGGTTTATTTTCCATTTTATGCCTCCATCTTATAAAAAGTTAATGTAGTATTTCCATATTTTTTATCTTTAGTTTTTTCTAACTTACATATTTTATCTGGAAATAAATCATTAGTATCATGTTCTACAACTATTATTCCATCTTCATTCAATAAATTGGAATTATCAATTTTTTCAATAGCTTCTATAAACATATTTTTATAATAAGGAGGGTCCATAAAAATTATGTCAAATTTACTATTTTGTAACTTAAGCTTATCTATAGCAGTTTTAAAATCAAGGTTTAAAATAAAACTCTCATTTTCAACCCTTGCTTTTTTTATATTAGATTTAACAATTTCTATACTTTCTTTACTAATATCTACAAAAGTACATTCTTTGGCACCTCTTGACAAACACTCTATCCCTAAAGAACCAGTTCCAGCAAATAAATCTAGAACTTCACTTTCCATTATATATGAATTTATTATATTAAATAAAGACTCTTTTACTCTATCTGTTGTTGGCCTTACATCTTCATTTTTTGGAGTATTTAATTTTAATCCTCTTGCTTTTCCTGAAATTACTCTCAATATGACAATCTCCCTTCAGCACATTCTTACATCAATAATATTTTAACATAAATTAAAATCAATTTAATGAAATTTCTTCCAATGTATCTTTAAATTTATCTATAATTTCCTTTTTAAGTGGAATATTCTCTTTCAATTGTAGATTATTATCTTCACCTAATATATATCGAGCTTCCTGCTGTGCTAATTTTAATATTTTTATATGCTTAAACAAATTTGCTACTTTTAATTCTGGAAGTCCATGTTGTCTGGTCCCAAAAAACTCTCCAGGTCCTCTTATTTCTAAATCCTTTTCTGAAATTCTAAACCCATCATTTGTTTCTTCCATTATAGACATTCTCTGCCTGCATACATCTGTTTTAGAGTCGTAAATTAGCACACAATATGACTTATGGCTTCCTCTCCCAACTCTACCTCTAAGCTGATGTAATTGTGCAAGTCCAAACCTTTCAGCATTCTCTATTATCATTAGAGTTGCATTTGGCACATTGACCCCAACTTCTATAACTGTTGTTGAAACCAAAATATCTATTTCTTTATTCTTAAAGTTACTCATTACTTCATCTTTTTCACTTGATTTCATTTTCCCATGAAGAAGTCCAAGTCTTAAATCTGAGAAGTATTCAGCTCTTAATTCCTCTACTAATTCAACAGCTGACTTAGCTTCTATTGATTCACTTTCTTCAACTAGTGGACATACAATATATACTTGCCTTCCCGATTCAACTTCTCTTCTTACTAGGTTATTGTAAGCTCTATCTCTCTTGCTCTTTTCAATAGCAAGTGTTTCTATTGGCTGTCTACCTGGTGGGAGTTCATCTATAATAGAAATATCTAAATCTCCATAAAGTATAAGTGCTAATGTTCTTGGTATTGGTGTTGCTGTCATTACCAGTATATCTGGATTTATTCCTTTTAATGAAAGTCTACTTCTTTGCATAACTCCAAATCTATGCTGCTCATCTGTTATAACTAGACCAATATTATTAAATTCAACTTTATCTTCAATTAATGCATGTGTTCCTATCAATATATCAATTTCATTATTTTTAATTTGTTCTAATACCATATCTTTTTGTTTTTTTGTAAGACTACCTATTAATAGACCTACATTTATACCAAAATCTTTTAAGGTTTCAGTAAGTGAAATATAATGCTGTCCTGCTAATATCTCTGTAGGTGCCATCAAAGCTCCTTGATAACCATTTAAGACACAATTTGCAAGTGCTAAGAGAGCAACTACTGTTTTACCACTACCTACATCACCTTGAACTAATCTATTCATTATTTTATCAGAATTCATATCATTTATAATTTCATCTAATGCTCTATTCTGAGCTTTAGTCAATTTAAATGGTAAAGAACTTATTATATTCTTTAAACTTTCACTTGTTGTAAATTTTATTCCGTTTTCTTTATTTCTTCCACTTTTAAATACAAACAGTCCCAACTGTAATATAAGTAATTCTTCAAATACAATTCTATATAAAGCTATTTTTAACGATTCCTTATTGCTTGGTGAATGAATATTTCTAACTGCAAAATCTATATTACATAATCTATATTTTTCTATAATTCTTTGTGGCATATATTCTTGTATAATTAATTCCTTATCTTCAAGTACAGTCTTAATTATGCTCATAATCTCTTTATTTGTAACACCATATGTAAGTTGATACACTGGCATAAATCTACATGTATTTTTAGGTGAATTAGTAAGGTACTCTAATTCACACGATGTAAGTTCTAAGTTATTAAATCTTTTCTTAACTTTTCCAAAAACTAATATTGAATCTCCAGGTCTAAATGTATTTTTTATATAAGTTTTATTAAAAAACACTAGTTTAGCCGAACCAGTTTCATCTTTTACATCAATCTTTGTTAAAGTCATTCCTTCTTTTGGACTAAATGTATTTATATTTGATATTACTGCTTTTATTGTAGCTTTTTCATCATTCTCCAACTGCGCTATTTTCTTAAGATTGTTTCTATCTTCAAATTGCCTTGGAAAATAATACAATAAATCTTTTAATGTGAATATACCCAGCTTATTTAGCTTACATGCCTTTTTAGGTCCTATCCCTTTAACATATTGAACATCTTTATATAAATCCAACAAATATATCACCTACTACACAAAAATCCTGTACAACCAACTTTATAAAAGCTACATGGTCATACAGGTTCTTATAATCATTATTCAACTGAAATTAAGTAATAATAAAGAGGTTGTCCTCCATAATATAATTCCACATCTACATCTTCAAATTTTTCTTCTAAAGAAGTACGAAGTTCATTTGCCTGAGATTCTGTAACATCTTCACCAAAGAATAAAGTTATTATAGCAGTATCCTCATCAACCAATTTTTCAATAAGATTTGATGTTACTTCATCTACATAATCCCCTGCTGATAATAATTTACCTTCTGCAATTCCAATTATATTACCTTCTTTAACATCAATTTCATTCATTACTGTATCCCTAACAGCAAAAGTTACTTGACCTGATTTAACTGAATTTAAAGCATTCATCATAGCTTCTTCATTTTCATCTTCACTTAATTCTCCATTAAATGTTACTAATGCAGCAAATCCTTGAGGTGTGTTTTTTGTAGGTATAACTATTATATTTTTATCACTCAATTCTTTAGCTTGGTTAGCAGCCATTATTATATTGCTGTTATTTGGGAAAATAAATATATTTTTAGCATTTATATCCTTTATGGCATTCATAAAATCTTCAGTACTTGGATTCATAGTTTGACCACCTTCTATTATATGGTCAACACCAAAGTCTTTAAATATATTTGCTAATCCTTCACCCATCGAAGTAGCTATGAATCCAAATTCTCTTTCTTCTTCTAAAGGCTCACTATCATTTTCTTTTTTTTCTTCTACTTCCAATATTGTATTTTCATGTTGTAACTTCATATTTTCTATTTTTATAGTTAATAATTGACCATACTTTAGAGCTTCTTGAAGCACGTTTCCTGGGTCATTAGTGTGTACATGTACCTTTATGACTCCATCATCTCCAACTACTGCTAAACTATCGCCATAAGCCATCATTATATCTCGTATTTTCGTATCTTCTACTTTAGAACTTTCTAGTATAAATTCTGTACAATAACAGTATTTTATATCATCTGTGCCAGTACTATTCTTTGGGAAGTCTATATTTGTTGCAATATTAGTGTCTAGGCTAGTATTTTTTATTTCTATATTGTTACCTTTCATAGAAGCTAACATACCTTCATATATAAGTACAAGCCCTTTTCCTCCAGAATCAACTACACCAGCATCCTTCAGATTTTTTAGAAGGTCTGGAGTTCTTTCTAGTGAAGCATTTGATTCCTTTACAAGCATACTTAAAAACTTTACTACATCTTTTTCTTTTTTAGCAGCTTTTACTGCAAACTCTCCGCTCTCTCTAACTACAGTAAGTATAGTTCCTTCAATTGGTTTTATTACAGCTTTATAAGCTGTATCAGAACCATTTTTAAAAGCTTTTGCTAAATCATCTGTTGATAATTTACTTTTTCCCTCTATAGACTTAGCTATACCTCTAATTATTTGTGAAAGTATAACTCCTGAGTTTCCTCTTGCACCCATTAAAGAACCTTTAGATAGTGCTTTTCCGATGTCTGATATATTATCATTGTCTACTTTCGCTAACTCTTTTAAGGCATAAGATATAGTTAAGGACATATTAGTCCCTGTATCTCCATCTGGTACAGGGAATACATTTAATTTGTCAACTAAATCTTTATTGTTTTGGAGATTGTTTGCACCTGAAATGAACATCTCTCTTAACCTTTTACCATCTATATACTGAATCATTTCTTTCCTCCTATAAAATTACTTCACTCTTATTCCTTGTACATTAATATCAATTTTAGTGACTCTTACACCAGTCATCTTTTCAACTACATATTTAACTCTATCTATTATGTTATTTGCAACTGTAGATATATTTGTACCATATTGTATTATAACATAAAGTTCTATTGCTATGGCATCTTCTTCTACTTCTTCTACTCTAACACCTTTAGTAGCATTTTCACCTTTTAATAATTCTACTATTCCTTTAGATTTAGATGCTAAACCTACTAGACCATAACTTTCCATTGCAGCTCTATATGTGACTTGAGCTATTACTTGATTATCTATTTCTATACTTCCATATTGATTCATTACCTTTGCACTCATGGTTGACCCCCTTAAGTTTTTTTTATTAAAAATGTTTCTTAATTTATTTTTTACTATTTTTACTTATTTATTATATAAAATTATAATCATATCATACTATAAATATGGTATAATTTAAACCTAGAAAAGTTTTTGGATAAAATTTCTTGTACTGTCTATATATTTAAAGAAAAATAATAATTATTTTTCAAATATATTTACTTTATATAAAATTATATATATAATTTTATATGATAATGAGAAATTCTTCAATATATGTAAGGCAAATATATATTTCTATTGCAAATTTTTGTTATTTATGATAATATAAATATGTTTTTAGTCTTTAAATAGTTATCATTTTAAGGAGGTGTGCGTAGATGGCAAAAGTATGTAGCGTATGTGGTAAAGGTAAGGTTTCTGGAAACCAAGTATCACACTCAAATAAACATAATAAAAGAACATGGTCAGCTAATTTAAGAAGCGTAAGAGCGATTATAGATGGAGCTCCTAAGAGAGTAAAAGTTTGTACTAGATGTTTACGTTCTGGTAAGATTGAAAGAGCTTAATAGCCACGTTTAAAAGCCTACTTCCGAAAGTAGGCTTTTTAAATTTAATCATTTTTACTCTTTCTCATAAATTTTAAAACTATGTTTGAAATCCATTTTGGTAACTTTATTGTTACTACTTTCATCAATACTCACCCCACACTTTATAGTTAAAATTATTTTAACAAAAAAATAATAATGCTCCACATCCAATAAGTATTAATGCGGTAAGTGCTGACCAAATCCAGCCAGGAAGCAACATAGATAAAATTACTGCCATTCCTGTTGCTAGACACAGTATTCCTAGCAATACCTTAGACTTGTTATTTCTCATGGAACACCTCCACATAGAACTTGTATCTACAAATATTTTCATATTTAAGTTTATGCGATAAGTTCCTATTTTAGACCTATAAATACATTATGTAATTTTAATTTTTTATACTGGAATTATTACTATCTTCTGATGCAGATTCTATAATATCTAAAATACCTCTTTTTTTACTTAACCTTTCAGGTCCACTATATAGAACTACTGGTATAACTTTTGGGAGTTTAAAATCTTTGCTTTCTATTTCTTCAAGACTCTTTTTCATTATAAAGCTTTTCCAAATTTGCTCTCTGTATGATTTTAATCTTGGTACAATCTCAGTATCCATTTCTGTTTGAAACTCCAACACTATATAGTGTGAAATTTTACGATTTTTAGAAAAAACTTTATAAATTATATCTACTTCCTTTCCTTTATATTCACATATAAAAGATGTTTCTAACTCTATACTTTTAAGAGTTAATTCCTTTGCTATTGAGACGCTTGTAAAATTTTGAATCAAACTTAAAAAACTTTCTTTATCTGAATACAGCCTTCTATATTCTTCACGTTTTTCTTTGCTTCTTTTTAAATTCATACAATTCCTCCCAGGTTATAGATTCTCTATCTTTTGATAAAAATAATCTATAAATTTTATTTTTTAATTTTCACTAGTGATTATTGACACTTATGATTAAAATATCCAATAAAGATATTTTTTTATATTTTTATTAAAAGATATGAATTTTTATATTTTAATATATTGACATTGACGTTGCGTAAAAGTGTATATTTAATTTATAGGAGGTATTACTTATGGAATATACAGTTCAGAAATTAAGTAAAATAGCTGGTATAAGTACTAGAACCCTTAGATACTATGATGAAATCGAGCTTCTTAAGCCACTTAAAATAAATTCCTCAGGTTATCGTATATATGGTCAAAATGAAGTTAATAAGCTACAACAAATACTTTTTTATAGAGAGTTAGGCATTAGCTTAGAAAATATAAAAAACATTATAAATTCACCAACTTTTGACAGTCTAAGTGCATTAAAACAACATCATAGCAAATTACTAGCTAAAAGAAAACAAATTGACTTACTGATAGAAAATGTAACTAAAACTATAGCATTAAAGGAAGGAAAATATATTATGACAGATTTAGAAAAATTTGAAGGTTTTAAAGAAAAGATGATTGATGAAAATGAAAAAAATTATGGAACTGAAATTAGGGAAAAATATGGTGAAGATGTAATCAATCAATCAAATAGAAAATTTAAAAATATGTCTAAAAAAGATTATGAGGACTGGCAAGATTTAAGTACTGAGATAATTAGTAAACTCAAAAAAGCTTTTAAAACTGGTGATGCATCTAATGAACTTTCTCAAGAAGTTGCGAGATTACATCATAAATGGTTGAGTTACACTTGGAATGCCTACTCTAAGGAAGCTCATGCCGCTTTAGCACAGATGTATGTAGATGATGAACGTTTTACATCATATTATGATAAAGAACAGCCTGGACTAGCAAAGTTTCTAAGAGATTCCATAGTATTCTATACAAGATAATAATCAATTTAAAGTAATAAAAAGAGTGCTACTTTAAAATAGCACTCTTAAAAAATTTTATTTTTCAAATTATATAGCTATAATCTGTGATAAAAATCTAACTTAGTTTTTATTAAAAGTAATTGTAACTTTAAATAAATCTCCATCTATATCTATCTTCATTTTACCACCTTGTAGCTCTACAAAACTTTTTGCTATTGCTAGACCAAGTCCAGAGCCTTCTGTATTACGTGACTTATCTCCTCTTACAAATCTCTCCATAATATCATCTACACTAAAATCAATTTCAGTTGCTGACATGTTTCTAAGCATGATATTTACTTGTCTATCTGTTTCTAAAATATCAATATATACTCTTGAATTTGGCATTGCATATTTACTTATATTTATTATAAGATTCTCAAATACTCTAAATGTACGTTGACTATCTAATGGTAATATTATTTTTTCGCTAGAAAAATTATTTTTTATTTTCAGTGATGACTCTGCTATCTTATCATCTAATTCTAGTAATGTCTGTTTCATTAGAGATATAATATCTACATTTACTATGTTTAAGTGTACATCTCCACTATTTACTTTACTCACTTCAAATAAATCTTCTATTAAGTGTTGTAGTCTTTGTGACTTTCTATCCAATGTATCAATATACATTTTACGATTTTCATCTGTTATATTTTCATCCTTTAGTAAATCTATATAAGTGATTATAGATGTCAAAGGTGTTTTTAAGTCATGTGACACATTTGATATAAGCTCTGTTTTCATTTTTTGACTTTTAACTTCTTCATCTACAGCTTTTTTAAATCCAGATTGAATATTTCCAAGCTCATCTTTAATAGGATTAAAGAACCCTAAATCATCTTCCATATTTGCTTCTAAATTTCCATCTGAAATTTTCTTTGTAACATCTAAAAGTTGATTGTATTCACGTATTGTTTTCTTAGAGTAATCTGACAATACCTTAAATAAAACTATTGAGTAAATTAATGCAAGTATTATTCCAAAGAACCACATACTACACATTATAACTATAATTAATAAGTTTACTGCTAAAATTATAGCTATAGTTTTATTTGGCTTTTCTTTTAAATTTGTCATTCTAACTTGATTAATAACTACTTTACTTGATTTTTTAAACCATTTTAGAAACATCCCTGTCAAAGTATTTTTTACAAAGTACTCTTTTATTCCAACATTTAGAATATGTTTTAAAAGTACTATAAATACAAATATTATTGAGAAGATTACAAACCAATAAATTAAATTCATTGAGCTTACTAATATATTTGCCATTTTACCACTTATATCATTTTTTATTAGATACTCGACATAATTTCCATTCAATGTGTTACTTATTATATCAGTAGGATATAAAGCTACAATACTCTGTATAATAACAATAGCAATAAAAAGTAACTCTAACGGTATTCTTGTGATTATCTCAAACCCTAATAACTCTTTAGATTTTCTATATGGAAATGCTACAGCTACAATTACAACTATAGATATTATGATTTTTATAATCATTGCAGAAATTTTATAATAAGAATTATTCTCTACATTATTTATATATCTACTTATATCATCACTACTATAAATCATCCCATAATTATTATATGAGCTATATGAATTATCTTGGCTTATTACTTTAGGTACCGCATATACCAATGTTTTATTTTTTATTGGAGATAATTTATATGAGATTGAATTTCCATCTAAATCTGTCTCCATCAAATCTTCTTTAGATTTAGATAATAACATTTGGCTGATAATCTTTTGGTCTACTCCATAAGAGTCTACAATATTTACTTTTCCATCTTTATCAAAATTCATCACAAGGTAAAACCTATAATTTGCTTTTATATTTTTAATCTTTTCTTGTCTTTCCTCATCATTCATAGTTGTCTCTTGAGGCTGCTTTTTATCAGATTCCTCTTTTGAAGTGTCATTTTTTGTTGTATCCAGTGCTTTTAACTCTTTATTCTCATTAAAAAGCTCAAAGTTATTTTCTTTATCAACTAAATAGTATTTTAAGTTTTTACTTGAATTATTAATAAAAGATTCCCATTCATCAAATTTTTCATTAAAATCTGCATTAATACTCTCATCAGTGTAATAGGTTTCTGAACCTTCATATGCGCTTTTCTCTTTACTAGTATTTTTTATATAATTTATAGTTTCTTCACTTAAAAAAAGCTTCGAAGGTTGTATCATCTTACCTTCTTGTTCTTCTTTCATATTGTGGTCTAAAACATAACTTCCTTTATATATGCTATCTACAAATCCTTCTTGCTCAAATGGATTTTTAGCTCCACCTTTAGCAGCTGACTGTATAGTCGAATATTGGCTAATCATACCTAATGATGCTGATAACATAAGTATAAAGACTATCACACTGATTATATATTTTTCCTTAAATTTTTTCGATTTTATATCCAACACCCCACACCACCTTTAAATATTTTGGATTTTTTGGGTCAATTTCTATCTTCTCCCTTATATTTCTAACATGTACCATAACTGTATCTGTGTTTACAGCATTTTCATTCCAAACTCTTTCATATATTTCGTCTGCAGAAAAAACCCTTCCTGCATTTCTCATAAGTAAACTTAATATCTTAAATTCTATAGGAGTTGTTTTTATATAATTTCCATCAATACTGACTTCTTTTGTATTTTCATTTAATTCTAATCCACCTATTACAAATATACCTTCATTATTTTCTGAACTTTCTTCTTTATTTTTTATCATATTTAGATACTTAGTATATCTTCTAAGTTGCGAATTAACTCTAGCCAATAACTCTAATGGCTTAAAAGGTTTTGTTACATAATCATCCGCTCCGATGTTAAGCCCCATTATTTTATCAACTTCTTCTGATTTTGCAGATAACATTATCACTGGAAAATTATGATTTTCTCTAAGTTTCATTGTAAGAGTTATTCCATCCATTTGAGGCATCATTATATCAACTATAGCTAAGTGTATTTCTTGGCTTTCTATAATTTTAAGACCTTCCAATCCATTGTAACCTTTAAAAACATTATACCCTTGATTTAAAAGGTATATTTCTATAGCATCTGCTATTTCCTTTTCATCTTCTACCACCAAAATATTATATGAATTCATTTTAATCTCCTTTATATCAATTAATTTATAAACTACCTTTACATATATGATTATACAATATGATAGAAGTTTTTCCATTTTTTTATAAATTTATAGTGGTCTATTCTAATTATTTATCTTTGATGTCCATTTTAGAACCCTCCCTTTAATTTAACTTCAATACTGTTTTACTTTATTTATATATCTAATATTAAAGCTAAAAACTTAAGATATTATATATACTTTTCTAAAGATTTTCTAAAGATTTAAATTTACTTGTTTTAATATACACAAAAAAAGTAGGCATTATTGTATTAATTAAATCAACAACCTGAAACATAAATTTAATATCAATAAAATCTACTTTTTAGTTTTTGCATACTTATTTTTAGTTTATTTACTTTTTATAAAAATTCTTGTTTTTATTTTATAAATGTACATATGTCTTCCACTGGTTTTTTAGATGGACTTCTTAAGTTGTCTTCTGGTACTCCAAGTGCTAACATTGCACCTAAGAAGTATTCGCCTTTTTCAAACCCTGTTTCTGCCTCTAAAACAGATTCTATCTCATCTGCTGCATAGTTTTGACTTGTCAACCAACAAGAACCATACCCAAGTTCAATTGCTGATAATGTAAAGTTTTCAATTGCTGCTCCTAAACTTTGCATGCCTGGATTTCTTATAAATAACTTATCTATAATCTCTTTAGGTGCATTTATAAGTTCTAACTCATAATAGCCTGATGGGTTGTATACCTTTGTAAAAACTAATACCAAAACTGGAGCTTTTAAATAAAATAAAGTAAAGTTTGGCACAAATTTTCTAAATCTATTAGCTTTTTCTACTGATACTTTGTCCATCTCTACAAGTATTTCTTGTTGTTTTTTAGTTATCACATCTGCTATCTTTTCCATTAAATCACGACGCTTTATAACTACAAAATGCCAGTTTTGAATGTTTTTACCTGATGGAGCTGCCCCTGCTGCTTTTACCATTTTCAAAATATCTTCATCTAAAACATCTTGTTCTTTAAATTTTCTTACACTTTGTCTTTTGTAAATAGTATCTTGTAATTCCATTTTTAAGTCCCCCTGTAGATTATTTTTTTAATTTAAAAACAAACTTTAAACTTCCCTTATTTTAATATATCATGTTCTAACAAATCTTTAAATGACTCTATAGAATAATCATACTCATCCACATTTCCAAAACCATATTTTGCATATACAAAAGGAATCCCAGCAAATTTAGCACTATTTGCATCCCCTTGAGTATCTCCAATATAGATTGGATTAGTTAGTTTATTTCTATCAATTATGAGTTTATTATTTTCACCTTTATGCAATCCAGTATTTCCAGGACACTCAAAATCTATAAAGTAATTTTCTAGCTTATGTGCTTTTAAAAAAGATTCTATATATCCTTTTTGACAATTACTTACTATAAATAATTTATATTTTTTAGATAATTCTTCAAGAGTATTTTCTATGTCTTCAAATAATTTGCCTCCATATTCAGATAAGTAATCACATTCTCTTGCAGAACATTCATCTAATATATTCATTCTTTCTTCTTCATCTAAATCTGGAAAGAAACGCTTTGCTATTTCATCAAATGAAAGACCCATAACACTTCTAAATAATTCTACTGTAACATTTAAACCTATATCCTCACGTTTATCTAAGACCTCTTGCCATACCTTACATACTCCTTCAGTTGAATCCCATAGAGTTCCATCTAAATCAAAAATAATACTGTCTATCACAAAAAATCCCCCTTGCGTCAAAAATTATTATTTATTTATAATTATATATTAAAAAGCAGATACAATTATAAATATATTTTACTTGATTGTATCTGCTCTGTAATATAAAATCAATTATTAAAGTCCATTTTTATAAATTTCTAATTACAAGTACACATCCCTGCTCTACTTTAATTTTACAAGAATTCCCTAACATAACATTGGATATTCCAATAGGTACTGAATACTTCATATAATAATCATCCAAAGGATATTCCAAGCCAGTAAGTGTTACTCCTTTAGCATCTCCTTTTACAGCTATTACAGAAATAGTATCTCCTTTGTTTCCAAACAAGGTAAATTCTTCATTTTCAACTATATACATCTCTTCTTTATCTGAGAGTATCCTAGAATATATGCCATCTTCTTTTAAATAATATAATAGCTTTATATTTGCAAGGGTATGGTCAATTCTCCCACCTAAAGCACCAAAAAAATCAATATGGTTAGCTTTAAGAGTTTTAGCTAAAAAAAGACATAGTTCTGTATCAGTTTCATCCTTTTTAGACGGAAATTTTTCAAATTTAACACCTTGATTTCTATAGAAATTTATCTTGTCTTCTTCTACTGAATCTAAATCTCCCAAAATATAATCTGGTATTATATCCATTTTGTAGGTGTGATTTGCTCCTCCATCTGCACATATTATGCAGTCATAACATTCTTTAAGTATAATATCTCTTGTAATTTTATAATCTTCAATTTCACCATTTAAAACAATACAGATTTTCATACCTAAGTCTAAACTAATTCTTCAAGAGAAGCATTCTTTCTAAATAAATTAACTGTTTCTTGAATGTCATCACTTCCAAATATTGCAGAGCCTGCTACTATTACGTTAGCTCCTGCTTGCACAACTTCAGCCACATTTTTAGGACTTATACCACCATCAACTTCTATATCAATATTTAATCCTTTACTATCTATAAGTGTTTTTAATTCTTTAATTTTATCTAACACACAAGGTATGAATGATTGTCCTCCAAATCCAGGATTAACAGACATTAAAAGCACCATATCTAAATCAGATAGTACATGTTTAATAGTATCTATTGGTGTTGCTGGATTAAGCACTACACCTGCCTTTATTCCATGTGATTTTATATTTTGTATAGTTCTATGTAGATGTGTACAAGCTTCCTGATGAACAGTTATTATATCACATCCTGCTTTTACGAACTCTTCAATATATTGGTCTGGATTCTCTATCATTAGATGAGCATCAAATACCATATTTATATTCTCTTTTTTTAAACTTTTAACTACAAGTGGTCCTAGTGTGATATTTGGTACAAAATGTCCATCCATTACATCGATATGAAGATATTCACATCCTGCACTTTCCACTTTTCTTACATCCTCTAATAATTTTGCAAAATCTGCTGATAATATTGATGGTGCTAATTTAATCATGTTTCTAATACCTCCTACTGTTATTTTGTCTTATTTCATTTAGTAGCTGTATATAACTATCATATCTTTCTTTAGATATTTCTCCATTTGCAACAGCTTCTTTTATAGCACAATTAGGTTCATTTTCATGAATACATTTTGAACCAAACTTACAATCATTAAATTTATCAAATTCTATAAAATAATCTTTAAGTTCAACTTCTTCTATGTCTTCAAGTGCAAGTGAACTAAAACCTGGTGTATCTGCAACCATTCCACCAAACTCCAACTTTAAAAGTTCTGCATGACGAGTGGTATGTTTTCCTCTTTTTATTTTATCACTTACTACACCTGTTTGCAGTTGAAAATTTTCATCTATTTCATTTAATAAACTCGATTTTCCAACTCCAGACGGTCCTGCAAATACTACTACATTTTCTTTTAATTCATCTTTTACTTTATCTATATTTAACTTAGTGACATTACTTACAGGAATAACCTTATATCCACTAAGCTCGTATATCTTTTTAACATGCTCTAATATGTTATCATCATCTAAATCTGCTTTTGTAAGGATTATTACAGTTTCTAAATTTTCTTTTTCTGCCAAAACTATAAATCTATCTAAAAGAGATAAGTTTGGTTTAGGATTTTTTATTGCAAATACTATTAGTGCCTTATCTACATTTGCTATAGGTGGTCTTATAAGTTCTGTGTCTCTACTATCTATTTCTTCCACAATTCCCTTTTTTTCATCTTCATCAACAACACTTATTTTAACTCTGTCACCAACTAAAGGTGTTACTTTTTGCTTTCTAAATATACCTCTAGCCTTACATTCATAAAGACCTTTTTCTGTATCTACATAATAAAATCCACTAATCCCTTTTATAATTTTTCCTTCTAGCATCAAATACCTCCCTTTATAAAATTATATAAACCTATACTGTTTATGAGTAGTATATAGTGTTATTCTTTCCTATTTTTATATAATACCACATTTTTTTTAAATAACAAATCCTCCATTTGGGCTAATTACCTGACCAGTAATAAAACTTGATTTATCAGATGCTAAAAAAATAGCACAATTTGCTATATCTTCTGGTGTTCCTAATCTCATTAAAGGAGTTTCCTCTACAAGAATATCTATCTCATCTTCATTATATTCAGATAACATATCTGTATTAATAACTCCTGGTGCTATGCTATTTACTCGAATATTTGATGGAGCAACTTCTTTAGCCAATGCCTTTGTCATTCCTATTATACCTGCTTTTGATACAGAATAATGTACTTCACAAGAAGCACCTGATATACCCCAAATTGAAGATATATTAATTATGTTTCCTTTTTTTTCTGATATCATGTATTTTAAAGCAATTTGTGAACAATAAAAACTTCCTTTTAAGTTAATATTCATCATATTATCCCAATCTTCATCAGTTATATCTGTAAATAACTTATCTTGGCTTATACCAGCATTATTTATAAGTACATCTAATCCTCCAAACTCCTTTATACAATAATCTATCATATTTTCGACTTCTTCTCTATTTGAAATATTAGCTTTAAATAATTTTACAGAAAAACCCTTTTCGTTTAATACAGTATATAATTCTTTAGCCTCATTTTCTGATTTATTAAAGTTTATTAATACATTATACCCATCTTTTGCAAATATTTTAGATATTGCTCTTCCAATTCCTCTAGAGCCTCCTGTTACCAAAACTGTTTTATTGTTTTTATTCATAAATATTTATCTCCCTTATAATTAATCTAATATTTTATACAAAACAAACTGCCCCTTTAAAGAAAATAATTTCTATAAAAGGACAGCTTTTTATTTTTAGCTACTATTTATTCTGATTTACCAATATTTCCACCAGTTCCTGATGGAGTTTCTCCAGTATTTCCTGAGTTTGAACCTCCTGAGTTATCTCCACTATTTCCGGAGTTTGAGTCTCCTGAATTATCTCCATTATTTCCGGAGTTTCCTCCACTATTTCCTGAATTATCTCCACTATTTCCAGAGTTTCCTCCACTATTTCCTGAATTTCCTCCGTTAGTTCCTGAGTTTGAACCTCCTGAACTTCCTCCACTATTTCCTGAGTTTGAACCTCCTGAGCTTCCTCCACTATTTCCTGAGTTTGAACCAGGTGTTGTTGTATCATTCTCATCTGGTGTTGTTGGAGTCTTATTTGGTGTTGTTGGTGTTGGCGTATTTGATTTCTCTGAGCCTTTGCTAACATATAGGTCTATTTCATCACCTTCTTGAACACTTGATGAACCAGAACTAGGGCTCTGACTTAAAACTGTACCTTCTTTATATACTGAACTATACTCATACTTGACAGTTCCAACTTTCAATTTATTTTCCTCTATAATTTTTTTTGCATTAGTTAAAGTAATACCTACTACATTGGGAACTGAAGCTTCGTTTGCACCTTTACTTACAACGACATTTATGGTGTCACCTTTTTTAATATTTGTACTTCCACCTTCAGGTGTCTGCGATATTATACAATTTTTATCTACCTCACTGCTATACTCTTCACTTTTTACACTTAAGGACAATCCTTCTTTTTCAACTGCACTCTGTGCTTCCTCTAATGTCATATTCACAAGATTAGGAACAGTTAAATCTTTACTACCAAATCCTCCAGCAAATAAAAATTTATATGCTAAGAATACTTGTGCACATAAGATTACTATCAAAACTGCCGCGACTACTTTTAGTCTTTTTCTAGCTTTAGGACTTTCTTGTTTTTTCTTCTTTTTCTTAGCCCTCTTACTTTGAGTATTCTTAGGCTTTTGATTCTTTTTAGCTCTCATTATCTCTTCCTCATCTTCATCGTCTTCATCTTCTTCTTCATAAAAATCATCATAATAATCTTCATCTTCATCTAAATCAGCAACTTCTATAGGTTTAACTACTTTTTCCGGAACTGGCTTTGCAAGTACTGGATTTACAGCTTTATTAATCTCTTTTTCATCAATTTTCTTCGTTGCAAAATCATCGTATTCCTTTATAAAATCTAAGTCAATATTTTTTTCTATATAATCTATATCTTCTATTAACTCTTCAGCAGTTTGGTATCTATCTGCACTAGATTTTTCTGTAAGCTTTTTTATTGTAGTTCTTACACTTTGAGGAATCCTAACTTTTTCTTCTGATGTAAAATCTATATCATCATTGATATGTTGAAGTGCTATAGAAATTGGGCTATCTCCTCTAAATGGTACTTTTCCTATCAGCATTTCATATAAAACTATACCTAAAGAATACAAATCTGCATTATTAGTTACAAACTTTCCTTTAGCTTGCTCTGGTGAAAAATAGTGTACTGAGCCTATTATACTACCAATATTAGTCATAGTTGAATTTGAGACAGCTTTGGCTATACCAAAATCAGCTACTTTTACTACTCTTCCTTCATTGGATATGAGAATATTATGAGGTTTTATATCTCTATGTATAATCCCCTTTTTATGTGCAGCACTAAGTGCCATAGCTATTTGTTTTGTTATATCCAGTGCGGTATATTCGTCTAATATCCCTTCATCCTGTATAATTTCCTTCAAATTTTTTCCATCTACAAATTCCATTACAATGTAGTGAACTTTTCCATCTTCCCCAACATCATATACATTTACTATATTTGGATGTGAAAGGCTTGCTACTGCTTCTGCTTCTCTTTTAAATTTTGTTAAAAATTCATCGTCATCTACAAATTCAGGTCTGAGTACTTTAAGTGCAACAGTCCTGTTTAATAATCTGTCTTTAGCCTCATATACAAAGGCCATTCCTCCATCACCAATCTTCCTGATGATTTCATATCGATTTCCTAAAATTGTATCTCCCACAATATCACCGTCCTAATTATACTTTTATTACTATCACCGAAACATTATCTTTACCAGAAACATCATTGGCCATGCTTATCAATTCATCACTTATATCACTAATTCTCTCATATTCGTAATCTAATATTAAACTTCTTATATCTTCGTCATAAATAAACCCAGTTAATCCATCTGTTGCAAGAAGTATTATATCACTTTTTTTGATTTCCTTCTTAAAAATATCTACAACAACCATATCATCTGTTCCAATTGCTCTAGTTATTCTATTTCTCTGTGGATGTCTTCTCGCTTCTTCTTCTGTAATAACATGAGCCATCATAAGTTCTTCAACCACAGAATGGTCTATAGTTATTTTATCAAATTTTTCATCTGTTAACAAATAACATCTGCTATCTCCAACATTTGCCACATATAAGACATTATTATACACTATAGCTGTAACTAATGTAGTTCCCATTCCTTCAAATGCTATATCTTCCATAGATTTCTTGTGCACAATTGAGTTTACATTATTATAAGCCTGTTTTAGTATATCATCTATATAGTCTATTTTTACATTATCATGCTGTAATAAGTTTTCTTTTAGAAAATCAATTATATTTTCTACTGCTAACTTACTGGCGACTTCCCCCTTTTTATGTCCACCCATTCCATCAGCTATGGCAAATATTCCTATTGGACCATGTTCTGTATCTATAACTTCTCCCTCACAATAGTCTTCATTGTTTTTTCTTACTTTTCCTATATGGGAGGCACAACTATAAACCATACGACTTCCTCCTTACATATTACTTGTATTTTCTTCTCAATTGGCCACAAGCTCCACTAATATCAGAACCCATAGACATTCTAACTGTAGCAGGTATATTATTTTTCTCTAAACTATCTCTAAACTTATAAATAAATGCCTTGTCTGGCTTTTCATATTCTCTTTCTTCAACCTTATTTATTGGTATTAAATTTACATGGCATAGCATACCTTTTAAAAGCTTTGCTAATGCCTTTGCTTCATTTTCTGAGTCATTTACACCCTTTATAAGAGAGTATTCAAATGTAACCCTTCTATTTGTCTTTTTTATATAATATCTACAGGCATCTAGTATTTCTTTAATAGAATATGCATTTGCTACAGGCATAATCTTTCTTCTTTCTTCATCATATGGTGAATGAAGTGATAAAGCCAAATTTATAGCTATTTTCAAATCAGCCAACTCGTACATTTTAGGCACTATCCCACAAGTTGAAAGAGTTATATGTCTATACCCTATATTAAGACCATTTTTTTCATTAATTATTTTTAAAAATTGTTTTGTATTTTCAAAATTGTCAAGTGGCTCACCACTTCCCATTAAGACAAGATTTGATACTCTTTTTCCAGTATCTTCTTGAATTTTAATAACTTGGTCTAAAATCTCCCATAGTTCTAAGTTTCTAATCAATCCATCCATTGTAGATGCACAGAAGTTACATCCCATTCTACAACCTACTTGATTAGAAACACAAACAGTGACCCTACTGTCATAATCCATCATCACAGTTTCTATTATATTTCCATCATCTAATAAAAACAAATATTTTTTTGTGCCATCTACCTTAGATTCTAACTTTAATTCTATATCTATATGACCTATACATGAAACTTCTTCTAATTTATTTCTCAAACTTTTTGGTATATTATTCATGTCATCAAAAGTTTTTGCACCTTTGTATATCCAAGAAAATATTTGGCTCCCTCTAAAAGGTTTTTCATCTATAGTTTTCATAAATTCCTTGAGTTCATCTTCAGTAAAGTTTTTTAATACTATTTTTTTCTCTTCCATTCTATTCACTACCTTATTCTCTTTAATTTTGCTATAAAAAACCCATCTATACCATGAATATTAGGATATATTTTTAAATATCCTTTATCTTGATTGTCTAAATCTACGTTTACTGTGTCAATTGGAGTCAATTCAAAATTATTATATTCTTCAATAAAAGAAGTAATTATATTTATGTTTTCCATATCTTGAACTGTACATGTACTATAGACTAAAGTTCCTCCAATTTTAACATACTTTGATGCATTTTCTAATATTTTCTTTTGTATAGAAGTAATATCTTCCAACTCTTCTTCTTTCTTATATTTAATTTCTGGTTTACGTCTTATTATACCAAGACCAGAACAAGGAACATCTGCTAAAACATAATCAAATTTATTTATGCTATTTTCATCAATTTCAGAAGCATCAAATCCTTCTACACATACATTTTTTAGACCAAGTCTATTTACAGTAGCTTTTATAAGCTTTAGTTTATGCTCAAAAATATCTCTAGCTATTACTTGACCTGTATTATTCATTAAAGTGGCTAAGTGAGTAGATTTTCCACCAGGAGCACTACATACATCCAAAATCAATGAATCTTCCTTTGGATTAATTACTTTCCCTACTATCATAGAACTTATATCTTGAATTGTAAATAAACCAGCCTTAAATAACTCATTATTTTCTATATTTTTTAATTTTTCGACTTTTATAGCTTCTTCCACCATAGGGACTTTCAAACACATAATACCCTTTTCATTTAATTTTTCAATAAGCTCTTCTCTGCTAATTTTAAGTGTATTTGTTCTTATATAAATACTAGGTTTTTCATTGTTTGCTTCTAATAAATCTTCAGTAAATTCTTGTCCAAAATTTTCTATCCAATTTTTTATAATCCAAGAGTTATAAGAATACTTTATAGATAAGTATTTTACACTATCTTCCTCAGTTATGTCCATTATAGTATCTTTATTTCTTATTTCATTTCTAAGAATAGCATTTATAAAACCAGAAGATTTTTTATCATATTTTTTAGATAACTTCACAGTTTCATTAACTGCTGCATAATCTGATATACTATTTAAAAATAAAATTTGATATGTTCCCATTCTTAAAAAGATTTTAACATAAGTTGACATTTTTTTTACTTTTATTTTTGAAAGTTTATTAATTATATAATCTAAGTAATATTTATTTTCTACTACTCCATAGATTAACTCTGTTGCAAGTCCTCTATCCATATCGCTTATTTCTAAGTTTTTAAAATGCTTATTTATTGCAATATTTGAATAGTTATTATTTTTCTCTATATCACATAATACTTTAAATCCAATTTCTCTTGCATCCATATAAATTTCTCCCTTTTATTAAACATAAAAAAGGGTTGTTTCTAAACAACCCACTTTATTTTTAGTCATCTCTTCTTTGAGCTATTAGTAACAATCTAAGTAATTGAAGTATTGAAACTAGTGCTGCTGCAACATATGTTAAAGCTGCTGCTGAAAGCACTTTTCTACTTTGTCTTACCTCACCCTCATCTATAATACCTAGATTTCCAAGTTGAACAATTGCTCTACTAGAAGCATTAAATTCTACAGGCAATGTTATTATTTGGAATAGTACTGAAGCTGAAAACAATAGTATCCCAATTTTTAGAAATGGTCCAGCCATAATAAATCCTAGAAATATTAAAAACCAAGAAATACTTGAAGCAAAGTTTACTACTGGCACCAAACTACTTCTTATTTGAAGAGGTGCATAACCTTTAGCATGTTGCATTGCATGACCACATTCATGTGCAGCTACTGCAACAGAAGTTATTGATGTTCCATAATATACATCTTCTGATAATCTTACAGTTTTTCTTCTTGGGTCATAGTGGTCACTTAAATGACCTCTAACCATTTCTATCCTTACATCATACAAACCATTTGAATCAAGTACTCTTCTTGCTGTCTGTTCTCCAGTATATCCTCTACGTGTATTTACTCTTAAATACTTATTTGTTGTTGAGCTCACTTTAAATTGAGCATATGCAGTGAATAATATAGCTGGAATTAATATAATCATCGTTGGGTCAAATCCCCAAAAGCCGCCATATACAGGGTACATAAATAACACTCTCCTAAAATATATTTTTATTATACATCCTCTTTAATATTCACATAACTTAAAAACAGTTTAATTACAAGCTAATATCTCTTTTCCTGTTAAAAAGCTTATAGCTTTTTCAATATCTACTATGTCTACATTAGTATTTATACAAGGTCCATTAGGTCTTTTATTAAATACTCCTAAAACAGGAATTTTTTTTATATCTTGTATTCCAGATGTTAAATCTCTCTCACATGCAACAGCTATAACAGCTTTAGGTTTATTGTCAATTATAATTTTTCTAGCTAGAGTCCCTCCTGTAGCTACAAATACTTTTACTTTAACACTTTTATTTAGCTCAGCTAATTCTCCTATATTGCATTTTCCACATTTTTTACAATTATCTATATCATTAGTAACTTTTAGTTTGCAACTATTCTCTTGAATACAATGAGGTATTAAAATTATTATATCCTCTGGATTAAAATTATATTTATTACTGTATATATATTCATTATTTAATTTTATATATATTCTTCTAATTTCACTTTTTGACATACCAAATGATGATGCAATAAAAGATATAATGGGAAATAATACACTAACAATTTTAAAATTTATTTTCATTATATTTGAGTTAACATTTTTTCCTTTAATTACTCTATACGTAACTATTGTTGAGCATAGTATTATAAGTATTAGTGATATTACTACAGCATTTATTCCTAAGGAAAATATTTGAGTCAAACTAATTATAAAAAAGTTTGCAACCCCCATTAAAATCCCTAATATTAAGACTAAGATACCAACACTTGTTAAATACTTTTTTATATCTGTCATACTTTTCACCTAACTCAATACTACACCAATTTCTATAGTATTTCCTTTTATATATTCTCCAACTAGCATTCTCTTTTTATTTGGCATCTGAATTTCTTCAATTAAAAGTACCTTATCTTTAGTACTTACTTTTATGCCATCTTTATTTACCTCAATTATTGTACCTGCTTCTTTGTTACTTTCTTCCTCTAATACTTTAGTTTTCCAGATTTTCATCGTTACACCATTATAAGTAGTATAAGCACTTGGCCATGGATTTACACCTCTAACTAGATTGTGTATTTCCTTAGCATTTTTTGAAAAGTCTATATTACCTAGTGATTTATTCATTATTGGTGCATAAGAAAATTCCTCATGATTTTGTACTTCTCTTGGAGCAGTTCCTGCTTCTATCAACTTTAATGTTTCTTTTAAAGTTTCTGCTCCTATATTCATCATTTTATCATGAAGTTCTCCTGCTGTTATATTTTCATCAAGATTTACTTCTGTCTTTAATATCATATCTCCAGTGTCTAACCCTTCATCCATATACATAGTTGTAACACCAGTTTTTTCTTCGCCATTGATTATTACCCAATTTATAGGCGCCGCACCTCTATATTTTGGAAGTAAAGAAACATGGACATTTATACATCCAAACTTAGGAATTTCTAATATTTCTTTTGGAAGTATTTGCCCAAAAGCTACAACTACCATTACATCTGGCTTTAAAGATTTCATTGTATCTATAAAATCTTTGTCTCTAGCTTTAATTGGTTGATATACAGGTATATTATTTTCAATTGCAAGTTCTTTTACTGGACTCATGCCAAGTTTTTTACCTCTTCCTTTTGGTTTATCTGGCTGAGTTACAACTCCTAGTATTTCATACTTTTCATCTATTATTTTTTGTAAACAAGGAACTGCTATATCAGGAGTTCCCATAAATACTATTTTCATCAAATCAACCCCTACTATTTTTCTATTTTATCAACAAACAGTATTCCCTCTAGATGGTCTATTTCATGACAAAACGCTCTAGCTAAAAGTTCTTCCCCTTCTAGCTCTATTGTTTCTCCATTTCTATTTAAAGCTCTAACTTTTACATAGTTTGGTCTTTTAACCTCTCCAGATTCTCCAACAACACTTAAACAACCTTCATCATCTATTTGTTCTCCAGATGTTTCTATTATTTCTGGGTTTATAAGTTCTATAAGTTCTTCTCCAATATCAATTACTACAACTCTTTTTAAAATTCCAACTTGAGGTGCAGCTAGTCCAACACCATCTGCATCATACATAGTTTCTGCCATATCGTCTAACAATTGTATTATTTTTGCATCAATTTTTTCAACTTTTTTTGATTTCTTTCTTAGTACTGGTTCTCCTATTTGAACTATTTGTCTTAAAGCCATTACACTTCCTCCTAAATTTATAATACACTATTTGGATTAATATCTATAGATACATTAATATTCTTATTAAATATCAAATCTCGTTTTGTTATACATATATATTTTATTATACCCTTTAAGAGATTAATTTCAATATTTTCATCTTTAAAGAGTATTTGCCATCTATAATTTTGATTTATTTTTGATATTGAGCATGGATTGGGTCCTAATATAAACCCTAAGTCGTTTATACCCCTTTTTTCTAATAAATAAATCAAAGATGCATGCATATTTTTTATATTTTTTATAACTAATCTTTCATCTTCACCACTAACAACTACACTTAACATGTTATTAAAAGGAGAATATCCAAATGCCTTTCTTATCTTTATCTCATCTTCATAAAAACCTTCATAATTATACTCTATGGCATGCTTAATAGCATAATGCTCAGTATCATATGTTTGAAGTACTACTTTACCTTCTTTGTCTGCTCTTCCTGCCCTTCCAGAAACTTGAGTTATCAACTGAAAGGTTGTTTCAAAACTTTTAAAATCAGGAAAATTTAGTATCATGTCTGCTGACAAAATACCTACTAAAGTTACATTATCAAAATCCAATCCTTTACTTAACATCTGCGTTCCTATCAATACATCTGCTTCTTTATCTTTGAACTTATTTAGTATTTCCTCTAATGAACCCTTTTTTGATGTTGTATCTTTATCCATTCTCAAAGTTTTTATATTTGGAAAAATACATTTTAACTCTTCCTCAATTTTTTGAGTTCCTACTCCAAATGGCTTAACATAATTACTTCCACATTCTGGGCATTCTTTTGGAATTTCTCTTTCATATCCACAATAATGGCATCTTCCAATATTACTTTTTTTATGATATGTCAAAGATATATCGCAATTTTCACATTGAAACACATAGCCACACTTTCTACATGATACAAAATTTGCATAACCTCTTCTATTTAAAAATAGTATTACCTGACTATTTTCTTCAATCGCACAACTAATTTCTCTTTGAAGTTTTAAACTAAATATACTTCTATTACCTATATCTAATTCATCTTTCATATCTACAACTTCAATATTTGGAAGTGGTTTATTGTTTGCTCTATTTTTTATATTTATAAGTTTATATTCACCAGTTTTTGCTCTATAATACTCTTCAATTGAAGGTGTCGCTGAACCTAAAATAAGAGTTAGATTATTTTTTAATGCCATAAATCTAGCTACTTCTATAGAGTTAAACTTAGGATTTTTTTCAGACTTATATGATGACTCATGAAATTCATCAATTATTATCAATCCTAAAGAATTAAAAGGAGCAAATAGTGCTGACCTAGCACCAATTAAAACTCTTATCTTGCCAGCTTTAACAGCTTTATAAACGTCGTGTTTTTCTCCTTCAGATAGTTTACTGTGAAACACTCCAACTAAATCGCCAAACCTACTCTTTAATCTATCTATCGTTTGGGGAGTTAATGCTATCTCAGGAACCAAAAATATACTATCTAAACCTTGGCTTAATGCAAATTCTATTATTTCCATATAAACTTCAGTCTTTCCACTTCCAGTTATACCATGAATTAAATATGGCTTTTTATCATCTATAAACATACTTGAATTTATCTCATCAACCGCTTGTTGTTGCTCATTGTTTAATTTTATACTTTTTGATATAGATTTGTAAATACTTTTTGGCTCTCTATAATAATCTTTAAATTCTAAAGTTATTAACTCTTTCTTACTCAAAGAGTTTATACTCTGCTTTGAAGCATTTAATAAATCCAATAAATCATTTATCTCTACATTTTCATTATTTTTAAGAAAATTTAATATCTCTTTTTGCTTGCTTCCTATGCTTATTTTATTTTGTTCTATATAATCATCAATTTTATCATTTTCTAAACTCAAAGATACATAGCATACTTTCTTCTCATTTTTATGATTTTTGTATTCCCAACATAATTTTATAATTCCATTTTTATTCATTGTATATAGATAATTATTTAGATTCGCTATATATTTTAACTTATCAACCTTAATTTTTCCTTTACTACCAACTACTTTTTCTAATATCTCTCTATTTTTATCACTCAGCTTTGATATCTTTTCATATAATTCAGTCTCACTTAATCCATTTAGCTTTTCACCTAGTAAAACTACTTTGTAATTATTTAGTTTATATCCTTTTGGATATATCAAATTTATACACTCTATATAAGTACACAAATATCTATTTTTCATCCAGTAAACCAACTCTAAATCTTCTTCTCTAAATATTGGATTTTCATCTAATATATCTATGATTTCTTTAGTCTTTATTTTTTCATCTAAATTATTTGTAAGTTGAAATACAAAGGCTTCTGTTGGTTTATTACCTCTTCCAAATGGCACTAATATTCTATGCCCAACACTTATAACTTCCTCTAAAAATACAGGAATTTGATATGTAAATAAATTGTCTGTGTATATAGTATTGCTTCTAACTATTACCTTTGCATATTTTTTCATTGTAAAACTCCTACTTAAAATTAATCTACTGCTCATATTTTAACACATTTCATAACATATCAAAAAAATCTCAGCATATCTAAAAAGTTTCAAGTTATTACTAATATTAGATATATCTTAATAATTAACTATTAATCATATTTTATACTTTACAGCAAAATAAATGCTGAAAACCACAATTTAACTGACATTTGCGAGTTTTTACTCGCTAAAAGTAAATTGCAGCTTTCAGCCACTTTAGCTGTGATAAAATACACAAATATCATATTTAAAAAAGTTCTTATTTCTCAAGTAACACTTTAATCTTATTTAATATAACATTAGCTACTTCTTCCTTTTTCATTTTAGGGTACTCAGTAATATTTCCTTCTGTATCTATTATTTTTACAATATTAGTATCAGTTCTAAAGCCAGCTCCCTCTTTAGTTAAATCATTTGCCACAATAAAATCTAAATTTTTCTTTTCAATTTTTCCTTTGGCATGTTCTATTAAGTCATTAGTTTCAGCAGCAAATCCAACTAATATCCTATCTTCCTTTATTTTTCCTATTTCATAAGCAATGTCATAATTCCTACTTAATTCTATTGATAAATCATCATTATTCTTTTTAATTTTTTTGTCAGAATAAGTTTTTGGCTTATAATCTGCAACTGCTGCACTTTGAATTACTATTTTATTTTCTTTTAAATTTGATACTACTGCCTCATACAAATCTTGTGCTGATTCTATTTGTACAAATTTTTTAAGGTTTTGTGGAATAGAGAGATTTGTAGGACCTGATATTAATGTTACATCAGCACCTCTAGATATAGCCTCTTTAGCTATAGAATATCCCATTTTACCAGAAGACCTATTAGTTAAATATCTTACTGGGTCTATACTTTCTACAGTTGGTCCAGCTGTAACTATTATACTTTGACCTTTCAAATCTTGCTCTTTCGTAAGATTGGCTAAAACTGCCTCTACTATTAAATCTGGTTTAGCTAGTTTTCCTGCTCCAATATCTCCACATGCAAGTCTTCCACTTTCTGGTTCTATAAATTTATATCCAAATTCCTCTAAAGTTTTTATATTTTTTTGGACAATTGGATTTTCATACATATTAGTATTCATAGCTGGTGCTATTAAAACTTGTGCTTTTGTTGCCATAACAGTAGTTGTTAACATATCATCAGCTATACCATTTGCAATTTTTCCTATAACATTTGCACTTGCTGGTACTATTAGAAACAAATCTGCCTTTTTTGCTAATGATATATGTTCAACTTCCCAAGATTTTGGTTCTTCAAACATATCTTCTACTACATAATTTTGACTTAGTGATTGAAGTGTAAGTGGTCTAACAAATTCTGTTGCTGATTTTGTCATTATAACATGGATATTTGCATTTAATTTTTTTAATTTACTTACAACATCACAAGCCTTGTATGCAGCTATTCCGCCGCTTATGCCAATTACAACAGTCTTATTTTTTAGCATGACCTTACTCCTCTTCTGAAATTTGTTGATGTTGCTCAGCGTAGTGTCTAGCTTCTTCTATCTCTATTTCTTCTTCTGTCAATAATCTATATGTTATTTTTCCACTTGCAACTTCCTTAGTAGCTACACATACAGGTTTTTCCTTAGCTTTGTTTGGAACATATGGTTCGTCTCCATCAATTAACTTTCTTGCTCTCTTTGAAACAGTCCCTACTAAGTAATATCTGTTGTCTATTTTTTCTAGTACCTCATTGATAGATGGTTTTAACATAATTATAATTCCTCCTTAAATTTCTCTATTATAATATTTTTATATCTGCTAACTTTATTCTTTTCAGATGATATTATACCTTCTATTTCTTTAGCAGATGTTTTCACATCTTCATTAAATATAAAATAATCATAATCCTTAATCATTTTTATTTCTTCATATGCACAACTAAATCTCTTTTCTATTTCTTCTTCTGTCTCTGTACCTCTTCCAACAATTCTATTTTTTAACTCTTCAAGTGATGGAGGTAATACAAATATAAATACTCCTTCTGGACAAACCTCTTTTATTTGTTTTGCTCCTTGCATTTCAATTTCTAGTAGCACATCCTGTCCTTTTTCTAAACATTCCATTATTGCTGCTTTTGGAGTTCCATAAAAATTATCATAAATTTGAGCATACTCCAAAAACTCACCTTTTCCTATCATATCTTCAAACTTTTCTTTACTTATGAAGAAATAATTTACTCCATCAACTTCTCCTGCTCTTGGTTTTCTTGTAGTAGCTGATACAGAAAGTTTTATTGTATCATTCTCTCTAAGTAATTCTTTGCAAATAGTACCTTTTCCTGCACCTGATGGACCTGATACAACTAGCAATAATCCTTTTTTTGTAAACATTTAAATATTCCCCTTCTAATATTGTATTCTTACTCTATGTTTTGTATTTGTTCTCTTATTTTTTCTAACTCACTTTTCACTTCTACTACTAAATTAGTTATATTTATATCAGATGATTTTGAACCTATTGTATTAGTTTCTCTGTTCATCTCCTGTATTAAGAAATCAATTTTTCTACCTATAGAATCGTCTTTAAATATAGTTTTTTTAAGCTGACCAATATGACTTTTAAACCTAACTATCTCTTCTGTTATACTACTTTTATCTGCATATATTGCAACTTCTTGTGCTAACCTATTTTCATCTATTATACTTGGGTCTTCTAGCATTTCACTTATTCTTGAATTTAGTTTTTCTCTATAGTCTTCTACAACACTACTTGAATATTTTTCAATTTCTTCTATATGATTTTTTAATAAGTCACATCTCATGGTAATATCTTCAGCTAGTTTTTTACCTTCTTCACTTCTCATTTCTCTTAGTTTTATCATTGCATCTTCTACAGCTTGATTTAACATCGACCATAGTAAATCTTCATCTTCATCTTTTTCTTCTATTTTTATAATATCAGGAAATCTTGCAACATTCATAACACTAATATCATCTATAATATCAAATTTGTCTTTTATTTCCTTTAAGATATCTATATATTGAGATGCTAATCCTTCATCAAAATTTAAGTTTACATCTTCTTTGCCTAATAAGTCAAATTTTATGTATAAATCAACTCTTCCTCTTTTTACATAGTTTTTTACTAAATTTCTAACTTTATCCTCTAAAAATGAAATTTTTCTTGGAAGACGTATATTTATATCTGAATATTTATGATTTATTGTTTTACATTCTACTAAAAAATAATAGTTGTCGTCTTTGTATTCTCCTCTTCCAAAACCAGTCATACTTATAGCCATTACCTAAACCTCCAAAACACCTTCACATATTTTTACTGCTGGACCTGTCATATAAGAAAACTCTCCTATATCTATTCGTACTGTTCCACCTTGAGAAGTCACATTTACACTATTTTCTACCATATCAAGTAAATTACATACTATTGCTGATGCAGTCATACCTGTTCCACATCCTAAAGTATATCCACAACCTCTTTCCCAAGTATAGACATGTATATTATACTTATCTTCTACTTTTACAAAATTTACATTCGTCTTTTTCGGAAATATTTTATTATTTTCAATCTCTTTTCCATATTTACAAACTTCATCTACATTTAATTCATCCACTATAACCACAGTGTGAGGAACCCCCATCAACATAGATGTAATCTTAAACTCTTTATCTAAAACTTTTATATTTTCTTGTACAAAACGTTCTTCATCAGTTAACACAGGAACATCTTTAGCTAAAAAACTTCCTTTTCCCATATTAACTTTTATAGTATTTATTTCTCCATTTATAGTGTTTATTTTTATATTTTTTACACCATCTAGTGTATCTACTGTAAAGTTTTCTTTTTTAACTATGCCATTATCATAAACAAACTTACAAAAACATCTAAGTCCATTTCCACACATAGCTGCTCTTGAACCATCAGAATTATAATACACCATTTCTACATCTGCAATTTCTGAATTTTTTACAACTAGTAACCCATCCGCACCTACAGAAAATCTTCTATGGCATACTTTTTTTGCTAAAACAGTATAATTTGATGAATCTATTTGGTCAAATCTTCCATCTATTGCAATAAAATCATTGCCTATTCCATGTAGTTTCCAAAATTTCATAAGTATCGCTCCTTTGTAAATTAACACTTAAACTATTATAACATAAAAAAATTCCCATAAACTTATAATTTATGGGAAAAGTTTTGTAATGACAACTATAATTTGAGGATGTGAGGGAGAGTTGCCATTACAATTAGGGTAATTATATTATGTTTTTAAGCTAGTTCTTTCTATGTTTATATAATAATATTTCTATATGAATTTTATGTATAGTTTATTTAAACTGTATATGAATTTTTTAAATAAAATATTTAGCATCTTCTATTTAGTTTTTTGAACATACCTAATTAGCATACACCTATTAATTCTTTAAGTGTTTTTAAAACATAATCTAAATCTTCTCTAGTAATATCTACATGAGTTACAAATCTATACTCCCCATTTTCCATTTTATTGATTTTTATATTTCTTTCAAAAAACTCTTTTATTAAAACATCTTCTTTTATTACATCTTCACTCATTTTAAAGAATACCATACTCAGGTCTGGACTAGTGTTATTTACTTCAATTCCTTCAATTTTATCCAACTCACAAGCTAAATATTTTGCATTATCATGGTCCTCATTTAATCTCAGTGTCATTTTTTCAATGGCAATTATACCAGCTGCTGCAACTATACCAACTTGTCTCATGCCTCCACCCATAACTTTTTGCTTTCTTCTAGCTTTTGCTATAAATTCTTTACTTCCAGCAAGAATAGAACCCATTGGTGCAGCTAAACCTTTTGATACACAGAACATAACACTGTCACAACATTGTGCAATTTCTTTAGCTTCTACACCTAAAGTTAATGCTGCATTGAATAATCTTGCTCCATCTAAATGCACTGGTAAATTGTGTTTTTCAGCTATTTTTTTAATTTCTTTTAAATTGTCAAGGCTTACAACAGTTCCACCTGAATATGCATTTTCTACACATATAAGACCTGTTTGTGGTTCATGTATATCATCTCTCCTAATAGCCTTCTCAACAAGCTCAGGATTAAGAGCTCCACTTTCATCTTCATCTATAGTTCTAAGTTGAACTCCAGCTATTACAGCAGGTGCTCCAACTTCATGAGTCACAATATGATACCCTTTACCAATAATGATTTCTTGACCTCTTAGGCAGTGAGTAAACAAAGCTAACTGATTTCCAAAAGTTCCACTTGGAAGGAAAATAGCATCTTCTTTTCCAACTTTAGCTGCTGCTAATTCTTCAAGTTTATTTACAGTAGGGTCATCTCTAAAGATTGAATCTCCAACAGGAGCCTTTGCCATGGCTTCTCTCATTTCATCAGTAGGCATAGTAACAGTATCACTTCTTAAATCAATAAATTTCATTTTTTCAACCTTCTTTCATATTCATATACTATACAGCTTTAATATTTATTTAGCTTTGTAAAGTTTATATACTTTTATAAGTTATTCTTTACACACTAATTATACTACATTTGTTTTATATTTAAGCAAATTTAAATTATTAATTTAAAAATATACTTCCTATTCTCTTGTGAGTATATCCTGTAAGTATAAATAATTATAAAATTTACACATTAATCCATGTTGTTTAAATTCCCCCTAGTCATAGAGCATATATTATGTGTATAATTAATTTACTGACTTATTTTGGTCAAAGAAAGGGGTGCTATACATGGCATTAGATGGATTAGTTATACATTCAATAGTAGATGAATTATCATCAAAGCTTACAGGTGGAAAAATAGATAAGATTCATCAACCTGAAGATGATGAAGTAATTTTTAATATAAGAAACAACAAAGAAAATTTTAGATTGGTTTTAAGTGCAAGTGCTTCAAATCCTAGGGTTTATTTAACAAGCAATTATAAAAAAGAAAATCCGCTAAAGGCGCCTATGTTTTGTATGTTGCTTCGAAAATATATACAAGGTGGAAATATTATAGAAATTTCTCAAATTGGTTTTGAAAGAATAATAAAAATCAGTGTTGAATCTTTAGATGAATTAAAAGAAAAGACAATCAAAAATATTATAATTGAAATTATGGGAAGACATAGTAATATAATAGTAACTCATAATGAAGATGATAAAATTATAGATTCTATAAAAAGAGTGCCTTTTAGTATAAGTAGAGTTCGTCAGGTTTTACCTGGACATAGTTACTCATTGCCACCAAAGCAAGATAAACTTAACCCTCTTGATAATATATCTAAAGATTCGTTTATTAACAATCTAAATGAATTTGATGGACCTATTTTTAAGTCTATATATTCTAAATTTTTAGGTATAAGCCCTACTATCGCCAAAGAAATTTGTTATAGAGCAGATGTAAATCAAAACGCTATTAGCAAAGATATATCTAGTCAACAGTTTGATTCTTTATACAAAGAATTTTGTAGTTTATTTAATGATATAAATTCTAATAAGTTTTCACCTTGTATTGTTATAGATAAAAAATTAGATAAAGTCGTTGATTTCAGTTGTGTCAATCTTACATTGTTTAATGATTTATCATATATCAATAAAGAAAGCATCTCTAATATACTAGAGGATTTCTACAGAACTAAAGATATTAAAGATAGAATCAATCAACGTTCATCTGACTTAAAGAAAAGCATATCTGTTAAACTGGATAGACTTTATAACAAACTTAGAAAACAAGAAGAAGAATTATTAGAGTCTGAAAATGCAGATATTTATAAAGTAAAGGGTGAACTAATTACATCTTATATATATATGGTAGAAAAAGGGATGGAAAGTGTTGATGTTGCCAACTTCTATGATGAAGAGTGTAAAAATGTAACAATAGAATTAAATAAAAATTTGACTCCATCTGAAAACGCTCAAAAATATTTTAAAAAGTATACTAAAATGAAACATGCCAAAGTTGAAATATCTCACCAAATTTCATTAAACAAAGAAGAAATAGATTACTTAGAAAACATAATTTTGAGTATTGAAAACTGTGAAAATTTGGCTGAATTACAAGATATAAAAGAAGAACTTGGTAAAGTTGGATATATCAAAGCCCAAAAGAAAAGTAGTAAAAAAGACACTATTCCTTCTACAAAACCTCATGAATTTATTTCTTCTGATGGATTTAAAATCTTGGTTGGAAAAAACAACAAACAAAATGATTATCTTACATTAAGGCTTGCTGATAATGATGACTTATGGATGCATACAAAAAATATTCCAGGTTCTCACGTAATAATAAAATGTGCTGGTAAAGAAATTACTGATAATACTATATTTGAAGGAGCTATGTTAGCTGCATTTTTTAGCAAATCAAAGATTTCTTCTCAAGTACCTGTGGACTACACAAAGAAAAAAAATGTAAAGAAACCTAGTGGTTCTAAACCTGGTATGGTTATCTATGAAACTAATAGTACTATTTATGTTACTCCTGAAGAAGAAATGGTAGCTAAGCTTAAAATTAAATCCGAATAAAATATATCTCATAGATATAAAAATTTCTGACTGGTAAATAATAATATATTTATCATATTAACTAAAAGTAGTGGCATTCTTATTGTATAAGAATGCCACTTTTAAATTTGTTTATTTTTAGTTTTTTAATAATCAATACTTATATTTAAATTGATTAATTTCTATTTTTATAAAAAAACAACGATTAGTTTAATTTTGAGCATTATTTTTTATACGTCTAATTTTTTCTAATAGCTCATTATATTCTAATTCATAACACTCTTTTTTTGCATTATCTTTTTCTATTGACAGCATAGATATAATGTTTGTAAGTCTATTTTCTAATACTAAAAGATTTTCTTGTTTAACTTTACTTTCTCTACTAGAAGTTTTTTTATTTCTACTAATGATATAATCACTATAGTTACAATCAAACTCCTTTATATTCTTATCTTTTATTTCTAAAAAATAGTCACAAATATGAGATATAAATACTCTATCATGAGATACTATAAGCATAGTTTTATCAGTATTTATCAATGCTTTTTCCAATGCTTCCATAGATTTTATATCCAAGTAATTAGTTGGCTCATCAAGAACTAAAAAATTATTATCTTCTAGTATTATTTTGCATAGAGCTATCTTTACTTTTTCACCCCCACTAAGAACTTTAACTTTTTTATAAACAGTATCACCTTTAAATCCAAATAAATTTAAATTTATTCTTATAAAAGACTCAGCAAATGAACTATTTGCTTTGATATTGTACAAAATACTCTTTTCCTCATCTAATAAATCTTGATTTTGGTCAAAATAACCTATCTTTACTTTGTTATTTATCCTTATACAATCATTTTTATTACTAAGTATTTCTTTTATCAGAGTACTTTTTCCACATCCATTATCGCCTAATAAAGCTATTTTCTTACCTCTTTTTACCTTGAAAGAGATATTATCCAATAAAAGTTTATTTTCTACATTTAAACTTAAATCCTTTAATTCCACTAAGTTTTTGCTGATTATTTCCATACCATCCTGTATTTTAATATTCATATCTGTACAAACTTTAGGCTTATCCTTTACTTCCAATTTCTCAATTCTACTTTTTAATGCTTTTACACTTGAATCTATTTTTTTCTTATTTGTTTGACCACCCATTTTATGGAGTCTAGCTTCTGAATTCCCCATTCGTTTTGGAGTCTTCCTTATACCATCACTTAAAGCTTTTTTGCCTAAAAGAGCTTTCTCCAATCTTTTTTTCTCATTTATATATTCATGATATTCAAAGTCAGATCTTTTTGTATCCGCATCCTTTTGTTCTAAATAATCAGTGTAATTACCTTTATAAACTTTTAATTTGCCACCTTCCAATTCCAATATAGTTGTACATAATTCATCTAAAAAACGTCTGTCATGAGATATTAATAATAATGCTCCTTTATGTCTCTTAAACATATTTTCCAAAATATCTATACTCTTTTTATCTAAATTTGAAGTTGGTTCATCTGCTATTATTATATTTTTCTTATTATTCAGTGCATCTGCTATCTTTAGCTTAACTTTTTCTCCTCCAGATAAATAATCTTCAAATTTATCTGGCGCATTTAATAGACTTTTTTCTTTACTATCATTACATTTTTCAATATTATTTTCACTCTGACTTATATATGAATAGCTATCTGTAAGATAAACACAACCTTCATCAATTTCTATTTCACCCAATATTGCTTTTAATAAAGTTGTTTTTCCCTGACCATTTGAACCCACTAAACCTATTCTCTCATTCTCTAATATTTCAAGTTTATCTATATCCAAAATTAATTTATCAGCATAATATTTTTTTAAATTTTCTACTTTTATTAACATCATAAAAAAATCCCTCCCTGGTATACTTAAATATAAGGAGAGATTTACATAAATAGGCACAATAACTAAACGTATAGACTATAATCTACTCTCCTTAATTTAAGCATTATAAATAAAGCCACCAATATAGGCTTTTCAAAATTTACAATACTTTAAATTATAAAAAATAGATTATATTCTCATCTTCCCAGTTACCTTACCCTTTCTTTTATTTATTTTTAATCATTATATCAACATTGATTGCCAATGTCTATAAAAAATTGATAATTTAAAATAATATATACTTAATTAATTATTATTTTTCAACTTTAAAATCTTGATTATTCAATATTCTATTTAGTACAATACCTACAATCGCAGCCAAACTAAGACCAGTTATCTTTACAGTACTTGTTATAGGAATTCCTATAGAAATCCCTTTATTAGATAAGTAAGTTGTTCCAAGACCTATCAATAATATAACTGCTATTATCAATATATTTACTTTACTTTCTACACAAGAACTATCTTTTATAGTTTTTAATCCAACATAAGTTATCATTGAAAATAGCATTATACTGATTCCACCCATAACTGAACCTGGTATACTTTGAAGAAATCCTCCAAACTTCCCTACACATGCAAGCAATATAGCAAATACTGCTGTACGTCTAAGTATTGAAGGGTCATAGTTTTTAGTTATCGCCAGTACTGCTGTATTTTCCCCATAAGTAGTGTTAGCTGGTCCACCTAAGCATCCTGCTACTATAGTTGCAAATCCATCACCAAGTAATGTTCTGTTTAATCCTGGATTCTCTATAAAGTTTTTTCCTACAACAGCACCATTAGTAGTCATATCTCCTATATGCTCCATAAATACAGCTAAAACAACTGGAGATATAATCACAATTGCTCCTAAGCTAAATTTAGGAATTGTAAAGTCAGGTATAGCAAGTAAACTTGCTTCTGTAATTGTAGTTATGTCTACTAATCCTAGTACCAAACATATTATATATCCAGAAAAAACAGCTATTAATATACCTAATTGTTTTATAAATCCTCTACCAAACTTATTAGTCAAAATTGCTATTGCTAAAGTCAAAAAAGCTATTATAAAATTAGCTGAAGCCATATTAAAAGCCGTTGGTAATAAATTCAAACCTATAACTGCTATCATAGCTCCTGTAACTTGTGCTGGAAAATATAACTTAATTTTATCCACCCCAACTAATTTTACTATAATTGACATTATAATATAAATTAATCCTGCTACTATTATACCACCCTGAGCATATGCCAAATCTCCTCCATAAGCTTCTTTAGCTGCTAGTATAACAGGAATAAAAGCAAAACTTGAACCTAAAAATGCAGGTACTTTTCCTTCTGTACAAAAATGAAATATCAATGTACCAACACCAGCGCAAAAAATTGCAACTGATGGATTAAAGCCTGTTAAAATGGGAACTAATACTGTCGCTCCAAACATGGCCAATAAATGTTGTAAAGACATTATCGTTTTTTTCATAAAAACCTCCAAAAATTATTATATATGAATAAATCCTTTGTTCAATTAATATCTTTTAATTAATTATAATTCCCTAGATTCTATTTTTTAATCTCTATATACTTACTGTACAAACTATCATTTTTTTACATTTTACGACATTGAAAACCAAAATAAAGGAGAATAGAGACTACATTAATATACACATTAATAAACTTGTATTATTTATTTTGTGCAATATATGTAAGCTTTATCCTCCTCCATGACTATACAATGCTGAGCTTTTATATAATATTAAAAAACCACTATTCTTTGATTGTAACTGAATCTTCTCCATCAATTTCTAATAAACTAACAGATATAATTTCATGTCTTGAAGTAGGGACATTTTTTCCTACATAATCTGCTCTTATAGGCAATTCTCTATGTCCTCTGTCCACTAATACTGCTAATTGTATTGATTTAGGTCTTCCTATATCAATAATAGCATCAAGTGCTGCTCTTACAGTTCTTCCTGTATATAACACATCATCAACTAAAACTACTGTTTTATCATCTACATTAAAATCTAGATATGTTCCTTTGACTACTGGTTCAACATTAATTTTTTCTAAGTCATCTCTATAAAGTGTTATATCAATATCACCAGTATCTACTTTTGTTCCTTCTATTTGTTCTATTTTTTTAGATATTCTATTTGCGATTGGTACACCTCTAGTCTTTATTCCAACTAAGACTAGGTTTTCTACACCTTTATTTCTTTCAATTATCTCATGACTTATCCTAGTAATTGCTCTTGCTATAGCCTTTTCATCCATTAATTGAGCTTTTTCTACCATATCATAACTATTGTCAAAAAAATATATTCTCTTTTATTTTGACAAATCTACTCCTCTCTCTTAAATTTTTATAGAACCACTTTATTAAAATTTTCAATTTAAACAACAAAAAACTTCTCATCACAAGACAAGAAGCTTTTATATAAAAAAATATATAGTCTAATTCAGCAATTGTCTTACGATATCTCTGTATCGTTTAAAGATAATTTTTATACTCCATTAACTCAAATTATATATTTATATTTCAAATTTTTCAAGCTTTTTTAATCAAAATACTTTAATATAAAATATTTTAGCTAAACTTCACTAATTTTATCACTTGTATAAATATAATTAGATGATTTATAATATCATACAAACTTTTATTTAATTTTTCTAAGAACTTCCTTAAAGTATTCTGGTAATTCTGAATCAAATTCAATATATTCCTTAGTGGTAGGATGTATAAATCCCAATTTCTTAGCATGTAAAGTTTGTCCCTTTAGTTTAAACTTATTTTCTTTAGGTCCATATACACTATCACCTAAAAGCGGATGATTTATAGATGAGGCATGAACTCTTATTTGATGAGTTCTACCAGTTTCAAGTCTAGCTCTCATATGAGTAAATTTATCAAATCTTTCTACCACTTCAAAATGAGTTACTGCATTTCTTCCATCCTTTACTACAGCCATTTTTAATCTATCCTTAGGATTTCTTCCTATTGGTTTGTCTACAGTTATTTTATCTTCTTTAACTACACCATAACATATAAATTCATACTCCCTAGTTATAGAATGCTCTTTTAATTGTTCTGCTAAAAAATTATGTGCATAATTATTTTTAGCTACCATAAGAAGACCAGAAGTATCTTTGTCTATTCTATGAACTATACCAGGTCTAATAACACCATTTATTGATGATAACTTATCTTTACAATGATACAAAATTCCATTTACCAATGTATTTTCATAATTTCCAGGAGCAGGGTGAACAACCATATCCTGAGACTTGTTAATTATTAAAATATCATCATCTTCAAATACAATATCTATTGGTATATTTTGAGCTACAACCTCTAGAACTTTAGGTTCTGGTATTTCTATAATAATCTTATCTTCTTCTTTAACTAAATATTTTGCTTTTTCTACTTTATTATTAACTTTTACTTTATCATCTTTTATAATTTTTTGTATGTAGCTTCTTGACATATCTCCTAATTGTTCTGCTAGATAAACATCAAGTCTAACCTCTTCTTCCTCTTCAAGCACTAAAAACTCTCTTACATTCTCCATCAAATCACCTACTTTTACTTTCAAAAAATAAAACATATATACATAAAAATACAGTTCCTACAACTACAAATACATCAGCTACATTAAATACATACTCCCATATAATCCTAAAGTCAAAATAATCTACTACAAACCCTAATCTAACTCTATCAATTAGATTTCCTAATGCACCAGATATTATTAATATGACTCCCAACTTTCCAGATGTATGTACTTTTCTTGTATTGAGATAATATAACCCAAATACTGTTGCAATTAGTGCAACTATTATAAATATCCATTGATTATTTTGTAATAGTCCAAATGCTGCACCTCTATTTTCAACATAAGTTAGATGAAATACATTCTTTATTATTGGTATTGTAGATACATTCACCAAATTATTTAACACCCATAGTTTAGACAATTGGTCTAATCCTATAAGCAGAATTATTATTAACACATATAACAATGATTTTTCCCCCTATAAATTATTTAAAAATCAATTTTGATTGAAATTCACTATTACCATTATACAAAAAAAATACTATAAAGAGCAACTCTGTTAAAATTGAATTTTTTAGTAAAACTAATCAAAAATAATATTAACCCTTCTATATTATAAATTGCTACAAATTTAAAATTACATTATTATGTATAAAAAATTTCAAAATACTCTATTATTCAATACTTTTTGTGTATTTTATAGCTTAAAGATTAATGATGCTTGTATTTTAGATTTACAAGCATCATTAGTCTTTAAACAAATATCTTTTATTTTTGTACTTGTTGATTTTTATCTAAATGTTGTATAAGTTCAGATACTGTTACAAATTTATACCCTTTTTCTTTTAACTTGGGAATTACTACTTCCAAAGCCTGTATAGTCTGTGACTTATTGTTTCTTTTATTATTATAATCATGTAAAAGTATTATATTTCCATTTTGTACTTTTGTAAGAATGGTATTAATAATACTATCAACGCCAGGATTTGACCAATCTCTAGGGTCCAAGTTTGACCAAAGAATTATATTCATACCTTTAGAAACTATAATATCACATACACTTTTGCTCATAGCTCTATATGGAGGTCTAAATATTTTGGGCTCTACTCCAATTACACTCTTTACAGCATTTTGTGTATCTGTTATTTCTTTTTCTACTTTATTATAACTATTTTTTTCAACATTTATATGTGTAAATGTATGATTACCTATCTCATGCCCTTCCTCATACTGTCTTTTTAGTAATTCCTTGTTATATGCAACTTTTTCTCCAACCACAAAAAAAGTTGCTTTTACATTATTTTTCTTTAGTATATCAAGTACTTGTGGTGTAAAGTCTTCATCTGGCCCATCATCAAAAGTCAATGCTAAAATTTTTTCGTCCTCATTTCCTTGCTTGATTATTACATCTTCATAATCGTTCTTTATATTGTCATTTAGACTATAAGCTTCTTTTACGCTATTTTGATTATGTGTATTATGACTATATGTATATACGCCTACTATTGATAATACACATATACATATACCCCACATTACTTTTTTCATGTCATTACCTCTTTTCTTAATTCGTTCTAACAATATATGATGTCAATTTTTTAATCTCTTAATGTTCCGTTTTTGTTTAAATCAGTTAAATTTGTTAGGTCTGTTGAATAAAAATTAGAATCCTCCACTTCAGGAGTTTCACTTGCGTGTCCTAATAAATCCTCTTCTTTTTTTGCACACTCATTGCATAAATTTGTATCAGGTAGTATATCCAATCTTTCTAAATCTATTTTATTATGACATAAATCACAAAGTCCGTATGTCCCATTTTCTATTTTAGATAATGCCATATCTATTTGATACAATCTACCTTCTTCATGATTTATTAAACTATTTTGCATATTTTGCATATATAAATCTGTTCCCATATCTCCTATATGATTATCATAACTAGATAACTCTCCTGATGAATACTTTTCACTGGTATGTTTATTTGTATCTCCAAATAAAGTATTGTCTTTCATATCTCCCACTAAATTAGTCAAATTTGCTCTTTCTTTCAATAATTTATCTTTGTATTTTTTAGTATCCATTTTTAACACCTCTAATTTTAATATTTATATCATAAAAATAGTATGTGGAAAACTAAATTAAAAATACAATAAAAAGTAAGATTTGATTTTTTCAAAAAAAATTGTAGGCAAAGTTTAAATTCACCTACAAATTTTTAAAACACATTTAAATGTTATATTTTTATTTTTTATAATAATTATATTAACTTGCTAATTTATGAGTATTTTGTTCTTTTATATCTTTAGCTTTTTTAAAGAATAAAATACCAAGAATTATTGCAACAGCAACACCTATTCCATTAGATATATTTACTGGTAGTCTAAAACCTTCTTTTGCCTGCATTATATAACTAAATGTTACTACAGTCATAAAAAGCGCTGGCAATGTAGTTATGTAGTGGTTTTTATTTGCTTTAACCAAATATGCAGAACAAGTCCATAACATTATCATAGCAAGTGTTTGATTTGCCCAAGAGAAGTATCTCCAAATTATATTAAAATCTATAAATGTAAGAGCAACACCTACTGCAAATAGTGGTAAAGCTATTAAAAATCTATTTTTAACTGCATCTTGATTGTAGTTCATTGCATCAGCTATTGTTAATCTAGCACTTCTAAATGCTGTATCACCTGAAGTTATAGGACATGCTACAACACCAAGTATAGCCAAAGCTCCTCCAATAGGCCCCATCAATCCAACAGATACTGTATTAACAACAGTAGCTGCTCCACCATCATTAAATATTACATTAAGTTGAGGTATACCATGGAAGTATGACATAGCTGCTGCTGCCCAAACTAAAGCTATTATTCCTTCTGCAACCATTGAACCATAAAATACTGGTCTTGCTTCACTTTCTCTTTCAACACATCTTGCCATAAGTGGTGATTGTGTTGCATGAAAACCTGATATTGCCCCACATGCTATTGTTATAAATAAATACGGGAATAGGGGTGTTCCATTTGGATTCATATTTTGTAAATTTATATTTGGTATGTTATATCCCTTTATTATTAATCCTCCTGCTACACCTACTGCCATAATTAATAAAGCTGCTCCAAATAAAGGATATATTTTTCCAATTAACTTATCTATTGGCAAAACAGTAGCCATTATATAATAAAGAATTATTACTCCAACCCATATTTGTGTATTTACTCCTGTTAATGTTTTTAGTAATCCTGCTGGACCTGTTATAAAAACAACTCCAACCAATACCAAAAGAATAACGCTAAATATTCTCATTGCTATTTTTGCACTATTGCCTAAGTAAAAACCTACTAACTCTGATGCAGATGTACCTTTATTCTTCATAGATAAATATCCAGAAGCAAAGTCATGTACACCACCTGCAAAAATTGTCCCAAATACTATCCATAAAAATGCTGATGGCCCAAATAATGCACCTTGTATAGCACCAAATATAGGACCTAAACCTGCGATATTTAAGAATTGAATTAAGAAAATTCTTTTCCATTTCATTGGAACATAATCTACACCATCTCTACAAGCTATAGCTGGAGTTTGATTTTTATCATTAATTCCAAAAACCTTTTCTACAAAAGTACCATAAATAAAATAACCTACTATAAGTACCACCATTGAACCTAAAAAACTTACCATAAATTCATCCCCTTAGTTTTTTTATAATTGCTTTATAAATTTTTATAAGTTTAAGAAAACTATTTCCAGTTCAAATAGTAATACTTTTTTGTACTAATATAAATGTTAATCACATTAAGTGCATATTTAAATACATGAAATGACTTTATATGTGCATTAATAGCCTAAATTCTTTTATTCTACTTCTACTTACAGTTACTTCATAATCACTATCTTTTAACTTCAATATGTATGTGTTATTAAACCATGGGATAATTTCTTTTACTTTAGTTAAATTTACTATGTAAGACCTGTGTGTTCTAAAAAAAGTTTTATCATTTATTATGTTTTCTACTTCTGATATACCCTCTTTTAGTATAAATGTTTCCTTTTCAGTATATATAAATGTCTGTCTTTCATTAGCCTCACAGTAATATATATCATCAATATCTATTACAACCAATTTATCACCTTTCCAAAGGCTAATTTTATGTGTTATTTCCTCTATATTTTGATTTATTATACATTTTTTATCACTAGATATATGATTATTATCACTAGATATTTCACTACTATTTGTTTCACTTTTCTCTAACTTATCCAACATTGATGTAATCCTATCCTCAGAATAAGGCTTAAGTACATAGTCAAATACACCTAATGAAAAAGCATCTACTGCATAATTTTCACATGCTGTTATAAATACTATTTTGGGTCTTGCTTTAAATTGATTTAATGTTTTTGCAAGTAACATTCCATCAAGATGAGGTATATTTATGTCCAAAAAAATTACATCTATTTTATTTTCTTGAATAAAATCTAGTACTTCTATGCCATTAGTAAATTCACTTACTACCTCAATCTCGCTTTTATTTTCAATAAAATATCTCAATTCTTTTCTTGCTGGAAACTCATCCTCAACTATTATTGCTTTCATATTCTTACTCCTTTACGTAAAACATAATTAAAGTTCCTTTATCAGTTCTTCTCATATTAAGACCACTTCCATACATTAGCTTAAGTCTTAAATGAACATTATAAAGTCCAATCTTATTTTCTGGCATATTATCTTGATATACATTATTTATAACTTCTTCACTTATACCTATACCATTATCCTCAATCGATATTCTAATAGTATTTTCTAATGAATGTTGTAATTTTTTTATAGATATTTTTACCACACCAGCTCTTCCACTTTCCAAAACTCCATGTATAATTGCATTCTCTACTATTGGTTGTATAATTAAACTTGGAATTTTTATATTTACATCATCTATATCATAAATTATAGTTAATAAATCTCCAAATCTAGCCTTTTCTATTTCTACAAAAGATTTAACTTGCTCAATCTCTTTATTTATGTCTATCAAGTTATCACTATATTCAAGATTGTATCTCAAGTAAGTTGATAAATTTATTATGAGTTCTCTAGCTTTATCTGGATTAAATCTTATAAAGGATGCTATTGTATTTAGAGAATTAAATAAAAAATGCGGATTAATTTGCCTTTGAAGTGCTTTTATTTCTGCTTTATTTCTTGCTTCTATATCCTTTTTATCTTTTTCAATTCCCTCAACTATAGATATAACAAATCCTATACCAATTTGTCCGACAATTAGAGGCAAGTATATTCCATTAATTATTTGAATTGCCAGAGAATGAGGCTGTGATATTAAATATATAAGTAATATAGTAAAACTTTCAGAAATCATACCTACTAGTATTCCATATATCACTCTATGCTTCTTTGGTATCTTCTTATACAAAAATCCTGATAACACACCTGCTAGTATACTTGATAAAAGGCATGGCATGGATGTTATACCTCCAATATCCATAAAATACCTATGTATACCTGATAGCAAACCTGCTGTAATACCTACAATTGGTCCAAATAAAACGCCTCCTGATACTATAGATATTATTCGAGTATTTACTATTGACCCCATATAATTTATGCCATTGTAAGTACCAAATATAGCTAGAAAAGTAAAAACTAAAGATATACAAATCAAATCATTTAAGCTATATTCTTCTTTTTGAAATATTTGTTTAAATGTTTTTAGCTTTGTTATTAGAAGAAATAATACTACAATAAGGCTTGTTTTTTCTATTAATGCTATTAAAATTGATGTTTTCATGTTTTTTCCTCTTATTTTTCCTATTTAAAATAATTTTTACATATGTTATTGGTATTATTTTTATGGCTTATTAAATACATAAAAAATAATTGCCTTAATTATTGTATCATATCAGTTAAACATAAAATCAAACTCATTTAATTATATATATAAATTTTTTTAAAACGTTTTTTTGATATATTATTGACAATTTTCTTTATAAGAGTTAAAATTAATTCATAAATTACATATTGAGTATAAAGTATAATGGATGTATGTTCAAGGTTAGTTCAGAAGGCTCTGGTTTTCTGATTTTTTTATGCTCAGTAGTGATATGCAAAAAAGAACAAAGTTAACGTCAGTTAACTTTTACCTTTATTCTACTTTCCCCAAAGTAAGAATAATCTAACCCCTTTGAGATGAGCAAAAGCTCATCTTTTTTTATTACAAAACTAAAGAGGATATTATCTTAATAATATCCTCTCTATTTCCTATCATATACTTTTTTAATAACTTTAAATATTTATTTACTAAAGAAGATATATAATATAATTAATATCTTCTCTCTATAAACCCAACCTTTTTATAAACTTTTCTAAGAGTTTTTCTAGCTTGCTTTTCAGCCTTTTCAGCTCCCATAGTATAGATTTTTTCTAAATAATCTTTATTATTAAGAAGGTCAACGTATTTTTCTCTTATTGGTCTTAAAGCTTCTGATACTACTTCAGCTACATCTTCTTTAAATACTCCATAACCTTTACCTTCATACATGTTTACAATTTCTTCTACACTCTTTTTACTTAAATTAGAATATATATCAAGTAAGTTTTTAATACCAGGTTGTTCATCAGTATACTTTACAACACCTAAAGAATCAGTAACACTTCTCTTAATCTTTCTCTTTATAGTATCTGAATCATCTGCCAATAATATAAATGCGTTGTCATTTGAATCAGATTTACTCATTTTCTTAGTTGGTTCTTGTAAACTCATTACTCTTGCTCCACCTTTTGGATAGTATCCTTCTGGGACTACAAATGTAGGTGAAAATCTATTATTAAATCTATTTGCTAAATCACGAGATAGCTCTAAATGTTGTTTTTGGTCATCTCCAACTGGAACCAAATCAGCTTGATATAATAGTATATCAGCAGCCATAAGAACTGGATACGTAAATAATCCTGCATTTAGATTTGCTTCACTCTTTTGTGATTTATCTTTAAATTGAGTCATTCTACTTAATTCACCCATATAAGTCATTGTATTTAATATCCACATAAGTTCAACATGCTCTTTAACATGTGATTGTATAAATATAGTATTTTTTTCTGGATCTAATCCACAAGCTAGATATTGAGCAAGTAATTCTATAGTATTAGCTCTCAAAACTTTAGGGTCTTGAGGTACTGTTATTGCATGTAAATCAACAATACTATAATAACAATTATAATTTTCTTGAAGTTCAGTCCAGTTTTTTATAGCTCCTAAATAGTTTCCTAGAGTCATCTTACCTGATGGTTGTGCACCACTAAATATAACCTTTTTTTCACTCATATGATTTGTACCTCCTTATATATTTATATTGATTTTAACATGCTTAATACGATATCTTTAGAATTGTTGGCTGCCTCATGTACAAATACTTCATATGCAACGCCAGCACTTCCATCTGCTTTATCAGACATTGCTCTTATTATGACAAATGGAACATTATTTAAGTAACATACATGAGCTATAGCTCCACCTTCCATCTCTCCACAATACCCGCCAAAATCATTTACTAATTCTTCTTTTAATTCTTTAGAGTTTATAAATATATCTCCTGTTACTACTCTTCCTTTTAATACTTTATGAGTTTTTGTTTCTTCTACAGAAGATTTATAAGCAGCTTCTACGAGTCTTTCATCTGCTTTAAATACAGATGTTTCCATTCTTGGTATAACACCTTTAGGGTCTCCAAATGCAGTAGTATCTATATCGTATTGTATCGCATCAGTTGAAATTACTATATCATTGACATTAAGATTTTCATTTAAAGCCCCCGCAACACCTGTATTGACAATAGCATCAACTTCAAATTCACTTATTAATATTTGTGCACAAAGAGCAGAGTTAACTTTTCCTATACCACATTTTACTAAAACAACATTTTTTCCTTCTAAAGTTCCTTTATGAAATTCTAAGCTAGCTTTTTTTACAATTTCTTTAATATCCATTAAATTCACTAATATACTTACTTCTTCATCCATTGCACCTATAATTCCTATTACGTTCATCTTTCCTCCTAAATTTTATATATTAAAAAATCCGTCCTAAATCAATAGGACGGATATATTTTCCGTGGTACCACCTAAATTTATATATACTCAAAGCTGAATATATATATCTTAATATGTGCTATAACGTGCACACACGATATCAGATAATCTACAGTCTTAAACTGCATTTCACATTACTCCTCAAAGACCCATTCAATAAATACTTTTTATTAAGTTCTCAGCACCCTTAATTCTCTGTGTAAAAGTCTATTTATTTACTCTTTCTTATCCCAGGATTTAATTTATTAATTTCTTTATTTTATAATATTCCTTATGATATAAATTGTCAACTATATATATAATAATATCCAAAATATATATTTAAAATACATTTTTATTTAGCTGTTCTCTTTTCATATCTATTCCATAACCATAGACCAGATAGGATAACTAGAAGACCTCCACCAATCATTTCTATTTCATATATGATATTTTCAGCAAATGTAGGCATAACTGGTGCTGCTGATAATAATATACCAACTACAGTTACAGTTAAAACCATTTTCGCTAAACCTATACAAGTACCTGTTGATTTTGCCATAGTATATGGTCTAATTTCATCTGGTCTCTCTTTTCTTAGCTTAATATAAGAAGCATATAACAATACATATGGGAATAATGCAGTTAATGCTGTCATAGTTACAAGAACATTGTATATAGCATCAACAGAAGGCATTAATGTAGTCACTAATAATATTATAGTAACTATTATTGCTTGAAGTATAACTGCTTTCGAAGGTATCTTGTGTTTATTTACTTCTACCAAACTATCTGGAAATACTCCTTTTTTAACACTACCAAATAACATTTTTATTGGTGATGCTATATAAAGAACTATTGCTCCTAATATTGAAAAAGCTATACCAAAAGCTATCAATTGAACTAACCAAGAACCTATTCCTAAAGATTCACAAACAGCTGCAAGCGCATCTAACACACCTTTAGAAGCAGTAATTTGGTCTGGTGGTATTATCATTGTTATTGCAATAGAACCTAATACATATAATGAAGCAACTATTCCAGCTGATATTAATATAGCTTTAGGGAAGTTCTTTTCAGGCTTATCTATCTCTGTTATAAAGTTAGCTGCAGTTTCTGCTCCTGCTAAACCAAACATTATAGCTGATATAGCAACAAATGCATCCATATTAAGTTTTGGAGTCATTGAAGCTATTGTATATGTTGAAGCCATATCATGTTTTTTCAATACTAATACTGCTAAAAATGAAAATATTATAAGTATAGCACTTGGTATTGTTGAACCTAATGCACCTGTATTAGTAAATATTTTTGTAAAGCTTATTCCTTTAGTTGCTATAATAGATAATATCCAGAATATTACTAAAGATAATATAAGTACAAATATCTTATTATCTGCAAGTGCTGGATTTCCTATTGTATAAGAAACATTTACTGCTAAAAAAGTTAGGAATGAAGAATACCAAAATATTTTAGCTGTCCAGTTTAACCAAGAAACTAAAAAGCCATATTTTTCTCCAAAGGCTTCCTTAACCCAATCATATAAACCTCCATCACCTTTTTGATATGTAGAAGCTAATTCAGCACAAATTAAAGCTCCTGGTACGAAATATATAAATGAGAATAATAACCACATAGGTATTGCACCTAATCCTAAACCGAAGCTTGACGCTGTCGACTTAGCTATCCATCTTATACCATATAAAGCTGATACATTCATAAATACCAAACTCCATAGGCCTATTTTTTTCTTTTCCATCCTATTATAATTTCCCCTCTCTTTATTAATTAAAAATTGATTTCATAACAGTTAAAATAACTTTAACCTATAAAATACTTCAATTTAACCTATAAAATACTTTAAATAAAAATATTTATACCTCAAATTTAGATATTTTGAAATCAAAATTTACTAAAAGTGATAAATTTTGAAAGTTCTATCACTTTCTCTTTAATGATACTAAATTTTTAAAATTGTTTCAATATTATTTTAATATAAAAATTTTTTTATTAATTTTCATAATTATATAACTATCTCAAATATATATTTTTACTTATTCAAGTTATTATTTTTATAAAATTTTCACAATATAAACTTATTTTACTTTTCTTTTAATGTAAAATAGGGAATTAAATTTAATATAAAAAATATATGTTAAAATTTTTTTATATTTCTAGAAGAAAAGTATACTAATTTTTGTTTAATAGTGCTAAAATTGATTTGTATCGAATTTTGATTAGGAGGAAATTATTATGAAGACTCAAAGATTAAATGCTGTACTTGAACAAATGAAAAAAGATGATATTTCTCAAATGTTGGTAAGTGATCCTACTTCAATATTTTATTTAACAGGATTACTAATCCACCCAGGTGAAAGACTGTTAGCTTTATACTTAAATTTAAATGGTAATAATAAATTATTTATAAATGAATTATTCCCAGTTGCAGAAGATTTAGGTGTTGAAATGGTTTGGTTTAATGATACTCAAAATCCAATAGAAATAGTAACTGAACATGTAGACAAAAATGCTACTATGGGTGTTGACAAAAACTGGCCAGCTAGATTCTTATTAAGCTTAATAGAATCAGGTGGAGGAAGTAAATTTGTAAACTCATCTTATATAATAGATACTTTAAGAATGTGTAAAGATGAAGAAGAAAAAGAATTAATGAGAATAGCTTCAAGATTAAATGACAAAGGTATGGAACAACTTAAAGCTACTGTTTCTGGTGAACTTACAGAAAAACAACTTGTTGGTAAATTATCTAAAATATATGAAGACTTAGGTGCTGATGGATTTTCATTTGACCCTATAATAGGATTTGGTCCTAATGGAGCTAATCCACATGGAGAACCAGGAAATGCTCTTGTAAAACCTGGTGATGCAATAATATTAGATATAGGTTGCATAAAAGATAATTATTGTGCTGATATGACAAGAACTGTATTCTATAAAGAAATACCTGAAAAAGGTAGAGAAATATTTGAAATAGTTCTTGAAGCCAATAAGAGAGCTGAAGCTATTGTAAAACCAGGAGTTAGATTCTGTGATATAGATGCAGCTGCTCGTGATTACATAACTGAAAAAGGATATGGACAATACTTCACTCATAGAACTGGTCACTCTATAGGACTTGAAGTTCATGATAAGGGAGATGTATCTTCTATAAATACAGATACTGTGCAACCAGGAATGATATTCTCTATAGAACCAGGTATATATTTACCAGGAGAGTTTGGAGTTAGAATAGAAGATTTAGTACTAGTTACTGAAGATGGTTGTGAAATACTAAACAAATATGACAAAGAAATATGTGTGGTTGGTTAATTATAAGATTAACTTAATAACATCAAAATAAGCTGTATAAAAATGATTTTATTCATTTTTATACAGCTTTAACTTTTTAGTTTGTTGTTTATATTGCAGTTATCAAAATTGCACCTTTTGAAGTATATGTTCCCATTACTGAACCAACTTCACAGATTACAACGTCTTTATATTTAACATCTTTTTCCATAGCTTCTCTTACTTTTTGAGCTTTTTCAGGGCAGTTAGCATGTCCTATAAATAAAACCTTCTCTTCTTTATCTATAATTTTTGATTCTACTAACTGAATCAGTTTTTTCAAGCTATTCCCTTCACCCCTTGCCTTATCTATTGGAGTTACAATCCCATCTGCAACTTGTATTATAGCCTTAAAATTTAATGTATTTATAATTTTTCCTGCTATTGGATTTATTCTACCTCCTTTTATAGCATTTTCTAATGTCTCTAGAGTTCCATAAAATGGTGGATTGTCTTTATATCTATCTATTATTGAAACAATTTCTTCAAGTTCTTTTCCTTCTTTTATTAATATTGCCGCTTTTAATACTAATTGTCCTATGCCAATTGACCCACTAAGTGAATCTATAATTTCAATTTTTTTATTATTTCCTTCTTTTTCGAACATGTCTTTTGCCAAAAGTGCACTATTATAAGTTCCAGATAATCCTGAACTTATGCTAATTACTAATATACTTTCCTCTTCGCATTGATATGCTTCTAAAAACTTATCTGGTGAAGGACATGATGTTTTTGGCAATAATTTACTTTCATCCATTTTTCTGTAGAAAGTTTCATTATCTATTTCCTTCCCAGATATATAGTTCTCTTCTCCAAAAGATACATTTAAACCAATAACTTCAATATTGTATTTCTCTATTATATGATTAGGTAAGTCACATGCACTGTCTACTATCAATTTTATTTTATCCATATTAACCTCACTATAAGATATTGTTTTTGTTTATTCAGTCGGTCGTACGACCGATTTAATTATTATTTTATATTTTGGATGAAAAAAAGTCAATAGATATAGATTCTTGCTTTATTGACAATAATTTTCTATAAGCTTATAATGTTATTAATTTGTTATAAATATACATAGAAAGGTAGGTTTTATGAAAACAAATAATATGAAACAAGCTATTTTATTATCTGCTACTAATTTAATAGCCAAAAATGGAGTTCAAAATACCAGTCTTGCTGATATTGCAAAAGATGTGAATATAAGTAAGGGTACACTATATTATCACTACTCATCTAAAAATGATATTATATATGACATTGCTGATACTCATTTAGAAGTTATAACTAGTGCTATATTAAACTGTGTAAAAAATGTCAAATCCAAAAATTCTCAAATAGAAATGGTCAACTTAATACTAGAAAAAATATCTACTATAGAAAGTCGTGGTAGAGTACATATGTATCTTATTTGTGAAGCTATTACTTCAAATGATGATTTAAAAGAAAGAATGAGATTGAAATATATTGAATGGCGAACTACCCTTAAATCTGAAATTATTGAATCTCTTGAAAAATATAGTGGTGATGAGAATGAACAGGATGCTGAATCCTTTTCTTTTTTACTTATGTCTATAGTTGATGGTTTAGTTGTCCAAAGCTTGTTAAAAACAGAAAAAATGCCTTATGAAAATATCGCTTCTTTTTTAGTTAACCATTGGATTTAAACTTGATATTTTAATAATTAATAAAAGTGAACTATTAAAGTTTTTTTATTTAACAGCTCACTTTTTTATTTGCTATGAATAATTTTTATTTAAACCTTCATGGAATAACAAAATAAAAATCATTTTATTAATTTAAAATACTTCTATTTATGTTGATGTGTATGCCCATCTAAATGTTCATGCCCATGTATATGTGTATGTTCATGCCCATGCTCATGAGTTCCTGAAAATCCATCATCATGATTATGGTCATGACCTACACCATTTACATGCTCATGTTCATGTCCATGACTGTGAGAATGCTCGTGTGAATGTTGATGGTTATCTCCCCCACAGCATCCTTCTCCTCCAGTTCCACAGCATCCATTAGCATGTGGATTATGATGATTTCTTACTACAAATCTCTCTCTTAACATATTATTATACCTCCTAGTATATTATTGAGCACTTCATGTGCCCCATTAGTTACAGTATACATCTAACTAGGTACAATAACAAGATATATGGTATTTTTTAACACTTATATCTTATAAAAATTTATCCTTAAAACCTCCACCTTTTACTTCTTCTACATTGTTTACAGAAATAAAAGCTTCACTATCCATATCATAAATTAAATCCTTAAATTTACCTACTTCATTTGCAGATATGATACAGTAAATCATTTTTTTCTTATTCTGCGTATATGCTCCTTCTGCTTCCAAAAAAGTTACTCCTCTACCCATCTTACTCATTATTACTTTTGATATTTCTTCATATCTATTTGATATTAAAAGTATAGATTTTTTTCTATCAAAGCAATCTTTTGCTATATCCATTGTAAAAGAAATTATATACATAGTAATTAGAGTGTACATTACCAATTTTGCTCCAAATAAAAATGCACCTGCACATACTACAAAGAAATTAATAAATAAAAATGTATTTTTCATTGGTATATCGTACTTTCTTTTCATTATAGCTGCTATTATATCAAGCCCTCCAGCAGTAGCTCTTGCTTTAAAGGTCAATCCCATACCTATACCAGTTAAAACACCACCATAAATAGATTGTAGCATAGTATCATCTATTGGAAAATATTTAGCAATATCTTGTGTTAAACCAAGTGCAACAGAAAATAGTAACATATTTACAAAACTTATTAACAAAAATTTATTATCAAAATACTTCTTAGCTATAATAAATATTGGTATATTCATCAAAAAACTAGATAATCCCTGATTTATACCAAATAACTTATATAATATAACACAAATCCCAGCTACTCCTCCACTTAACAACTTGGCTGGTGCTAGATATAAATTTATTCCTAAGGTTGATAAAATCATTCCCAATATAATAAGACCATATTGCAAAAATATGTTATTATCAATACTTAGTTTTTTGCTTTCACCATACATCAAAACGCACCCCTTTGCATAATAAATAAACCACCCTGCATAATACACAATAAATTTAAAAATAAATTTACCAGAAGTAGTTCACTCTAAAATATTATTCATCCTCACTTAAACGTTTATTCACTAACATTTTATCATATGCTATAAATAATTTATATGATTTATATAAATTTATTTGTTGTAAATTTTGGAATATTAAAACATTTAATTATTGAAGTACAAAAACAATTAATTAAATAAAGAAATAAGCTATCTTTTTAAAAAAAGCCCTATAGAAATTTACAAATCATTTTCTATAGGGCTCTTAATTAACAGCTTGTTATTTTTTATTTTCTTGTAACTTTTATACCTGTCATATGGTCATTTAAGTTTTGTTCTTCTAAAGATTTATCATCCACTCTATTTATTTCTAAAGCTAAAGTCTCAGACTTGATGTATTCATCAAAATGCTCAACAGCTTTAGCAATCTCATCATCACCACAGTAATCTATTACTATGTTGTCTAGTACTTCAAAGTTATTAGATTTTCTCAATTGTTGTACTTTAGATATAAATTCTCTAGCATATCCTTCATCAACTAACTCATCAGTTAATTTAGTATCTAGTATAACAAAAAGATTATTTTCAACAGATACATTAAATCCTTCTTTAGCAGTTATACCTATTAATACTAAATCTTTATTAAATTCAAATGCTTCTCCATTTAAATCAACTGTTAAAGTTTCACCATTTTCAAGTTTATTAGCAGTTTCATGTGCATTTAACTTGTTTAATGCTCCTACAAATAAGTTCATCTTAGCGCCTAATATTGGTCCAGCTTCTTTAAAGTTTGGTTTTAGGCTAAAGTTCATATATTCATCTAAATCTTTAGCAAATACTACCTCTTTAACATTAAGCTCTTCTTTTATTAAATCAACTACATCACTTATTGTGTCTTCAAATTTACCATCTACTAATACTTTTTGTAATGGTTGACGAACTTTTATTCTCTCAACTTCTCTTGAAGCTCTACCTAAAGTAACTAGATTCTTAGCTAAATCCATTTTTTCTTCTAATTTAGTATCAACTAAACTCTCATTAAACTTAGGATATTCAGCTAAATGAACAGATACTTCTCCAGTTAGGTTTCTATACATTTCTTCTGACATATATGGAGCAAATGGTGCTATAGCTCTGCAAAGTCCATGTAATAATTCATAAGTTGTATTGTATACAGCTTTTTTATCTTCTGTTAATTCAGTTGCCCAGAATCTTCTTCTTGAACGTCTTATATACCAGTTAGATAAATCATCATTTATGAAATCTTGTATCATTCTTAAAGTTTTATTTAATTCAAATATCTCTAAATTTTCTTCTACATCTTTCATTAAATTATTGAATTTAGATAGTATCCATCTGTCAAGTTCTGGTCTATCTTTGTATTCTACAAAGAATTCAGTTGGATTTATATCATCTGTATTTGCATATAAAGTAAAGAAGTTATATACATTTTTCATAGTACCTATAAATTTACTTTGGATTTCTTTTAATCCATCCATATCAAATTTAGTTGGAGTCCATGGTGGAGAAACATATAGTAAATACCATCTTAGCGCATCTGCTCCATATTGATCAAACAACTGCATAGGATTTACTGTATTTCCTCTTGATTTACTCATTTTCTTTCCATCTTTATCAAGTACAAGGTCTGGAACTAAGACACTCTTATACGGTGCTTTTCCTAATACAAATGTTGATACTGCAAGTAATGAGTAGAACCAACCTCTAGTTTGGTCTATACCTTCTGATATATAATCAGCTGGGAATAGCTCATCAAAGTTTTCTTTGTTTTCAAATGGATAGTGGTGTTGTGCAAATGGCATAGCTCCACTATCAAACCAGCAGTCTATAACTTCTGTTACTCTTGTCATTGGTTTTCCACATTTTTCACACTTCAAGTGTATATCATCTACATATGGTCTATGAAGTTCTACAGTTTCTGGGTTTACATCTTCTATAGCTTTTTCAGCTAATTCTGCTCTTGAACCAACTGAATCTGTATGACCACATTCACATCTCCATATAGGAAGTGGAGTTCCCCAATATCTAGTTCTTGATATTGCCCAGTCATTTAGATTTTCTAACCAGTTTCCAAATCTCTTTTCACCTACAAAGCCTGGGAACCATTTTACACCATTATTATTTTCTATTAATTTATCCTTAAGCTTAGTCATTTCTATATACCAGCTTGGTTTTGCATAGTACACAAGTGGAGTTTGGCATCTCCAACAATGTGGATAATTATGAACTACTTTTTCTTTACTATATAGTTTATTTTCAGAAGCTAGCCATTTTATTATTTCAACATCTAGCCCATCTTCCATTACAAATCTACCTTCCCAAGGAGTAGTTGTAAATTTACCAGTTTCATCTACTGGCTGTACAACTGGTAAATCGTATCTTTTACCTGTATTGTAGTCATCTTCACCAAATGCTGGTGCTGTATGAACTATTCCAGTACCATCTTCAGTAGTTACATAATCTCCTACTGTAATGAAAAATGCTTTTTTATCAACTTCTACAAAAGGCATTAATTGTTCATATTCTAAGCCTTCTAAATCTTTACCTTTCATTTCTTCTAAAACTTCATAGTCTTCACCTAGTACTTTATTAGCTAAAGGTTTAGATACATAATATACCTCATCACCTTTTTTAACTTTTAAGTAATCAACATCAGCATTCACTGTTAATGAAACATTTGATGGTAAAGTCCATGGAGTAGTTGTCCATGCTAAGAAATATTCATCAGCATCTTTTTTCTTAAATTTAGCTACAACTGTATTTGTCTTTACTTCTTTATATCCTTGTGCAACCTCATGACTAGCAAGACCAGTTCCACATCTTGGGCAATAAGGAAGTATTTTATGCCCTTCATATATATATCCTTCTTTATTGAACTTATTCAATATCCACCATACAGATTCTATATAGTTATTATCTAAAGTTATATATGGATTATCTAAGTCAACTTCATAAGCCATTCTCTCAGTCATTATTCTCCATTGTTTTTCAAATGAGAAAACTGACTCTCTACATTTTTGGTTAAATTCAGCTATTCCATATTCTTCTATTTGTTGCTTGCTAGTAAGACCTAATTCTTTTTCTACTTGTATTTCAACTGGCAATCCGTGTGTATCCCAACCAGCTTTTCTCTTTACTTGATAACCAGACATTGTTTTATATCTACAAACAGAATCTTTAAGTGTTCTAGATAAAACGTGATGTACTCCAGGATTTCCATTAGCTGTTGGAGGTCCTTCATAAAATACAAAACTTGGGTCGTCTTTACCTTTTTCTAGAGTTTTTTCAAGTATATCTATGTCTTTCCAATAGTCAAAAACTTGTGCTTCTGCTTGTTTCACAGAACTGTCCACCAATGGCTTAAATTTTGCCATGTAAATCACCCTTTCCTACAGTTATTATAATTCCAAAGTTTTTATTCTTTTACGTAAATTTGAATAATAAAAAACTCGTCCCCTTTAAACAAAGGGACGAGTTATCAATCGCGTTACCACCCTAATTCTATATGTGAACTTAACAATAATCACATATAACACTCTAATAGTATAACGGCACTAACCGGCACAGCTTAATAAAGTTTAATCGTTCAGCCTGCAGCTCAAGAGTGATTTTCATCTTTATAAATTCCTTGGTTCTCAGCATACCCAATTCTCTGTAAAATTATCTAAAGATAATTGTCTCTATCAACGCTTTTAAAAATTTATCTGTGTTTATATGAAATTCTATAACAAATAATTTGAATAGTCAATATATTTTTGAAAAATATAATAATTTATATTTTTCTTACATATTTATCCTATTTTTTGTTTTTGTTATAGTATTCTCAAACTTAAACAATAATTCTACCTAAAATCCAGTAAAATTATTGTTTATTCTAAAGTTGTAGCAGCTTCATCATTACTATAATTATACACTGATGTACCTTCAAATGCATTTACACATTTTTCATCTACATCATAAAAAATCTCATCGACACTTCTTATTTCATCTTCTAACAATGATTTGAATTTATTTCTAAATATCTTAAATTCTTTAACTAAAGCATCGTACTCTTTTCTTATCTCTATAACACGATTATTAGCTTGTTCTATAATTTGTCTAGCCTTTAAATCTGCTTCTTCAACGATTATCTTAGCCTTTTTATTTGCTGCACTACAAGTGTCTTCTGCTGCACTTTGAGCAGTTATTAAAGTAGCTTTTAGTGTTTCTTCAATATTTTCATATTTATTTACTTGATCTTGATATAATCCTAATTTTTCTTTAAGAGCTGTATTCTCTCTACATAGAGATTCATAATCTTCTTTGATAATATCTAAAAACTCATCAACTTCTTCATCTCTATAACCTCTTAAACCTTTTTTAAACTCTTTATTTTCTATCTCAATTGGAGTTAGCATTACATTTCCTCCCAGCTATAATTTTAATTAGTCCTTATACAATTAATTTTGCTTGAACTTTTATTCTTCCTTTTTTAGTAATATCTCCTATTTGTGTTACTTTAGCTCTTCCTTTACCTCTAATAGAAATTAAATCATCATTTTTAATTATTTTAGAAGTTGAAGTTATCTTTTCATAATTGACATGGACTTTTTCTCCATTTATGTATTTTGCACTATCTTGCCTAGATATATTGTAAAGACTACTTATGATACAATCTAACCTATCTGAAGATACTGTAAATGATACTTCTTTATATTTTGAAGAACTATTAACAATATTTTCTCTGGAAATTTCCTTTACAATTACACTATTTCTTGAAACTTTCTCTAAATTTATGATTATAAAACCACAAATATCACTACTTACAACTACTTGACAAAAACTATCATGTATAATTATATCTCCAATTTTGTCTCTTTTTATACCTAGATTCAAAATTGCTCCTAAATAATCTTTATGAGATATACTTTTAAATTTAAAATTTCCTTCTATCTGTAAAAATCTAAGAGTATCTTCTATATCCTCATATTCCATGTAAAATGGATAAATAAATACAGTGCTTCTTTCAGCTTGTTCATAACCTCCATCCACACTGTATTTTATTTCATTAGTAGAATTTAATATATCTACAGCATTTCTCACTTCATATGGATTAAGAAACTCAGTAGACTTAACATCATAGTTTTTTATACAACTATTAGCCTTGTCTATTACTTTAAACATTTTATTTTTCAAGTCTACATCCTTTATGTGATTTGTCAATTTCAATTTGTCCATGTTATCACCTTAGAATATAACCAATACTAATTGTCTTAGGAACATCAATAATACTATTGCAATTAAAGGAGAAAAATCTATCGGCCCATTTGTGTATTTGTACATTATAGACCTGATTGGACCTTCTATTGGCTCTGTAAGATTTTCTAAAATCTCAAAAATTTTGCTTTGTCTTCCATTTGGAAACCAAGTCATCAAGCTTTTTATAACTATCATCCATGCTATTATGTCTAAAAGATAATATAGTGCAATTCTTATTGTTCCCATACATTAACCGCCTTTTTACTATTTATTTTGCCAAGGGAAGAATGCTTTGCTTTCTAATTCTTTTTTCATATTTGCATCTATATCTACATTATTAGGAGCTAGTATAAATATTGACTTAGAAACCTTTTGTATACTTCCATCTAAAACATAAACCGCTCCATTCATAAAATTAAATATAGATTTACGAACTTCAGAATTAGTCAATCCTTCCAAATTCACTATAACTGCCCTTCTTTGTTTTAGATGGTCTGCTATAGTTGCAGCTTCATCATAAACTTTAGGTTCAACTATTACAACTTTCATTTGAGAAGTTGTATGTAAATTTACAATTTTATTTGCTTTTGCAGCACTAAATCCGCCATTTATTTCTTCCTCTTGAACTATATCTTCCATACCACCTTCATATTCATCTTCAACATAATCTTCATCTTCATCAACTATCCAGTTCTTAAATTTAGATATTATTCCATTTGACATTATTAACTTCCTCCTTAGAATTTATTCAGATTTGAGTAATTATTTTTTATTGTAATTTCTTTCTCCAAAGATTGATGTTCCAACTCTAACAATGGTAGCCCCTTCCTCTATAGCAATTTCATAATCGTGACTCATTCCCATTGATAAAACATCCATACCTACATTAGATATGTTTAATTCTTTTATTTGTGTTGATAAATCTTTAAGACCTTTGAATACACCTCTTATTTCATCTTCATCTGCTACAAAAGGTGCCATTGTCATTAGACCTTTTATTTTTATATTTTTATATTTTTCTGACACTTCTTTGACAAAATCTATAACTTCTCCTTTGTCAAGTCCATGTTTAGATTCTTCTTTAGATATATTCACTTGTACTAAGCAATCTATTTCTCTATTTATTTGCTCAGCCCGTTTTTGAATTTCCTCGCATAATGCAACTCTATCTAAAGAATGTATCATACAAACTTTATCTATTATGTACTTAACTTTATTTGTTTGCAAAGTTCCTATTAAGTGCCAATTTAGTTTGTCACCTATAATATCATACTTTCTAGCTAATTCTTGAGGTTTATTTTCACCAACAGAAGTAATTCCTTCTTCCATTGCTTCATTAACTAAATCTACATCAACAGTTTTAGTAACTGCTAAAAGAGTAATTTCTTTACTATCTCTATTTACTTTTTTTGCAGCTTCATCAATTTTACTTCTTATTTCAGATAAATTCTCTTTAACAGAACCCATTATTATCACCTACTTTATCCTTATATTTGTGTTTATTTTGTTAGGTCTTAAAATTATTTTGTCATATAGATTAACACTTTTAACTCCATTTATGTCATTTTTATAATAATCCACAAATACAGAAGATTCATTTTCATAAGTTATCCCTTCTAGTATGACAAATTTTACACTTTGTGATTGTTCATCAATTACATATACACCACGTTTATTGTCTTTTGTTTTTATAGAAGTTTTAGGTATTTTTAAACATTCCATCTGATTATATATTATATCAAATTCTTCGACACTTGTATCCTGATTTCCAATAATTTGGTTACTTATTTTTAATTTTACCATTATTTTATTATTATTTTTATATATTTTGTAAACTTTTGCATCTATTTTTTGTTTGTCATATTCAATTACGACATCTTGATTTTTTTCAAATCTTTTATAATCTTCTTTATCAACATATATTGATAAATAACTACTCTGGTCATTAAAGTCTTTTTCTAGAGTACCTTCTGTACTAATTTTTGCATCGACTACTTCAGATTTTAATACTAATGTATCTACATTCTTACTAATAATCATTACTAAAATATTAAATACTAAATATATAAGAATACCAAGTATCACTAATCTGGTATATTTAACCTTTTTCAAAGACTCTCCCCCTATATAATTTCTTTCATTATAAATACTTCTTCTAAAAAAGGTTTATTCCTTTTTTATATGATAATAATTGTTTTTTTTCATATTAAATTTATTTTTTATCAATCTTCCTATACAAGATTGTATTATTTATATATAATTATATTGTAAAGTATAAGTTTAACTTAGATTTTAAACTTGCTTTATATACCTTTATAGTTATTTTTATTTTTAGATACAATATAAAACCAATTAAAATTTAAAATTACTTTTGTTCTGTTGTCATTAATTAGTTAATTATTTACACATTAGGATAACGTTATCATAAGCAAAAGTTTATGTCCTAAAAAAAATACAAGGAGGATTTTCTTATGTCAGAAATTTTATTAGGAACAGGTTTACTTTTATTGGTTCTATGTTGTTTCACAATTTTTAGTTACAAAGCTCCATATGGTATGAAAGCTATGGGAGCTCTTGCAAGTGCTGCTTGTGCTACTTTCTTAGTCGAGGCATTCAATCTTTCTTTACTTGGCGACGTTTTAGGTATGGAATTTTTTAGAAGTGTTGGAGCCGCTAATGGTAGCCTTGGTGGAGTTGCTGCTGCTATACTTGTGCCATTAGCTCTTGGTGTATCTCCAGTTTATGCTGTTTTAATAGGATTATCATGTTTAGATTTTTCTATATTATCTGGATTCGTTGCTGGATACTTTGTTTCTTTCTTAATTAAGTTTATAGAGAAAAAGGTACCACCTGGAGTGGATTTAGTAGTTGTAATCCTTCTATGTGCACCACTATCTCGTCTTATAGCATCAAATGTAGACCCATTAGTTAATAGTACACTACTACAAATCGGACAAGTTTTAATAGAGGCTACTAATATTAGTCCTATAGTAATGGGAATTATATTAGGAGGCTTAATAACAGTAGTTGGTACATCTCCACTTAGTTCAATGGCGCTTACGTCTATAATTGGTCTTACTGGTCTTCCTATGGCAATAGGAGCATTAGGTGCTTTTGGTTCAGCTTTTATGAACTCAACATTATTTGCAAGATTGAAGTTAGGATCTAAAAAAGATATTATATCTGTTGCTATTGAACCATTGACTCAATCAGACATAATTTCGGCAAATCCAATACCTATATATTGTACTAATTTCTTTGGAGGTGCTTTTTCTGGTATCATTGTAGCTTTGATGGGTCTTGTAAATATGACTCCAGGTACAGCTACACCTGTAGCTGGATTTGCTATAATGTTTGCCTATAATCCAGTTAATCAAGTACTCATAACAGCTGGCTTATGTGCCTTATTTAATGTAGCTGCAGGATTTTTAGGCTCGAAAATATTCAGTACTTTTAAAGTTCTTACTGCTGGTGAAATACGTGGTACTGATGTAGAAAAAGAAATTGCTTAAAAATAATAAGATTTATAAATTAATATTTTAAGTTAATATTTTAAATGATAAAGTTTTATATTGTAGGCAATTTTATTAATTGCAAGCGTTTTATTTTTATATTTATTTATGATTATTATGTGTGTTAAATATTTAGATAGTTTTTTATTTTTTTAATTTACTTTTTATTTAGTTTTTTATTTAGTTGATGTATTAAAAATAAATGTTAGTATAATTTATTACTATTAGATATCATAACTTTTAAGGTACATAAAAAGTTCTATTTAATAATTAGATAATATTAAAAAATAAAAGCGATACATGACCTTTTAAAAAGTCTATGTATCGCTTTGTTGTTATCACAATCTCAACAAAAATTTTAAAATTTATTATTTTAATTATAATCTTTCAATATATAGACTCACATAGACAACTTTAATTCTGTCATATAAATCTTTATTTGAATATTATTATATGTAATGTACTTAGTTTTTAAATGAATGTATAGGAGCTGGAATTCTTCCTCCTCTTTGAGTAAACAGTTCAGATGAATTTTTATTTATAGGCATTACTGGTGCTCGTCCTAAAAGACCTCCAAACTCGACCATATCACCTACATCACATCCTGGTGCTGGTATAATTCTAACTGCTGTAGTCTTATTATTAATCATACCTATTGCTGCTTCATCAGCTATCATAGCTCCAAGTGTACCTGCTGTAGTATCTCCTGGCACAGCTATCATATCAAGACCTACAGAACAAATTGCAGTCATAGCTTCAAGTTTATCTATACTTAAAGCACCCTTAATAACAGCATCAATCATACCTGCATCTTCAGATACTGGTATAAACGCTCCACTGAGTCCTCCAACATGTGAACATGCCATAACTCCACCCTTTTTAACTGCATCATTTAAAAGAGCTAGTGCTGCTGTAGTACCATGAGTACCAACAACTTCAAGTCCCATCTCTTCTAATATATTTGCTACTGAATCTCCAATTGCAGGTGTAGGGGCTAATGATAGGTCTATTATTCCAAATGGAACATCTAGTCTACTAGAAGCTTCTTTCGCTACAAGTTGTCCAACTCTTGTAATTTTAAATGCTGTCTTTTTAACAGTTTCTGCAACAACATCAAATGGCTCTCCTTTTACCTTTTCTAAAGCTCTCTTAACAACACCAGGACCACTTACACCAACATTGATAATTCTATCTGCTTCACCAACACCATGGAATGCTCCTGCCATAAATGGATTATCTTCTACTGCATTACAAAATACTACTAGTTTTGCACAACCAAATCCTTTTGCATCTTTTGTCATTTCTGCAGTTTCTTTTATAATTTCTCCCATTTCTTTTACTGCATCCATATTTATACCACATCGTGTAGAACCTACATTTACTGAAGCACATACCTTATTAGTACTTGCCAAAGCTCTTGGAATTGATTTAATTAATATCTTATCACCTTTTGTATATCCCTTTTGAACCAATGCTGAGAATCCACCAATAAAGTCTATTCCTAAATCCTCTGCTGCTTTATCTAATGTCTGTGCGAATTTCACATAATCTTCTTCATCTGTTGCACCTGCAATAATGGATATTGGAGTTACTGATACTCTTTTATTTACAATTGGAATACCAAATTCACGTTCTATATCCTTACCAACTTTTACTAAGTCTTTAGCAGAATTCATAATTTTATTATATATTTTTTCTCTCGCTTTATCTCCATCAGGGTCTATACAATCTAGTAATGAAATCCCCATAGTTATAGTTCTTATATCTAACTGTTCTTCATCTATCATCTTGATTGTTTCAAGTATATTTCCTACATTCACTGTTATCACCTCCCCTTACTATTTACTACAGATTATGCATTGAATTAAAGATTTCTTCTCTTTGAATTTTTACATCTACTGATAATTTCTTTCCTCTTTCAATTAAATCTTCAACCGTTTGCTCAAAAGAATTTAATGCTTTTTCTAAATCAACTACCATAATCATTGTAAAATATTCTTGAAGTATTTTTTGTGAAATATCTACTATATTAATATTTTGCTTGTATAGCTCATCACTAATTCCTGCTACTATACCTGGTTTATCCTTTCCAATCACTGTTAAAATTGCTCTCATAATAATATCCTCCCTTATTTTTTTATAAATCTTACATTTTTACAAATTGAACTAGTTGCTAACATATATTTCATTTATTTGTTGGTAAATCACTTTTTATGTATATATTTAATATATTTTAATACCTATATATTCATTTGTCAATTTTTTTTCAATATTCTATTATTTTTATACTATTTAACCAAACTGTATATTATATATCATTTTATTAATAGTTATATATAGTTTTCATAATAATGAAAGGCATTACTTAGTAGCTTTATAATTTACTAAATAATACCTTTTTAAAAATTATTTTTTTATTTGTATGAATTCTATTACATTTTTTCTTACACTTGGATTTACAGCTAATATAGAAACAATCATAGTTGGAGTTAATATACAAAGTAAAAAGAAAATCTCTCTATTTAAATTATATTTTTTAAATATAGATTTAAGATTCTCATTGTCATTTGCTATTTCATCATAATTATTTACTCCTGATTTTTCATTGTTTATTTCTTTATTTCCGTTTACAAAAGCCTCTCCATAAGAGAAATATTGATTATTATTGCTAAATACTGATTTCTGTTTTAAATTATAATTGCTATCATCTTCTATCATTAAATTTTTACTATTAAATTTATTTTTATACTCATAATCATTTTCTTTATCAGCATTTATATCAGTATTTTCTTTATTATTTTGATGATTTTTATTATCGACACCACCAGCACTTGGTCCTATGTTATCTTCTGAATCATTTGGTTTTCCTCCATTAGAATCATTATTTTCATTACTACCATTGTCAGTATTTTCTTTATTTTCATTATTATCTTCTTCTTTATTTTTATTGTTATTACCCTCATTTTCACTACTGCCATCTCTATCTGGGTCATCTCTACCACCACCTCCACGATCACCTCCATCTATAATAACGTCTCGGTCATCTTCTGGTGTCATCTGACCATTGCCTCCACCCATCACAAATCCTGGTTTTAAAAATATATTTGAATATCCGTCCCTTAATCCACCTTCTACATTTACTCTAAAACATCTCAATTTAAAATCTTCAAAATCAAGTATAGTTTGGTTACTAATATAATTTAATTCTTTGCTTACCCAATTTATACCATCATCAGAATATTCTACAAATACCTTCTTGGCATTATATGGCATACTGTAATCTAAAATAGCTGAATAACCCTTTTTTGAGTTTATAAAAGATACTTCTAAATCGTTTATAGGTCCTTTATTTGTAACATGAACATATAAAATAGGCGCAACATTATGATTTAGCACTATATTATTTTCATTTAGATATTCTTCTTTAAATTTTCCTTTTATCACGAACTCTGCATTTTTATTTAAATCAGTATAGTAATTTGATAAATCCCAGTCCACATCTAACCTTTTAAACTTTCCACTAGAAGTTTTTAAAGTTACAGTTTGAGGAAATTTTAAATCTTCTATTTTATCTTCTTTTGTTATCATTATTTCCTCTTCAAAGACTCCAATACCTCTGCAATTACACCTTATAATATTATAATCATCATCTTGAGGTATATCTGGCATTATTGTATTTTGCTCTCCTATAATATAGACATTCTTGATCTCTGATACAATTGACCGTCCTTTTTTATTGTTACTTCTTAACCCTAAACTTTGCTGTTTATTATCATCATTGACAATTACTGAAGTATCCTCTATTTCGACTTCTCCCTTAGAATAAATTCCTATAGCATTTTCTCCATCAACTTCAATCGTTTTACAGTCTACTCTAACATTATTTTCCGAATAAATTCCTATAGCGTTTTCTCCACTTGCTTTTATGTTTCCAACCTCACCATAATATGTATCTATAATTAAATCAGCTTCTTCTTCTGCATACAAAGCAGTTCCATTTAAAGCAGTTATATTATCTATCCCTATCCTTAGCTTTCCTCCTCGTTCTACATGAATTACACCGTCTGTTTCACCTTCTCCAATTATATTTAATTCATTCCCATTGATAAAAAAGTTCCCTTTATCTTTTATGAGTATTTTATACTTATTGGTATCTATTGTAATCTTAGTTCCATATGGAATACTAAGTTCAAAATAACCATCTATTACCATATCACAAGAAAGAGTGTAAACTATTTTTTTATTATTATATTCATTTTTCAAAATCCAACTTTTAAAATCATTCAGACAATTATTTTCTTGGGAAAAACTCTTATTTGGGAAAAGTGCAAAAATCATAATTAACAAATTTATAAGAATAAAAGCTTTGTTTGTTTTGCTCATATTTTTCTCCTACTAATTCTCTTATCAAATAAAATTGAGTTATTTTAAACAATTTTACTTATTTTACTATTTAAATTTTATAAATTTATTTATATACTTTATGATACCAGGATTTACTGCTATTATTGAACATAGCATGATTAAAACTACAATTCCAATTCCAATGATGATTCCACTATTAAAATTTTGAGTTTTATTCTGTGATTGAGAAGGAGAGTCTAATTTATCATTAAACTTACCTACTTCAGAAGTATCTTCTCGATTTAAGGCATTATCGTCATTAAATGTATTTTGAGGAGATTTATAATTTTCATTATGACTTTCTGTTAATATTTCCTTTAAACTACTTTCAATTTTATTTTTCATGATTAAATCATTACTCTTAAAGTTTTTGTCTTGATTATTAATGTTTTTGTTTGTTTCATTCTCTGTCTTAATATCTTTTTCATCTGACTTATCATTTTTTTCATCTTGCTGAAGTTTATTGTCTTTTTCTTCATCATTAGATTCTGTATCTTTATTAGAATCTTCAGGTCTTTGCTTATCAATAGCTTCATTCTCATTATTGTCATTTGTATCTCCAATAATCTCAGAATCTTCTCTATCTGGGTCATCTCTACCGCCACCACCACGGTCTCCATCAATATCATCATTTTCCCGTTCATCATCTGGTGTCTCTTGGCTATCGCCACCTCCCGTTATAAATCCTGGTTTAAAAACTATATTTGAATACCCTTCTTTTAATCCTCCTTCCACTCTTACTCTAAAACAACGCAGCTTAAAATCTTCAAAGAAAAGTATAGCTTAGTCTCTAATATCCTCCTGTTCTTCAGATATCCAATTTATTCCGTCACTTGAATATTCAACAAAAACTTTACTTGCACTATATGGCATGTCATAATACAAAGCAGCTACATATCCATTTCTTGTATTTTGAAATTCCAATTCCAAATTATCTATTGGTTTTTTCTCTATAACAGATATATTCAAAATAGGAACAACATCATCATTTATTATAATTTTTTCTTTATTTAATGTTTCTGTTTTAAACTTTCCTGTTATACTAAAATTTTCTTCTTTTTTTAGCTTTTTATAATAATCAGTAAAATCCCATTCTACATCTATATCTATTTGATTACTACTAGATGTTTCTAATACCATATCTTTGGGAAATTTTATATTTTCTATTTTATCATCTTTACTTACTTTTATTTCTTCACTAAATACATTAATTCCCCTATGACAACATTTTACAATATTATATCCAGAATCTTCAGATATGGCTGGTATAAACTCATTATAACTATCAATTATATAAATATTTTTACTTTTTGATACAATTGATTTAACAGTTTTATCTGAACTTCTTAATAATCTAGTTTTGTTGTCATTATCATAAGCTCTTACTGATGTGCTTTCCAACTCAATATCACCTTTACAATATACTCCTACAGCATTTTTCCCTCTTACCTCTATATCCTTATATGGCACTCTAATGTCATTTTCAGAATAAATTCCTATAGCATTATTTCCATTTGCCCTTATATTTCCAATACTTTCATAGTATGAACTAAATCTTAAATAACCTCCTTCTTCAATATATAAGGCAGTTCCGTTGGTAGCAATTATATTATCTATACCTATATTTAATCTCCCTCCTTTTTCTACATGTATTACTCCATCTTCTCCACCCTCTCCTACTATATTCAATTCATTTTCTTGAATTATAAAATTCCCTTGGTCTTTTATTAAAATTTTATATTTATTAGTATCTATTGTGAGTTTAGCTTCATCTGGAGTGAAAAACCTATATTCTTCATCTATCACCATATCACAAGAAAGAGTGTAGACCATCTCTCCAGTATTGTTTTTATTTTCTTGATACCATATTTTAAAATCTTCAAGGCAATTATCCTCTTGTCCAAAGACTTTATGTGGAAAACTTATAAAACATAAAAATATTATATTTACAAAAATAAATATCTCATACTTTCTCATACTACACCTCTAGAATTTTTTTAGCTTAAAACAGCCTTGTATAAAAATATACTTTACTCATTATAATTTTTCCACAATTATCAATTATTGTCAATTTATATAAAAACTTTTATTGATTTTTATAAATAAAAAGCTACTTGTTAAAGTAAACAAATATTTTACTTTAACAAGTAGCTATATTTTTATAACAAAATAGTTATGATATTAGAACTTCCTTCATTTACAATTTTTTGTAGAGTCTTTTGCATCTTGACTCTTATTTCCTCTGGCATAGTATACAATTTACTTTGAAGCTGTTCTTTTACTAAATCATGAAGTGACTTCCCAAACATATTTGATTCCCATAAATCTGCTGGTTGCTCTTCAAATACCTCCATAAGATATTTTATCATCTCCTCACCTTGATTTTGATTTCCAACTATAGGAGAAACTTCTGTAGATATATCTGCTTTTATAATGTGAAGTGATGGTGCGTTAGCTTTTAACTTAATACCATACTGTTTTCCTTGTTTCATTATTTCTGGTTCTTCCAAGCTAAGTTCTTCTAAAGAAGGGGCTACTACTCCATATCCTTTTATCTTAGCATCTATTAAAGCGCTTTCTATCTTATCATACTCATTTTTAACTTTAGATAGTCTAGTTATCAGGCTAAGTAATTGATAATCCCCTTCAATTTTAAATCCACTTTTTTCTTCAAGGACATTATAGAATAAATCTTGCTTTGTTTGTAAGTCAATGTTTATGACACCTTCCCCTAACTCTACATGGTCAACACCTGTATCATCTAAAAAATCTAACTCAGAGAAACCTTGCATAATTCCTTCTATATCTCTTATTTTACCTATATCTATAATGCTCTGTTTTAATGTTGTTATTATACTGCTTTTTATCCAGTGATTTCTCTCAAGACCTTCCACCCATTTAGGTAAGTTTATTCTTATTTCTGTAAGTGGGAAATCATATAGTACAGTTTCCATAACTTCTTCTATATCCTCATCTTCCATTTCAACTATATTCATTGGAAGGACTGGAACCTCATATTTTTCCTCTAATTCATTTCTAAGCAGACTTGTTTCTTCACTTCTAGGACTTAACGTATTTAAAACTACAGCAAATGGTTTTTTAAGATTTTTTAATTCTTGTATAACTCTCTCTTCTGGCTCTACATAGCTTTTTCTATCAATACCAGTAACTGAGCCATCTGTCAAGACAACTATTCCTATTGTAGAATGGTCTTTTATAACTTTTTTAGTCCCTATCTCTGCTGCTTTCTCAAATGTCATAGCTTCTTGTGACCAAGGAGTGGATACTAATCTTTGCTTTCCACCTTCCTCATGACCTAAAGCTCCTTCAACTATGTATCCAACACAATCTACCATTCTCACTTTTAAAGATACTGTGTCTTTTATTTTAATTTCTACACCATCTGCTGGTACAAATTTTGGCTCTACTGTCATTATAGTTTTGCCTGAACCACTTTGAGGTATCTCATCTCTTGTTCTATCTTTTTTGAACTCATTGTCTATATTTGGGATAACCAACTTTTCCATAAACTTTCTTATAAAAGTTGATTTTCCTGTTCTTACAGGCCCCACTACTCCAATATATATATCCCCCTGAGTCCTTTTGGATATATCTTCGTATATGTTATTATTCATATTATTCCTCCTATACATCTAATCTTATTAAATTATATTTAGATTTCGAGGTTAATATTCTTAAAATAGAAAAATAAAGACCAGCAATATTAATTTAGTTTACATATAGAAATTTGCAAATTTCAATGTAAATTAAATTATAATGCTAGCCTAAATAGTAATGTATTATATTAACTAACTTTAGTAGTATTTTCATTTGACTTACTATTCATTTCAATAAGCTCTTTACGTCTTTCTTTAGTCATATTCATCCATATAAATGTAAACACCAATCCAATTATGGCTACTATAGTAAGAACAATGAAGTAGTACTTATATCCAGTTACACCTGGAAATGCATCTAATATCTTTCCTGCTGCTAGAGGACAAAGTACTTCTGGAAGATATCCTAATGTAGCAACTATACCTATAGCAGTTCCTGATATTGATAGTGAATAATTACCTTCTTCAAGTAATGAATAATGTAAACCTTGAATTGCATACATAGATACATATATTGCAACACATCCAATCAATAGTACATAAATCATAGAAGATTTCGTTGGTGTAAAGATTACACCTAAAAGTCCTGCAATCATAAGTATAAATCCATAAGATATAATCTTTGATGAACCAACTTTATCTCCAAGCAATCCAGAAGCAGCTGATGCTACTGGTCTACAGTACTGAGCTAATATTGATATTGCAGATGCAAATACTACAGTAGCTCCAAATGCTTCAGTTGAATACGGCGTAAAATAATAAAATGACATATTAGCTGAATATGAGCAAAACATTATTATTGTTATTATCCATGTATGAGGCATTTTTATTACTGTAAAGAAAGCTTCTTTATCAAATTTGGCTGATACCTCTTTTTCATTATCTTTTAACTTAAAAAATACTAATAATCCAACTATTACATTTATAGCTGAATACAGTACTATAATAGCTGTAAGACCAGATTTATCACTTACTTTTGATGAAATATATCCAAATAATATTAAGACTATAGATAAATGAATTGCATTGGTAATTCCACGACCACTTTCCATAAATCCAAAAGCTTTTCCTTGTTCATTTTCAGATGCTAACATCCTGACAGCTTTTACAAGAGCTGGCCAAAAAGTAAGTATTGTTGTTATTCCCCATAAAGCATGGATTAAAAATACAACAATATATGGAGGATAAAGCGTTAATACAAGACCAGATACCCCTGTAATAATTAAAGAACCTGAAAGTAGTTTTCTGGCTGAAATACGGTCTGCTAAGAAACCACCAAAAAGGTATGATACCATTGCAAGTAGACCATAAATGCTTCCTAAACTCCCCATTTGTGTATTTGTAAGATTAAATGCTTGTGCAAAAGTGTCATAGTAATAATTCTTTAAATATGGTAAAGCATATATAAAGGCTCCTGCTACAAAGAGTATTATCAAGACTTTGAAATTTTTCCAAATGCTTGGTTTATTCACTTCAACTGACATATTTCCTCCTTATGTAAATACTCATAAATTTTTATGACAACTAATTATTGATTTTTTAACATTTCAATATATTATAGATTTATTGATATGTTAAGTTAATTTATCCATAATTTTTAGTGAACTAAAGAGATACGCTTTTAGTTCACTAAAATAATTATATTTTTATTTATAGGAATCTCCAGAATTATTAGATACCTTCTTTTCATAGTTCTTCCATATCATTAAACCTGTTATTATAACAAAAAGACCTCCACCTATCATTTCAATCTCATAGACTATATTATCCTTTAAAGTCTCCATAACTGGTGCTGTTGAGAAAAGTATCCCTACTACAGTCACTACAAGTACCATTCTGGCTATATTGATACAAACTGAATCACTTTTTGCAATTGAGTATGGTCTTTCTTCGTTTGGTCTTGTCTTTCTAAGTCTTATATATGACGTAAAAAGTAATACATATGGAAACAAGGCTGTTAATGCTGTCATAGTTACAAGGACATTATATATATTATCTACTGACGGCAGTAAATTTGTTCCTATAAGAAGTAGACTCACTATTATAGCTTGAATTACTACAGCATTTGATGGTATATTGTGTTTATTTGTAACAGTTAATTGCTTAGGAAATACACCTTCTTTTACATTTCCAAAAAGCATCTTTACTGGACCTGCTATATAAAGTATTAGTGCTCCAAGTACTGATAAAGTTATCCCAAATGCTACTACTCTTATAAACCAGCTTCCTATTCCTAAATCTTGTGCAACTTTAGCTAGCGCATCTAGTATTCCTGTCGATGCTGCAATTTCATCTGGAGGAAGTATCATTGTTATTGCTACTGAACCTAGGATATAGATTCCTCCTATTAAAACAGCTACTGTCAATATAGCTTTAGGGAAGTTTTTCTTAGCATTATCCATTTCGGTTATGAAATTAGCAGTTGTTTCAGCTCCTGATAGTGCAAATATTATAGCAGATATAGAAACTAGTGAATTAGCATCTATCTTTGGTATTATATTTTGGATTGTATATACAGATGCTGATGGAGCTTTTTTGAGAATAACTACAGACATAAATGCCATCACTATAAGTAATATAGCAGGAATTGTAGAACCTAATGCTCCTGTATTTGTAAAGAATTTTCCAAATGCCATTCCACGAGTACTTACTAAGGATAACATCCAGAATATTATGAGTGAAAGCACTAAAATAAACATCTTATTGTTTGATAGAGCTGGATTTCCAAGCATATAAGCAATATTTATAGCTAAGAATGTCAAGAATGAGGAATACCAAAATATCTTTGATGTCCAATTTAACCATGACACCATAAATCCCCACTTCTCTCCATAAGCCTGTTTAACCCATTCTCCAAGTCCACCATCTTTTGGATATGTTGCAGCCAACTCTGCACATATAAGTGATGCTGGAACAAAGAATATAAAAGCAAACAATAACCAAACTGGTATCGAACCAAGACCCAACCCAAAACTAGAGGCAGTAGATTTAGCTATCCATCTAATCCCAAATAATGCTGATATATTCATAAATACTAAATCCCAAAATCCAATCTTCTTTTTCACTGTAATTCCTCCAATTTCAAATTTACTTAAATTCATACATATGTACTAATTTAAATATCAAGTATAAGCTCTTCAACACTTCTTGGATAATTAGTTATAATTGTAGCACTATTTTTACCTACTATTGCTGTATCTGAATGTCTAAATCCTCCAATTCCAGGTATATATATTCCTGGTTCCATAGAAAATACCATTCCTTCTTCTAATATTAATTCATTGTCAAATCTTAAATATGGTTCCTCATGTTCTGATAAACCTAAACCATGACCAATTCTGTGATTTGAATATAACTCTAGACCATGCTTTGCAACAACAGCTCTTGCTGCTTCATCCACCATTCTTGCTGGTATACCAGCTTTTATTGTATCTAATCCAGCTTGTTGAGCTTCTACTGCAATTTTAAATACTTCCTTTTGTCTTTCTGTTGGCTTACCTATAATAAAAGTTCTTTCATTTTCTGCTCTATAGTTTTCATACCAAACCTGTCTACTATGTATTACTATATCTCCTCTTTGAAGTATCCTAGTATTGGAGTCTAAATGTGGTTGTGCTGTTCTATCGATGCCTGAACAAGTCCAGTTTGCAAATCCGATATATGTATCAGGATAATTTTCAGATACATATTTTAGTAAAGCATTATCCCCTGCAACGTCAAATTCCAATTCACTCATCCCAACTCTAACATTTTCCAAAGAACCTTTTATTCCTATATCAGATAAGTAACCAGCTATCTTTAAAAATTCTATCTCTCTTGCATCTTTTACATATCTCATTTCAAATATTTTACTTCCAACATCTTTAATAGCAAATGATTTCTCAGTTATATATTCTGAAAAGCTTGCAGATACTATATCTTTTTCTATCCCAACAGTTATTCCTTTAGGATATCTATTTAAAATTATATCTAAGTAATGTTTATGTGATATTCCATGTTCTTTCATCTCTGGTATTTCATAATATACATATACATTATCAACTTTTGCAACTTCTTTAGCATGTAGCTCCTCTAATCCAGGTACTATTAATTCTATTTTATCTTGAGTTACTACTGTTACAATTGGTCTAGAGTAAGTTATTGCTTTAAATCCACTAATATAAAATTGGTTGTCTGGTTCAAATATTAGGGCAATTTCAATGTTTTTTTCGTTCATATACTTTCTTAATCTTTCTAGTCTCATATTATTTGACATAGTGCACCTCTTTCTCAATATTTAGATAATTTATTCAACACAACAAAGATAAACATATTATTTTAAAATTATTAACATTTTTATTAATTGTTGTATTCGTATGTAAATTAAATTTATTTGTGATTATTTTATCATAATCATGATTATTTTGTCAATCATGATTTAATTTTAAAATATTTTTTATATTATTATGATTTTAAATTATCTAAAATATAACAAGTATACATTATATTTTGGAATATTATTCTTGATTTATGGTAAATTTAATGATAAAATCACGATTATATAAACTATATTGATTATTTGTAGGTGAATAAAATGACAAATAAAGAGTTACAAAAGAAAAGGATATTGATGTATTTCATAGAAGCTGCTCAAAACATTATGGAAAATGAAGGAATAGAAAATATTACACTTCGTAAGGTTGCAGATATGGCTGGCTATAACAGTTCAACCCTATACAACTACTTTAAAAATTTAGACCATCTAATATCATTTGCATCTATAAAATATTTTAAAGATTATAACTTGAATATTTCGAGGTGTATAGAGAATGTAAATGATGAATATAAGAAATATATAATTATGTGGAAATTATTTTGTAAACATTCTTTTGAAAATGCCCAAGCTTTTTATCAGGTATTTTTTAACTTGTCCAGTGATGAGCTTAGTTATATAACAAAACAATATTATGATATGTTTCCAGAAGATTTAGGTATTCATGACAGTGATATATCTTTAATGATTACAGGAAAAAGTATAAAAGAAAGAAATAAAATACTGTTGAACAATCTTGTAGATACTGGATATATACCAGCTAAAGATTTAGACATAATCAATGATATAATTATTTCTTTTTATCAAAATCTATTATTCTTAAAAAAGAACACAGGAAAAAATTCTAATGATGATGAATTAACTATGAAAATGATTTCTTCTATTGAGTACATAATAAAACATGCTAAGTAATATTAAAATAGCCCTCTTTATATAAAGAGGGCTAAAACACGTCTATTATTTTTTTATTTTATTATGCAATAAATTTATATATCATCACCTAAAACTACTTCTTCCATTTCGTGCTTTTTGCTTCTCATCATTAGCTCTATTCCAACTTCTTTAGGATTTGCACCTTTAGTTATCACAGAATATATAGCATTAGTTATTGGCATATCTATATTCAGCTTTTCAGCAACATCATGTGCTACTTCAGTAGCCGTTATTCCTTCTACAACCATCTTTACTTCTTTTAATGTATCTTCTAAGCTCATACCTTGTCCTATAAGTATACCCGCTCTTCTATTTCTACTATGCATGCTTGTACAAGTAACTATTAAATCTCCAATGCCTGAAAGGCCTGCAAATGTAGACATGTTAGCTCCCATAGCAGTACCAAGTCTACTCATTTCACTAATTCCTCTTGTCATAAGAGCTGCTTTTGCATTGTCACCATACCCTAAACCATCACATATACCAGCGCCAAAAGCTATAATATTTTTTAATGCTCCTCCAAGTTCAACTCCAACTATATCTGGATTTGTATAAACTCTAAGTTTAGGGCTCATAAATAAATCCTGTATACTCTGTGCTATTTTTAATTCTTTAGAGGCTACTACTACTGTAGTAGGTATATTTCTTGCTACTTCTTCAGCATGAGATGGGCCAGATAGTATTACATATGGATTTTGTGGCAATTCTTCTTCACATACCTGAGACAATCTAAGTCCAGTGCCTTTTTCAAGACCTTTTGCTACATTAACGATAATCTGTCCAGCTTTTACAAAGGGTTTTATTTTTTCACAAGTACTTCTTACTGCTTGAGATGGAACTGCTAAAACTATTACTTTGCAATTTTCTATAGTTTTTTCTATATCAGTACTTATAGTTATATTATGTGGAAATAATACTCCTGGTAAATAGTCTGTATTTTCTTTAGTCCTGTTTATTTTTTTAGCTTGTTCTTCTTTTCGAGTCCACATGCTAACATCATTACCTTTATTTGCAAGGCCTAAAGCTAATGCACTTCCCCAACTTCCAGTACCTAATACACATACTTTCTCCATGTTTAACACCACCTGAGTATAATATATTTACTATTCTTTCTTTTGACCAATTTTTCTTTCTGTCCCATTTAATAATCGCTTTATATTTGCTCTGTGATTATATATTACTGATATGGTTAAAAACAAAGCTACAACTAACCCTGCTTTATTTTTTGCTATAATCATAAATATTGGTGAACAACCTATACCAACAACAGAACCTAATGAGACATATTTTGTTATAATTACCACCAATATAAACACTGCCAAACACATTAATGTTATTGCTGGATTTACAGCAAGCATTGCACCTAGTGAAGTTGCAACACCTTTACCCCCTCTAAATCCTAAAACTGCTGGCCAATTATGACCTGCTACAACACATATAACTGCTAGATATCCAGCTAAAAGAGTATCTATACCAACCAACTTTGCTGCAATTTCCGATATCAAAACAGCAATTACACCTTTAAAAACATCACCTAAAAAAGTCATTGCTCCTGCTCTTTTCCCAAGTGTTCTAAGTACATTTGTCGAGCCTGCATTACCCGAACCTTGAGTCCTTATATCAACCCCAGCAATTCGCTTTGCAACTATATACGAAGTTGATATATTGCCTAATAAGTATGCAATTACAGCAATAATTATATAACTAAATATTTCCACTGAACTTACCCCCTTTAGTTATATTTTAGATATTTACTTTTTATTTTTTTGTCTATACTCAAACTTTATAGAAGTTCCTTCAAATCCAAAGTTTTCTCTTATCTTATTTTCAAGGTATCTTTGATATGAGAAGTGAGTTAAGTTCTTGTCATTTATAAATAAAGTAATTTTAGGAGGTCTAATGTCTGTTTGAGTTCCATAGTAAATTTTTAATCTTCTACCTTTATCAGATGGTGGCTGATTTAACATTACAGCTTCTCCAATTACTTCATTTAATGCTGAAGTTGATATTCTCTTAGAATGCTCATTTGATACATATTCAACTGTGTCTAATATTTTATTCATTCTTTGATTAGTCTTTGCAGAAACAAATACTATTGGAGCATACATCATAAATGGGAATTTTTCTTTTATATCTTTTGTGTAATTACTCATTGTCTTATTATCTTTTTCTATTAAGTCCCATTTATTGACTACAAATATACATCCCTTGCCTTCATCATGTGCTATACCCGCAACTTTTGTATCCTGTTCTGTAACGCCTTCCAAAGCGTCTATAACTATTAACACAACATCTGCTCTATCTACAGCACTCATAGCTCTTATTACGCTGTATTTTTCTATCGTCTCATATATTTTGCTCTTTCTTCTAAGCCCTGCTGTATCTATAAGAAGAAACTTCTGTCCATTTTTTTCAAAATAAGTATCTATTGCATCCCTAGTAGTTCCTGCAATTGGACTTACAATTACTCTTTCTTCTCCTAATATCTTATTAAGTATAGAACTCTTTCCTGCATTTGGCTTACCTGTTATAGCTACTCTTATTATATCTTCTTCATACTCTGTATCTAATCCTGCTGGAAAATTTTGAACTATCTCATCTAATAAGTCTCCAAATCCCATACTATTGGCTCCTGACACTCCAAAAGGAGTTCCAAAACCTAATTCATAAAAATCGTATATATTATCAAACTGACTTTGACTATCAATTTTATTAACCACTAAAATTACTGGTTTTTTTGTTTTTCTAAGTATCTGAGCAATTTCTTTATCAGCAGCTGTTATTCCAGCCTTGCCATCAACTATAAAAAGTATTACATGTGACATATCCATTGCAAGCATAGCTTGATTTCTCATTTGAGATAATATTATATCTTCGCTATCAGGCTCAATACCTCCTGTATCTACTAATGTAAAATATTTATCTAACCATTCTACTTCTGCAAATATTCTATCTCTTGTAACTCCTGGTGTATCTTCAACTATTGATATCCTTTTTCCTGCAAATTTATTAAATATTGTAGACTTACCAACATTTGGTCTCCCAACTACAGCTACAACTGGCCTACTTATACTCATGTTGTTTCTCCTTCCATCTTTTGTTTTCTATTTTAAAATTTTATCCACAAAATCTTTTCCTTCATTTAAACATGGGATAATTTTTATTTTCATAAGTTCTTCTAACTGATTTAGTTCAATATTATCTAAGAAAATTTCTTCATCTGCTTTTAACATACTTCTTGTTATATAAAGAGCTTCTCCCAATTCCTTATGCTCAAGTTGCTCTTTTAAATCTTTAGCTGTTAAAAGGCCTGATACTGTTATTGTTTCTCCAAAAAACTTGTTTTTTATTTCATAAACATCTATTTGAAGATTTTTAAACTTGTCCATCATAGCATCTGCCATACTTTGTATAAATTCATATGCAGAATGTCCAGTAGCTATTGATACCTTTTTATCTCTTTTGAGAATATTCTCAGACAATGTGTTTAGATACTCTTCAATATCTGTTTTTAACTTACGTATCATACCTACACCATCTTCAAACTGTAAAAATCCTTCATACTCTTCATATCCAGGCAATTCTCTACTAGATAATATATAAAATTCATCTGATAAAAATGCAAATCGAGTTCCTATTTTCTCAAGATATATCTGTTGTATTTCATGTATTTGCTCTATAGTTTTACTTGCACCCTTATTATCAAATATATTTAATTCTACTAAATTTTCTCTATGCTTTGTAATTCCAACTGGAACTATAGCAACACTATTTACATATGGATAAAGTTGAGCTAATTCTTTTATTGTTCTATCCAATTCCTTTCCATCATTTATACCTGGACATAAAACAATTTGACAGTTCATCTCTATATGAGCATCTGCCAATCTCTTCATTATACCATATAATTTTCCTGCAAATTTATTACTTATCATTTTTTGTCTTAATTCTGGATTAGTTGTGTGCACAGATATATTTATAGGACTTATTCTGTATTTAATTATATTATTTATATCTTCTTCGCTCATATTTGTAAGTGTAACAAAATTTCCTTGTAAAAAAGACAATCTTGAGTCATCATCTTTAAAATAAAGTGTTTCTCTCATTCCTTCTGGCAATTGGTCTATAAAACAAAACATACATTTATTTCTACAACTTTTAGCTTGGTCAATTATTGGATTTGTAAATTCAACACCCAAATCTTCATCATAGTCTTTTTCTATCTCATATATGTAGACTTCGCCATCTTTTTTTTGTATCTCTACCTCTAAATACTCATCACTTAGTAAGAATCTATACTCTATTATATCATGTATTGGCTGTTCATTTACAGATATAAGTAAATCTCCTACTTCTATACCTATTTCTTCTGCAATACTATCTTTGTAAACTTTACTTATAATATTATTTATTTTTTTTACATTTACTTCCATTTTTTTCACCACTCTTTTATATTCATCAATATTTATTATAATATATTTTCATATACAGTTTATTACTTTATTATATTTTACAATAGCATTTTTAAACATTTCATGTCATAATAACACATTTTAATTCTAATAGTCAATATAAGTAAATAGCTATAAAAAGATTAAAACAAATAATATTCAAATTTAAATATTTTATAAATTTGAACATTATTTGCCCTTAAAAGTATCTTATCGTTTTAATGCTTTACTATTATTAATGTTCCATTAGTCATATCGTGAACCATTCCACCTACACACTTTGACATGAGCATCGCCTTATTTTGCAAGTCTTTTTCATCATTTGCATAAAATATTGGACAACCTCCACCATTTCTCATATTTTTATCTAGTGTAACTATTGCTAGGGTATATTCATTTAGACCTATATCCATTCCCATTTTATGCACTTCCTTTCTTTCCTATTTTATAGTTTTTCAGTGATAAGTTTTTACCTTTAGAACTTGAAAGTATTGGACATGATTTTACAGCTTCCATTACCTTTTCAACATTCCTATCTATTGGTAAATAAGCAATCATTATACTTTCATCATCTTTATTTCGTCTAGGTAATGGTACAAATGCAGGTTCTTCATAATCTCCATATAAACCTAATCTTGAATATATATTGTATACTATAGCTTGTCTTTGACCCGAATCAAATAATATTCCTGCATTAGCATAATCTCTATTTTTAGGAATTATTTGTATTCCTACACCTCTATTAATATATACTTCTCTATCACTTTTTAGACCTATATTTGTTATTCCTTTTAAATCTCCCACCTTCAATATAGATTCATTTACGAAGCTAATATCAGCAGGCATTACATCAGCTATATCTCCAATACTTTTTCTAGTAAGAAGTTTTTTAAGTATGAAAGCTAATAATAAACCACAAATTGAACTTATTATCAAACTCATACCTTCACTTATTTTAGTTTCTTCAATAATTACATAATATAATCCTATTGTTAAAAAAGATGTAACTATGCACATATAATTTCTTACTTCATAAGTTCTAGCTATCTCTTCTATAAATGCAGCTCCTCTTTTTACAAGTTGAACTTCTTCTAAGTTTTGTAATGTATTCCTTCTATTTGCTCTTACTTGTCTAAACTGTTCTGCTGCCAAAGATAAAAATGTTATCGATGTATAAGAACGATTTATAAGAGCTGGAACTAGTAATGCTCCTAATGCCGAAGCAACAAAGGCTAATATGAGCTGAGATAGTAAAACATTTGGTTGTGTAGGGTACTGTTTTTGGTCTAAATTCAACATTATAACTCTTGATGTTATACCAATAATAACTGCAACAAAAAATACTCTATCCATTAAATCACTCCTAAAATATCTAATATAAAATGTTCACTTATAAATCTACAAAGTCTTTTTAGAAAAATCACTCTGTTTTCCTTTTGATGTCTCTATGATAGGAGTACTTTTTACTACATCTATCATTACATCTATATCCTTGATTATTGGTATATATGGTATAACCACAGTGCTTTTTTCTAAGTTAGTTTTAGATATAGCTACAATATCAACCTCATCTACATCTTTATCTATACCCATATGAATAAATAGATTATGTATTATAGCTTGTCTTTGTCCTATATCATTTACTATCCCAAATGCACCCAAATCTCTTGGTATAATTTCTATAGCTAAACATTCATTTTTATATTTTTCTCTTGTATTCTCTAAACCTATATTAGTTATTATTACACCATTTACTTTTAAAATAGGCCCTTCAAAACTTACTTCAGCAGGAACTATATCTGCTATATCTGCTATACTATTTCGTCTTAGAAACCTTCTAAAAATTAAACCAACCAAAGCTCCTGCTATAACAGCTAGTATTGTACAATAAATAAAGCTAAGGTCATATCGTTTTGAAACAGTAATATAAACTATAGAAGATACTAATGCAGAAAAAAGACTGATATAACTTCTAGATTCATACGTAGATGCTATTTCTTCTACATAAGCATCTCCCTTTGGTACTAATTCTTCATTGTCGATATTTTTTAATGTTATTCTTTCCTGCTCTGCAAGGCCTTGAAATTGTTGTATCGCTACTGCAAAAAATGTTAATGCTGCAAACTCCTTATCTATAAGTGCAGGTAATGCTATTGCACCCAATGAAGCTGAAAGCCCTGATATTATTATTTGCTCTAAATAATCTTGTGGTCTCGATGGGTATTGCTTGTCTGTAACTCTTAAAACTAATCCTCTACATAATATTCCTATAATTACTGCTACTATAAAAGAGTGTCTAAATAAATTGGCACCTAATAAGCTTTCTTCCATTTTCTCAGCTCCTTCTCTTATATAGTTTGTGCAAAAAACAAAAAAAATTTCCTTCTATTTAAGGAAATTTTTTTGTAGGATTGTAACAATAAATTCGCTACCAATACCAAGTTCACTTTTTACTTTTATACATCCATTTAATGATTTGACTATATGCTTCGTTATAGCCAATCCTAAACCCGTTCCTCCTACATCTCTACTTCTTGCTTTATCCACTCTATAGAAGCGTTCAAAGATACGTTCTACATCTTCTTTTGGTATTCCAACACCATTATCTATAACTTTGATTACTATTTTTTCTTCATCTTTTAAAACTACCACTTGTACAATACCATTATCTTGAGTATATTTTATAGCATTATCAACTAAATTTAAAAATACTTGTTTGATATAATCTCTATTAGAAAGTATGTTTATTGATTTATCATCACATTTATATAAAACTTCTATGTTTTTTTCACTAGCTGAACGTTGAGTTATTTCATATACTTCTCTAAATACATCATATATTACAACATCTTCCATTAGAAGAGTGTCTTTATTTTCTACAAATGATAATAATAATATGTCATCAATCAATCTTTTTAATCTGTCTGATTCACTTTCTATTATTTCCAAAAACCTATTTCTAGTGTTTGCATCTATATTTTCATTGGATTTTAACGTTTCAACAAATCCACTTATAGATGTAAGTGGTGTTTTAAGTTCATGACTTACATTAGCAACAAAATCACTTCTCATATTTTCAAGCTTCACTTTTTTAGTAATATCTTCTATGTTTACTATTGAGCCAATTATTACATTATTGGTATTTTGAAGATAAACTGGATCCACTTTTATTTTGTATACTATATCATCTTTAGTAGTAATCTTTGCAGTTTCATTTTCTTTAGAACCTATAAATTGAAGTATCTGCTTTAATATTTCTTCTTCTTTTATTACAGCATTGATATTATGTCCTTCAACTAGTTTGTTTGGTTCACTCTTTATCATTTCTTTAGCTTCATCATTTATCAATAATATGTTTCCATTTACATCTATAGCTAAAATTCCATGAGATATACTCTTTAATATAGACCTTAATTGTAAGTGTTTATATTGTACTTCTTCCAATGTATCATCCATATTTTTTATCATATGATTAAAATTTCTGGCTAATTCGCCTAATTCGCCTTTAGCTGATATATTCAACCTAGCATGAAATTCCTTGTTACTTACTTTTTTTGAAACGTATATAAACTCTTTTAAATATTTTCTTAGTGTTACTGTATATCTTACAGACAATATTACAATGGCTATAGACAACATAACAATAAAAAAATATATGCTATTTAATTCTTCCACAAGATAACACTCCTAAAATATAACTTTTTCTAATCTATTTTGTATCCTACACCTCTTATAGTTTCTATATATTTTTCTGATTTATCTTCATCTTCTATTTTTTTTCTTAAATATCTTATATGGACATCTACTGTTCTAGTTTCTCCATAGTATTCATAGCCCCATATTTTATCTAAAAGATAGTTTCTTGAAAGTACTTTACCTTTATTCTGAATTAATAATTTTAACAGTTCAAACTCTTTAAGTGTTAACTCTATCTTTTCAGAACCTTTAGTAACTTCATGTTTTGATAAATCTAGTTTTAAATTACCTGTGGTAAGTATATTATTTTCTTCGCCTGTACTAGTTAAGTTATATCTTCTTAAAACAGAGCTAACCCTAGCTAACAATTCTTTTATACTAAATGGCTTGGTTATATAATCATCAGCACCTACTTCAAGCCCTTCAACCTTGTCATTTTCCATATTTTTAGCAGTAAGCATTATAACAGGAATATTTTTCAAGTCTTTATCACTTCTTATTTTTCTCAATACTTCTATTCCACTTATATTTGGTAGCATCCAATCTAAAAGTATTAAATCTGGTTTAACTTCCTTAGCTTTTATAAATCCATCAAATCCATCATATGAATAACTAACTTCGTAGTTTGACACCTCCAAATTGAATTTTAATAGCTCAACTATATGCATTTCATCGTCTATAACAAGCACTTTAGTATTCATTAAAAAGCTCCTCTCTATTTTATCTGTAGTACCGTTCCTATTCGCTCTGATGCCTTATTATGTTTTCTATAAGAGTGGAATTCATCTGCTCTACAACTAGTGCATAGATTTAAATTTATTATATTTTCTTTTTTGACTCCACTACATCTCAGCATATACTCATTAATTTTCCATAAATCTAAATAGTAACTTCCCTCTTTTATTATATAGAACTTTTCATCATTATTTGTAAGAATTGTGTTAAATTTTTCTACTAACTCCTCAGAAACTTCATAACAACAAGGTCCAATTGATGGTCCAATTATACATATCAAATCTTCAGGAGCTGTTTTATAAGTCTCAGACATCAATTTTATTGTTTTGTGACCTATATTACTAAAAGTACCTTTCCAGCCAGCATGTGCCAGTCCTATGGCTTTATTTTTAGCATCTATAATTGATATAGGTACGCAATCTGCTGTAAACAATAAAAGTGGTACTTTCTCTAAGTTTGTTATAAGTGCATCTCCTTCTATTCTTTGTCCTATATTCTCTCTACTAACTATGTTAACTATGTCTGAATGTATTTGAGAATTACTAGTTAAATTTTCAAACATTAAATCGCATTCCTTGCAAACCCTTAACATGTCTTCTTTACTTTTTGCATCTATATTTTTACAAGTTATAACTAGATTTATAGAATTTAATTTTTTATCAATTTCTTTACAATTGCTACTTAAGTTAACATACTCTTTAATATCTTCTACACTTTTTAGATTTATATAATCTTTCATCATTTGTCTCCTTTTTCTATTAGTATACTTTTAAGTTCATTTACAAAAGTATTTATATCTTTAAATTGTCTATACACAGAAGCAAATCTTACATAGGCAACTTCATCTAAATCTTTCAATTTATCCATTACCATTTCACCAATTTTTTTGGTTTCGATTTCTTCTATAAAGCATTTATTTATTTCATTTTCAATATGTACAACTATATTCTCAATATCTTCAACAGATACAGGTCTTTTTTCACATGCCTTTAATAGTCCATATTTTATTTTTTCTCTATCAAAATACTCTCTACTATTATCTTTTTTAATAACCATTAAAGGAGTAGTTTCTATTTTTTCATAAGTAGTAAATCTCTTTTTACATAATTCACATTCACGTCTTCTTCTAATAGATTTTAAATCTGTATGTCTAGAATCTATTACCTTTGATTCTTTATAATTGCAATAAGGACATTGCATCTGTATTCCTCCTTTGTTTAGCTATATATCAAATTCATCTAAGCTTAATTCTGAACCTATATTTACTATTATTGTATCACAACCTATTTTAAGTATATCATTCCAAAATATAACTTCTTCATCCCCTCCTCTTGAAAAAAAACTTCTACTTCCATCTCCAAAAATGGTAAATGAGACTACTTTTCCCTCATGAATATCCATATCTATGTCGATTATGAAACCCATCCTTTTTCCATTTTTTACATTTATAATTTCTTTTTCCATTATATCAGAAACTCTAATCATATTATACTCACCCTTCCTTTAAAAATAAATATGTATTTGGATAAAAAAAAATGACCTATATAGGTCATTTAAATTTAAAATTATGTTTACATTCCATGGATTACTTATACATACTTTCTCATATTTTTTAAAGCATTTTTTTCAATTCTTGATACTTGTGCTTGAGATATACCGATTTCATCAGCAACTTCTATCTGAGTTCTTCCTTTGTAAAATCTTAAATCTAATACCAACTTTTCTCTACTATTTAATTTTTTAATAGCTTCCTTAAGTGATATTTCTTGCAACCAGTTTTCATCAGTATCTTTTTTGTCTTGAACCTGATCCATTACAAATATGGCATCTCCATTATCTTGATATACTGGGTCAAATAAAGATATTGGATCTTGTATAGCATCAAGTGCCATTACAACTGACTCTACTTCTAATTCTAATTCCTTTGCTATTTCTGATACTGTTGGTTCTTTTGAATTTGTTCTAATTAATCTTTCTCTAACTTGTAGTGCCTTATATGCTATATCTTTTAATGATCTACTAACTCTGATTGGATTATTGTCTCTTAAGTATCTTCTAATTTCTCCTATAATCATAGGAACAGCATAAGTTGAAAATCTGACATTTTGACTTAAATCAAAATTATCTATAGCTTTTATAAGACCAATACAACCTATTTGAAATAAATCGTCTATATTTTCTCCTCTGTTGTTAAATTTTTTTATTACACTCAAGACTAACCTTAAATTTCCTCTTACAAATTGTTGTCTGGCTTCTTCATCACCACTTTTTATTTGTAATAAAAGTTCCTTCATTTGCTTATTTTTAAGAACTGGAAGTTCAGATGTATTAACACCACATATTTCAACCTTATTAACTTGCATACATTTCAGTCCTCTCTCAAAAAGTATTCATCTATTGAAATTATTTACATTTCCAATTTTTTTATACTTTTTAAGAAGAATTAATTTAGCATTATACAAATTTTTTCATTTCTTTTTGTAATCTTGAAATTATTTTCTTTTCAAGTCTAGATATGTAGGACTGAGATATTCCAAGCATTCCAGCAACTTCCTTTTGTGTTTTTTCAATACCTTTATCTATAAGTCCAAACCTTAATTCCATAATTTGCTTTTCTCTGTCACTTAATCTGTCAAGTGCCATAACCAATAAATCTCTATCTATTTCTTCTTCGATTATTTTATATATTTCATCATTTTCTGTACCTAAAACATCTGATAATAGAAGTTCATTTCCATCTAAGTCTATATTTAAAGGCTCATCAAATGATACCTCCGTTTTCTTTTTATTATTTTTTCTTAGATACATTAGTATTTCATTTTCTATACATCTCGAAGCATAGGTTGCTAATTTTATATTTTTATTTAATTTAAAAGTATTGACTGCCTTTATCAAACCTATAGTCCCTATAGAAATTAAATCCTCTACATCTATCCCTGTATTTTCAAATTTTCTTGATATGTAGACTACTAATCTCAAATTTCTTTCTATTAAAATTGATTTTACGGTTTCATCAGTTTCTAGCTTTTGCAAAAGTTCCATTTCTTCTGCTGGTTTTAGTGGTGGAGGAAGAATATTGGCTCCACCCATATAGTATATTCCTTTTGGCTTTATTATTTTTAATTTAATACCTAACATCGTAATAAAGCTTATGATTCTTTCTTTTAATCGTAACATCCTTTGTCCCCCTTAAATTTTTAGCTAGAATCCAGGCAATATATTTGGATTCATTATTGCCCCATATTCTCTATCATTAAAATTTGAAATACCAAGTATTATATTTCCTATCTTTTGCTCATCTACCTCTACATAATCAGCTTTTAGACCAATTATTATGCTTGTCTTATTACTTCCAGCATGTTTATAAGGTATTATTCTAACTCTCCCTGAAGTTCTGTCATCTAAACTACATATAATTTCCTGAGCTTTTTTCATATCTATATCTTCATAGTTAATATTTAATAGATTTTCTGGAATCAATCCTTCTAATACACTTGATTTGACTATTATTACATCACTTTGACTTATTGGGTCTTTTAATAAATTTCCACTATCAACTAATGCCTTACAGCAAAAGCTTTTTTCTAATAAGTTTATATTTATGGTCTTCGTAAGCTCTTTGATGTATTTAAACATCTTCAAGTCTTTGTAAATGTACTTTAATAGTTCACAACTTACATAAGTACATGCAATTAAAAAAGATATTTTTAAATGGCTTATTCCTGTAAAATAAATTACAAAATAAGTACTTCCAGAAATAAAAATATTTACTAAATAAAAAACTAATGCTACATGAGCATAATCTTTCTTGCTCTTAGTCCTAAATGAAATTAAAGTTATAATACTCATGATTATTATTTTAAATGGCACTGTAAATAGTATATCCATTGATGGGTATAAATAAGCAACAGAGTAGGCTCCTCCTAAACTAGCCCCCAGCAACTTATTTTTTCTAGGATTATATTTTTTAGTAAGAATAGAAGTACAACTTATAATAATATAATTTATTACTAGGTTTTCTATAACATAGTACTCAATATACACCATGTATCCCCCCTTAAAACCTTTAAACATATTATAAGATAGTATGTACAAAATTTTATGTCACTTTTGACAGTCGAATCCAAAACAAATTCTATTTAAAAATAACAATGATATATGTCTTATACTTTATGTCGTCAAAAGATATTTTTTTAGCATCAAAGAAATAGACTTTTTTGTAGAATTCAATATATCTAGGTAGAAGTTATTCAACTCTACCTTTGGAATATTTCCATAAAAAAAGACTATGCGACTTAATAATATAGCAAGTAAATCGTTTACTTGTATAAAATTAAATTGCATAGTCTATAAATCAAATATAAAATTAAATTATTGTGCTAACAATTCATTTGCATATTTTGCAGATTCATTTAGTGCTTGTTCTGGAGTTTTGTCTCCAGCTATCATCATTTGAAGTTGTTTCCATAAGTGTTCATATATTTCTACTCCATGAGGTCCAACTGTTAATGGTCTGTACATATTTTTATCTTTTGTTACCATTTCTTCAAATCTTGGATCTCCTTGATATTTTTCACCTTTAGCAACTGGTGCTCTTGGTATCTCTTTATGGAAAGCTTCCATTGAGTCTTTGCTTAACATATATTCAAGAAGTTTAAATCCAAGTTCTTTGTTTTTACACGCTGACATTAAAGTTAAATCATCTACTGAGGCAAAACTACCAACTGTTTTATCTTCTAATGAAGTTACATATCCCCAGTTTAAGTCTGGGAATGATTTATCAAAAGTACTTGTAGCAGCAGAAGACAGCATTATAGTAAATGCAGCTTTTCCTGGTCCAAATACACTTTCAACCATCTCATTACTGTCTTTTGATAAAGCATTATCTGGTATATATTTTTTCATATCATTTATAAAGTTTGCAGCTTTTAATCCTTCTTTATTGTTAAATTTAACTGATTTTAAATCATCATTATATATATCTCCACCAGCTTGCCATAGATATGGATACCAGTTCCAGTTCAAACTACCAAACACTTTAGAACCCCAACCTTGTGCAAGACCCCATTGGTCTATTTTTCCATCTCCATCAGTATCTTCTGTTGCTTTTTCACATATTCTTTTAAAATCTTCCCACGTTTTAGGAGGTTTTTCTCCCAATTTTTCTAGTATATCTTTATTATAGTATAATACACCTGGATTAGCAGCTTCTATAGGTAAACCGTAAATTCCACCCATCATTTTTGCATTATCTAAGTATAAATAATTATCTGAAGTTCCTGATTTTTCTAAATAAGGAGTTAAATCTTCAACTGCTCCCATTTCTATAAATTGAGGAAACATTTCTGCATACATATACCCTATATCTGGCCCCTCACCTGCACTGATTGCAGTAGCATATTTTTCTGCATAATTATCCCATGGTACTATTTGGAATTCAATTTCACAGTTATTTTCCTTTTCAAATTTCTCAAGTATTGGCTTCCATGCATCTGCATCATGATCTGTTAACGGTGCAGACCATACAACTAATTTTTCTTTGCCATCTTTGCCTTTAGATTCTTCTTTTTTTGTACATCCAGCAAGAAGTGATGTTGACAAAATAGCAACCATGGCTAAAGAAAGAATTTTTTTTAGCTTAATCATACTTAATCCCCTTTCAGACTTTAATTTCTCTTTTTCCTCAAATTTTTACAATTCAATTCAGGTTTAATATTACCAAATAAAAATGTCATTGTCTAATTATAAAAAACTATAACCATTTATATAACTATCATTTTTTTCTATACTCAGTAGAAAAAACTTTACTTTTTTATTTTTTTTGATATTAAAATATGTTAAAAAAAATAGGAGATTAAAGTACAAAAAATAAAAAGAAGTCTATTGACTTCTTTATAAGTTTACATATTATCTTCTTCTTCTTAAAAATGTAGGTATTTCCATGCTCTCATCATCATCTTCTTCTATTATACTTGCCTTTTTAGGAGCTTCTATCTTTTCTTCAACCACAATTTCTTCTTCTTCTATTTCTTTTACAACTTGTTTTACAGTTGTATTCAGAGAAGACCTTATACTTGATTTAGGCTTAGTATCCAAATCTAAAATCCCACCTTGTAAACCTTCAAATCCTGTTGCGATTACTGTAATCATTATTTCATCGCCTAAATCTTCTTTTATAGAAGCACCAAATATAACATTTGCTTCTGGGTCACAAGATTCCATAACTAAAGTAGATGCTTCATTAACTTCAAATAATCCTAAGTTAGGACCACCTGTAACATTAAGAAGTACTCCTTTTGCTCCTTGTATTGATGTTTCTAAAAGTGGTGATTGGATAGCTTGTCTAGCAGCATCTATAGCTCTAGTTTCTCCACTAGCACTACCTATACCCATATGAGCAAGACCTTTATCTTTCATTATAGTAGTAACATCTGCAAAGTCTAAGTTTATTAATCCTTCAACTGCTATAAGGTCAGAAATTGATTGTATACCTTGTTTTAACACATCGTCTGCAACTGCAAAAGCATCCAGCATTGAAGTATTCTTTTGTACTATTTGTAAAAGTCTATCATTTGGTATTGTTATAAGAGTATCTACCTTTGACTTAAGCTCAGCTATTCCACCTTCAGCATTTTTCATTCTTATCTTACCTTCAAATGCAAAAGGTTTTGTAACTACACCTACTGTAAGGATACCCATTTCTTTAGCTAGGCCTGCAACTACTGGGGCAGCTCCTGTACCAGTACCACCACCCATTCCAGCTGTAACAAATACCATATCAGCTCCTTGAAGTAGTTTTACTATTTCATCTTTACTTTCTTCTGCAGCTCTTTTTCCTACTTCTGGATTAGCTCCTGCACCAAGTCCTCTAGTTAATTTTTCTCCTATTTGAACTTTATATTCAGCCTTTGATGTATATAAAGCTTGTTTATCTGTATTTACTGATATAAATTCAACGCCTTTAAGTTGAGCTTCTACCATTCTATTGACAGCATTGTTTCCACCGCCACCTACACCTATTACTTTAATTTGTGCACATTCTTCTAATTCTACGTCAAAGTTTAGCATCATAAACCCCCTTATCTCATGATTCAAAGTTATCGTATGTATTAATTATATCATTTTCTTCTTTTATTTTGTTAACCTTTAAGTAACATATTCCACAAAAACGTAAATTTTCCTTTTTAATTTTCTTACTTATATTGTCAAATATTACTCTTTAAGTATAAAATATTTTATGTATATCTCAAAAGTTCTTTAATTTTTATGTTTTTTATTCATAATATTGGCAATGATATAACGTCTAATTATAGATAAATTATTAAATAGTCTCATCCCAAAAACTAATACTGCCACATAGTAAAGTGAAATTCCCAACTTTTCTCCTATATAAGTCAATAATATAGCCAAGATAGCATTACCTATGAAACCAGTAACAAAAATTACATTATCATAGTTATCTTCAAAACTGGATTTTATAGCTCCAAATATAGAATCCATTATTGCAAGAATAGCTACTGACATATATATCGAATAATCCATAGAATATGTAAATGGAATGTAGTAACCTACTACCACACCAAATGCCAATCCTCCTAAAATCCATATCATAAATCCTCACCTCTTTATTTTACTTTGAAACACAACTATATTACAATCCTTTTTATTAATTTTTTTTATTTTTTCTTTATTTTTTTGTATTTTTCGTTTTATTTTGCAAATAAATTCACTCTATTTCCATTATTTTCCTCTATTTTTATATTAATCCCATATATATCCTTTAGAGATTTAGCATATGATTCTGGAGAATTTATAGCTGCACTCAATAAATCTATATCTCCTATAGCTTTTATTATAAATGGTTGTCCATATGTAGTATCATTTACTGTAATAGTTGCTCCTGAACATTTTATCTTACTTGTTGACAATACTCTTTCTCCATTTATAGATATTGCTTTTGCACCTGCTTTTTTCAAATCATTTAAAACTCTTAGAATGTCAATATCATGTATAATCAGGTCGTTTGGATTTTGTCCATCTTTTAATTCTCTTTCACTATCCTTCATAGTAATAGTTATTCCTGGACCTGTGACAGCTGAATAACCACTTAACTCTTTAACTTCTTCAAGTTCTTTTTTCATCAATGTTTGAATAGATTCATTTCCATTATTTTCCGCTTGCTTATATTCATCTAAAGTCTTTTTGTTACTTTTAAGAGCTTCTTTTAGATTTTTTATTTCCTTATTTGTATTTTCTATCTCACTTTCAATATTTTTAGTCTGGCTCAATGTTATATACACTTTATTTGGGTTCAGTGATTTTATATAAGTTGATATGAAAATGCCTAATATGAATGCTCCTAATATAATCATTTTCTTTTTCATACTATTATTTCCTCTCTACTTTATCTGTATCACCATGTCCATTTATTTTTACATTATCTTCTTTAATTACTTTTACCTTTGCATTATAATACGTTTCTATTTCCCAGACAATACCATACTTTATATTGAGCGCAGAAGATAATGTATCAGAATCACCAATTGCCTTTATTGTAATTGGCTCCTTTATAACAGTGTCATTCATATAAAGTTTGTCTTCTTTCAAATACATATATGTATTTGAAACTACTCTTTGATTATTTATAGATATGGCACTTGCTTGTGCTGAATTTAATTTATTTATCATTGACAGTAATAAATCATAATTATATAGTATACTGTCATTTTTATCAAAGCTTCCTAAAGTTTTTGTAGAATTTATTTCAACTTCAATACCTTTTCCTTCTACATCTGTATATCCAGCTAAAGTTTCATATTTTTCTATTTCTGATTTAAGTATATCTTGCTCTCCTTTTTCACTTTTACCTCTATATGTCTCTATATCTTTTTTTACACTATTAATTTCTGATTGAAGGTTTTCTTTTTCTTTTTTTAGAGATTTAAGTTCTTCTGTAAGTTGCTCGCCTCTCTTAAAGGTCGTCATTCCTCTATTTTCTATATTAATAATTTTTAGTTGTAAACTAACGAGAACTCCCAATACAATACTTCCTATAATTATACTCTTATTTATAAACCTTTTTTTCAAAATATCACTTCCTTACAATTGTCTATCCTTCTGGACTATATACAGCTAGCTTTCCATAATTTAGATTTATAGTCCCACCATTGGTATTTTTATTTTGCAGGTCAATCAAAATTTTATTTACCCTAGATATATTATAATCTAAGTTATCATCATTAGAAAGTAAGATTTTTATATTGCTTCTCGTAAGCATATCTACATTCCCTTCTTTTTTAAAGTTTACATAATTTATTTTTCTATAAATACCTTCTTCTTTTAAATAATTTAAAGTCTTAAATACACTCTCTTTAGTTTTATAATTTTTAAATTTTATTGATTTTGTATCATTAATACTATAATCTACTTCCACTATCAAATCATTTTTACTTTCATTAGTGCCTTTTAATTCCTCTAATAAGTTCCCTTTTTTATCTATATAACAATAGTTATCTTCATCCTTTAATACCGCAAAAATTTCTTTTTCTTTTAAGCTTATAATTATCTTATTTGGAAGTTTCCTTTTTATTTCTACATCTTCTATATACGGATTTTTCATAAGCTTACTTTTCATGTCTTTAAAATTGTATGCAAATATATTTTCATGTGAACTTACATTTAACGCTTTCATTATATTTGACTTGGTGACTCTTTTATTTCCAATCACATCTATCCTATTTACATCAAATAAATCACTCCCTACAATAATACATATCCCAAAAGATAGCATAAGTATAAAAACTAAAACTATCATAACATTATTCGTATTTAGCTTCTTTCTCCTCTTCAAATACAATCAACCCCTTTGGTTAATAAATACACCTTTCGAGTTTATATTCCCTACAAAAAAAATATAATATTTAAAGTCAAATTTTCTCATTTTCTTACAAAACAATCTAATAAAACATTAAAAAAGAGGATTAAATTGATATTTCATCAAAATAAATATAAAATACTATATGTATTTTATAACTTAAAACTTATATACACATAAATAAACCCCTAATTTAGAATAATTTAGAAAATCTAATATATTATAAATTAGGGGTAAATATTTATTTATCGTTTCTTTATTCCTATTACTTTAGCCTGACCTTCTATACTTGGAGCTGCTTCTTTCTTTACTTCCTCAATAGCTTTTTCTTTTTTTGGTTTTTTAGCTGTTGATTTTTGTGTTGAGTTATATACCTTTATTATCTCATCATATATAAGGTCTATAGCCTCAGGTCTACCTATAGTTTTACTTGCATTTGCCATATCAACTAAAAGTTCTCTATCTCCTAAAAGTTTAAATACGGCTGTATTCAGGCTTTCTGGAGTTAAGTTTTTTTCCAAGATTGCAATCCCTGCCCCTTGCTTCTCTATACTCTTAGCATTGTACTCTTGATGATTTTCAGCAGTATATGCTTTAGGTATTATTATAGAAGGTTTGCCAAGAGCTGTTATTTCAGCTAATGAAATTGCTCCTGCACTACCTATAACTAAATCACTTGCTGCAAGTGCATTTGCCATATCTTCTAAATAAGGTACTACTTTTTGGTATGGTTTAAGATTTATATTACTGATACTTTCCATAAATTCTTCATAATAGCTTTTTCCTGTTGCAAATATAAAAGCTATATCTTCATTTACCATATTTTTAATGACAAGTCTCATTGCATCATTTATTTTTCTTGAACCTCCACTACCACCGTAGCAAAGTACCATTTTTTTCTCTTCACTTATTCCTAAATTTTTTCTTGCGATATTTTTTCTTGATAACAAAATTTCTTTTCTAACTGGATTTCCTGTAAAAACTAATTTTTCTTCTGCTGCCTCAGGGAATCTTTTATGTGAATCTTCAAAACTTGTAAGTACCTTTGTAACTGTTTTAGATAAAATCTTATTAGTTACCCCAGGAAAAGAATTTTGCTCATGTATTATAGCTGGTATTTTTCCCATAGACGCATTAAATAAAACAGGTCCACTGACATATCCACCAGTTCCTATGACTACATCTGGCTTAAATTTTTTAACAATTTTTCTTGATTGTTCCAATCCTTTAAAAAGCTTAAAAACTCTTTTTACATTATCGAAGTCTATTTTTCTCTTAAATCCTTGTACTGTTACAGTTTTCAATTCAAATCCATACTTAGGAACTATTTCTGATTCTATTCCTTTTTCCGTCCCAACAAACATTATCTCGGCGTCTGGATGTTCATCTCTTATTTTGTTAGCAATAGCTATAGCTGGATATACGTGTCCTCCAGTTCCACCGCCTGATAATAAAACTTTCATCAAATCATCATCTCCTGTTAATTAATTTTGACATGCTTTGAGATGTTCAACACTATACCTACAGCCCCCATAAAGATGGTGAGTGAGGTACCTCCATAACTTATAAATGGTAGTGCTACACCTGTAGCTGGCATTGATGATGTTGCAACTGCTATATTTAAAGCTGCTTGTATTCCAATTTGTGCCCCTATACCTATGACAACCATACAAGCAAATACATTAGAAGTCTTCAAAGCTATTCTTACACATCTGTAGACTAAGGCTACAAATAGCATTATAACTATTATACAACCAATTAATCCTAACTCTTCTCCTATTATAGCAAATATAAAGTCATTTTGTGGCTCTGGTATATAAAAATACTTTTGCTTACTCTTTCCTAAGCCTAAACCAAACAGTCCTCCTGAACCTAATGCATATAAACCTTGTATTACCTGATACCCCTTACCAAGTGGGTCTTGAAATGGGTCTAAAAAAGATGTAACACGACTAAGTCTATACGGTTCAGCAATTACTAATGCAGCAAATAAAGCAGCCCCACTTCCTATCATAGCAAATACAATTTTCATATCCATTCCAGCAACAAATATCATTACAAATGTAACTAGAATTACAGTACCTGCTGTTGACAAATTTGGTTGAAGTATTATCAACGCAAAAAATATTCCTGGAACTACGAGAAGTGGTACAACACCTTTTGTCAAAGATTTTATTTTATCATAATTTTTCTCAATCAATTTTGCAGTTAATATTATTGTAGCAAACTTTGCAATTTCTGCAGGCTGAAATGTTAAAGCACCTATCCCTAACCATCTTTTTGCTCCGTTTGCTTCTATTCCCAAAGGAGTTAAAACCAACAATAATAATACTACTGCTATAGCTCCAATTGCTGTAGCATTTTTCTTCCAAAAATTATAGTCTATTCTAGATGTAATAATCATAACTATAAATCCTAGTATAGCATATATTACATTTTTCTTTAGAAAATAGTATGCATCATTGTGTTTAAATGAAGATTGTATAAAACTTGCACTAAACACCATAACTATTCCTACAAATACTAAAAGCATAGTAGTATAAAATACTACTCCATCAAATTCAGTCTTCATCCTTATGTCAATTTGTTTTTTCAAATTTTCTTTAGGCATCCAACTAATCTACCTCCATTCTTCCATCTAAGTAAGTTTAGAGGTAAGAGATTATTTTAAATTGTTTACATTATCTTTGAAGTCTTTTCCTCTTACTTCAAAACTTTCATACATATCCCAACTTGCACAAGCTGGTGAAAGAAGCACTATATCTCCATTTTTTGAAATCTCATGAGAAGTCTTAACTGCTTCCTCCATATCTTTTACTATATGTATGTCATTAAATCCTTTATTTTTAGCACAATTTTCTATCTTTGGTGCAGTTTCTCCTAATAAGATTAATGATTTGACATATGATTTTGCAATTTCAAGAAGTTCATCAAAGTTGCTTCCCTTATCCATTCCTCCTGCTATAAGCACTATTGGTCTATTATAAGACTGTACAGCTTTTATAGTAGAATCTGGATTAGTTCCCTTTGAGTCATTTACATATATTACATTATCTAAGTTTCTTACAAACTCTTGTCTGTGTTCAACTCCTTTAAATGTCATCAATACATCTTTTATTACTTCTAAATCTACTTTACAAACATATGCTATTGCTATTGCTGCCATACAATTTTCTAAATTATGGCCTCCAGGCAAACTTACATCATCTTTATTTAGAAACTTAATCTTATCCTCTATATCTATTATTATGTCATTATTTTCTAAATATACTCCTCCATTTACTCTATGAGTTCTTGAAAAGTAAATTACTTTGGCATTACATTTATCAGCTAGGCCTCTCACTATTTCATCATCATAATTTAATATACAAAAATCTTCATCATTTTGATTCATAAATATTTTTGATTTAGCTTCTATGTACTTTTCCATAGTATGATGTCTATTTAAATGATCTTCTGTAATATTTAATATTGCACTTACTTTAGGTCTAAATTCATCCACACTTTCAAGTTGGAAACTACTCAGTTCAGTTACAAGTATAGATTCTTCATTTGAAGTTTCTATAGTATCTATTACAGGATTCCCTATATTACCAACTACATATGTATCTTTTTTGGCACTTGAAAAAATTTCTCCTACTAAGCTAGTTGTAGTTGTCTTACCATTTGTACCTGTAATCCCTATAAAAGTTGGATTATTTGACAATTTAAAAGCTAATTCTACCTCACCAATTATATACTTGCCTGAATTTTTTAGCTTCAAAATAAATGGCAAGTCTAATGGTACTCCTGGAGATACTACAACCATATCTACATCGTCTACAGCCTCTGGATGGCATCCTAATATGTATTCTATGTCATTTATAGATTTTAATTCATCAAGTATGTTTTTTAATTTATTTTCATCTTTAATATCATTTACAATTATACTTGCTCCTAATTTATCTAAATGTTTAATTGTAGATATACCAGTTTTTGCAAGCCCTACTAATAAAACTTTTTTTCCATTTAAGTCCATTTTTTATTCCCCCTAGGCCTAAAATACTGCTATTATACTTATCCAAGCTAAAACAACTGTAATAATCCAAAAAACAAATACAACTCTTGTTTCTGGCCAACCACATTGTTCAAAATGATGGTGTATTGGAGCCATCTTAAAGAATCTCTTTCTAGTTACTTTAAAATATCCAACTTGAATTAAAACTGATAGAGCTTCTGCAAAATAAATGCCTCCAATTATAGGTATTATAAGCACTGAATTAGTTAAAACTGAAAATGCTACAACCGCACCACCTAATGCCATTGAACCTGTATCTCCCATAAACACTCTAGCTGGATATGAATTAAATCCTAAAAAGCCTAGACATGCTCCAACAGTTGCTGCTGCTAAAACTGCAACTTCTGTATTGCCTGCAACTGAACTTGCAAACAACATAAAAAATACAGAAACAACTAAAGTCACTCCTGATGCTAGACCATCTAGACCATCAGTTAAATTTACAGCATTTACTATTGCTACTATTATAAACATCATTATTGGTATATATAGTATTCCAACATTTATTACAAAATCTGTAAATGGTATCATAAGTTGCGAAGCACTTGATGACGATGTATACTGATAAAAAGCAACATAAAAAGATAATGCAACTTGAAGGATTATTTTTTGATATGCTTTTAGTCCAAGTGACCTTTTTAGCTTTATTTTTATAAAGTCATCTAAAAAACCAATAAAACCAAAACCAGCAATACATATAAGACCTACTGCCATGTCATGACTAACTTTTACTCTTGTAAGTCCAGTTATTAGAATTGCAACAATCATTATAATTCCACCCATAGTAGGTGTTCCATTCTTAGCTAGATGTGTTTGAGGTCCATCATCTCTAACTGTCTGACCAAATTTAAATTTCCTAAGCATTGGTATAAATATTGGTCCTATTATAATTACTATCAAAAACGCAATCAATGCGGTGTACGTAAGCTCTGTTATTCCTAACATCATAAAACTCCTCTCCCTTGTCAATCAACTCATTAGTTTAAGCTTATTTATTTAGATATTCAACTATTTTTTCTAATTTCATGCCTCTTGAGCCTTTCACTAAAATAGTGTCTCCTGTTTTTATTAATTCATCTAATCGATTAAATACATCGTCTCTATTTTTAAAGTGATATATATTGGATGAATCGAATCCTAATCGTTTTGCTTCGTCTCCAATAAACACTGAGTTTTCACCTATAGTTATTATGATATCAGTATTATTCATAGATGATTTTCCAACTAATCTATGACCATACTCTGAAATTTCACCCATCTCAAGCATATCTCCAAGTATTGCTACTTTTCTACCTTTATATCTACCAAGTATTTTCAAGGCTGCTTCCATAGAATCTGGACTGGCATTATATGAGTCATTAATTATTGTTAATCTTTCATTTTTTATTATATCTAATCTCATTTTTGTCCCTTTGAAGTTTTTTAAACCTGTTTTTATACAATCCAAAGAAATATTTAAACTCATGCCAACTAATATCGCCGACATAGCATTATATATATTATGCTCTCCTATTGTTGGTATAAATATTTCCTCTTTTTTTCCATTTATGACACACGTAAATGTCAAACTATCTTCTTCCATAGTATAATCTTCACAATAAATGTCATTATCTTTCTTAAATCCAAATGTTTTTAACTTATATACATGCTCTTTTTCTTTTAATGTAGATAAAAATTTATCATCCCCATTTACAATCAAAGTATTTGTATCATCAAAATTTGAAGCAATCTCCAGCTTTGCCTTTAAAATCCCTTCCTGTGAACCTAGGTTTTCTATGTGTGACAATCCTATATTTGATATAACTGCAATTTTAGGATTTACTATGTCCACCAAATACTTTATTTCATTAAATCCAGACATTCCCATTTCTATTACAGCACACTCATGTTCTTTATTTAAATTAAACAAAGTCAAAGGAACCCCAAAATGATTATTTAGGTTCTTTTCATTTTTCAAGATGTTTAATTTTGCAGAAATAGCTGCATATATCATATCTCTAGTAGTTGTTTTTCCTACACTACCTGTAACACCTATAAATGGGATGTCAAATTTTTCTTTATAATATCTGGAAATATTTCCTAGAGCCAAAGTTGTATCTTTTACCTCTATTAAATTTATATCCGAACTTTCTAATTTTATTCCATTACTTTCATTTTTTATAAAAGTTTTGCATCCACTATCATATGCAGACTTTATAAAGGTATGCCCATCTAAATTTTCTCCAACTATGGCTACAAATGCATTTTGTGCATTTGCTTCCCTGCTATCTATAACTATATCACTTACACAGTCATTATAATCTCCATATATTAACTTTCCATTAGTTGCAAGTACTAACTCCTTTATTGTTAAGCACTCCATTCTCAAACTCCTCCTTATAAAACATTAGCTATATTATCTTAGCAACAAAAGGCAATGTATACCGTTACATATACATTGCCTACGATAACTCTTAACTTTATAATTATATACTATATTTCTGTTTTTTTGAAGATGTTTATGGATATATGTTAATTATCTGTTACTTTTTAGTTTTCAAAATATAGTGTTATACTTGAATCTTCATTAACTTTTATTCCAGGTTTTGGAAAAACATCCTTTACTTTTGTATCCTTTGGAATTTCTATATCTGTATCTAAATTTGGTTTTAACTTCGCATCTTCTAATGCTTTCACTGCATCCCCAATTTTTAAATTTCTTACATCTGGTACTTTGACTTGTTTCTTTTCATATTCAGCTTTTTCTTCTTCTTTATATACTGGTTTGACCCCTAAATATTTTAGAGAATCATTCATTATTTCTTTTACTATAGGTCCTGCTGTAGTACTACCAAATGCACTTACTCCTGTTGGCTCATCAACAATAGCAAGAACTACAATTTGTGGGTCATCACAAGGTGCTATTCCCACGAATGAACATATATATTTTCCTTGAGCATATTTACCATCTATAACCTTTTGAGCTGTACCTGTTTTCCCACCTAGTCTATATCCTGGTATATATGCAATTTTCCCTCCACCATCAGTTACAACTGACTCTGCAATCTCTAACATTTTTTTAGATGTTTCTTTAGATATAACATTTCTTACTTTTTTTGGTTTTACTGTCTCAGTTATATTACCTTTGTTATCAGTATAAGATTTTACTACTCTTGGTTGCATTAAATCTCCACCATTTGCTATTGATGATATAGCTGTTATAAGTTGTATTGGAGTTACTGATATTGATTGACCAAATGATATTGTAGCTAACTCAACTGGACCTACATTTTTTTCATTATACAATATTCCTTTAGCTTCTCCTGGTAAATCTATACCTGTCTTATTCATAAGACCAAAAGATTCTATATAATCATACATTTTACCAACACCTAATCTACTTCCTAATTCAACAAACACAGGGTTACAAGAATTTTGTACTGCTTGTTTAAACTCTTGTGTTCCATGAGGTCTATAGTGTCTCCAACATTTAATCTTTCTTCCTCCTACAGTTACACTACCTGTACATGTGAATTTCTCACCATCTTTTATTACTCCTTCTTCAAGAGCACTGGAAGATGTAATAAGTTTAAATGTAGAACCTGGTTCATATGTATCACTTACTGCTGGATTTCTCCACATTTGATAATAACCCTTTATTTTGTCTTTATCGCTATATTTTTCAAGTTCTTCTTGATAATATGGATATATTGGCGTTCTTGAGTCATTAGGGTCATAATCTGGTTTTGATGCTAGAGCAAGTATATCGCCAGTTTTAGGATTCATTGCTATTGCAGTGACTTTCTTTGCATTATTTATTTCATAAGCCTTTTGTACTGCTTTTTCAGTATAATGTTGGATTACTTCATCTATAGACAATACAAGACCATTCCCCTGAACAGGTTCATAATATTTTTCCATACCTTGTGGAATTTCTCTACCTGAAGCATCAGTACTTACTATTAATTTTCCAGCTTTTCCTTTTAATTTTTTATCATATTGCATTTCTATACCAGATATCCCTGTTGCATCTGAAGAAGTATGACCTATTACATATGGTGCAAAATTTCCATAAGGATAATATCTTTGATTGTCTTCTGCTACCCATATTCCACCTAATTTAGCATCTCTTATTTTACTTGCCTTATCATCATCTATCCATCTTTTGACCTTTACAAGAGCCATATTTTTTTTGCTTATTAAAGCATAAATATCTTTATAATCTTCGTCCAAAATTTCAGCCACTTTTTCAGCCGCTTCTTTTTTATCTTCAACTTCTACAGGTTTGCACCAAACTGTATATTTAGTTACACTTACTGCCAATTCTTTCATGTTTCTATCATATATAGTTCCTCTTTTAGGCTCTATAGGTATATCTCTTGTTTGTTGTTCTAATGCTTTTGTACTTAACCAATTACCTTTCATAAGTTGTAGGTATCCAGTCCTAATAACAAGGCAAAAAAACAGTGCACATGCTAAAACAAGAACAAGTACCAGTCTTTTTTTGCTTATCCTTTTTACTTTTCTCAAACCTATTCCCCCTAGTTATCCACATTTATATACTTTATTTGTCCATCTTTTGGATAGTCCATATTGAGCAATTCCTTTGCTTTTAACTCAATTTCTTTTATTGATGTTTTTTCAGTTTCTTTTGCCTTTAGTTCCTCTAGTACTATCTCTTTTTTTCTTAAATCTTTTTGTAAATAATGAATATCATATTTCATTTCTGAAATTTTTGAATAACCACATAGATTCAATATTATTACTACGAAAGTTGTAATCAATAAAATACATTTAGCCCCTATTTTTTTATTAATTCTCTTTTTATAATTATTCTTTTTTTTATTTTTATATTCATTTAGATTATGTATTTTATAATTTTTTTTCAAATTATCACCCCGATAATATAGATTTTTAGATTTTCCTCTATACTATATTTGTTATTAATCATATCTCTTCCTTTAAAATTTCATCGCTAAATTAATACACTGTTACACAATCTATTTGTAATTTTTTCTATACACAACAAAAAATCTATAGATTCACTAATTCTTGAATTCAAACCTATAGATTTTACACTAATTTTTATTTATTTTTATCACTATATATTTTCTTTAACATATAAATCAATACACTTAAAGCAAATAATATTAAAAGTCCTGTCATCATGACTTTAGCTCCACCAGTCAACATACCACCAACATAAGAATATACAATGGTTGCTGGTAATTGTCCTACTCCAGTAGCTATAAAGAAAGATATAAAACTCATGGATGTTAGACCTGCTGCATAGCTCACAAGGTCAAAAGATATAAAAGGAAGCAATCTTGCAATTAAAATCGTATGTTTTCCATACTTATCAAAAAAACCATCTATACTTTCTAGTGCAAATTTGCTTGTAAGTTTTACAACTACATCTCTACCTAAAAATCTTCCAATTACAAAACAAATTGCAGCACCTGCCATTGCACTAATCCATGACAGTATAGCACCATTTACCCATCCAAATAAGGCTGCATTTGCAAAAGTAATTAAAAATGCAGGAAGAGGTGCAGCTATTGATTGTAATATCATAAGTGCAAATGATATTATTGGTGCCCAAACTCCAAATGATAATATGTACTCCTTAATTGCATCTAGATTTAACATACTCAGATAAAATATCATCTGATTTACCATTTTTTTAACAGGAGGTATAAAAAAGTAAATACCAAATACCCCCAATATAATACAAATTTTTATTAATAATTTTTTATGCTTATTCTCTATTTTTCTCCACTCCTAATATCTACTTTAGTTATATTATAACAGAAAATATTTTTCTATATTGTCGATTATATCATAGTTGTTTTCTATTCTAATAAAAACTATAATAGGTTTTAACTATAATTAAGAAGTTTATTATTTTATTACATCGCTAGTCCTTACTCTCAAACTATATAAATTATATTTTTTCCGCTACTCTCAATTTAGCACTTCTTGAACGTGGATTTACTTCTATTTCTTCAGCACTAGGTAATATTGGTTTTCTAGTTATTATTTTTACTTCAGATTCTTTATCACATTGACATATTGGTAAATGCTGTGGGCATATACAATCTGATGCGAGATATTTAAATGCATTCTTTACTATTCTATCTTCTAACGAATGAAATGTTATTATACAAATTCTACCATCTTCATTCATTATAGAAGAGGCATCATTTATCATTTTTGTAATTACTCCAAGTTCATTATTTACTTCTATTCGTATAGCTTGAAAAGTCCTTTTAGCTGGATGAGGCCCATCTATTCTAGCTTTTTTAGGAATAGCTTTTTTAATTATATCAACCAATTCACCTGTAGTTTCTATTGGTTTGTTCACTCTTTCCTCAACTATAAATTTAGCTATACGTTTAGCCCAGTTATCTTCACCATAATCTTTAATTATCTTAGCTAGCTCATCTTCTGCATAAGTGTTTACAACATCATATGCTGAAAATTCACACCTAACATCCATCCTCATATCAAGTGGTGCATCTTGCATATAAGAAAATCCTCTCTCAGCTTCATCAAGTTGATGAGATGAAACTCCTAAATCTGCTAATACACCATCTATCTTATAAACTCCGATTTTTTCCAATTCTTCTTTTATATTTTCAAAATTGCTATGAACAAATTTTACTCTGCTTTCATATTCACTTAATCTTTCTCTTGCTGTATTTATAGCATTTTTATCTTGGTCAAACCCTATAAATAATCCTTTATCTGATAATTTTTTTACTATTTCTTTGGAATGTCCTGCACCACCCATAGTACAGTCAACATATACTCCATCTGGTTTTATCTTTAAATTTTCTATACATTCATTTAAAAGAACTGATACATGATGAAATTCCATAACTACCTCCTTCAAACTTACTATTTAAATTATTCTTCAATACTGTTGCTTTTATTTCTCTTTGATAAATAAATATGTGCTATTATACCACCAATAACACCAACTAAACTTATCACTTGAGCCATTCTAAGTGGTCCTAACATTAAACTATCTGTTCTTAGTCCTTCTATAAAAAATCTTCCTATTGAATAAAGGGTTATATAAGTCACTATAACTTGTCCTTCGTATTTTTTATTTTTTCTAAACAATAATAAAACTATAAATATTCCAAAATCCCATATAGACTCATATAGAAAAGTTGGATGAACCTTTACTCCATCAACCATTATTCCCCATGGTAAATTAGTTGTACCTCCATGAGCTTCTCCGTTAATAAAGTTCCCCCATCTTCCTATAGCTTGTGCTAAAGGCATTCCAAGTATGACAGTATCAGCCATTTTTAAGAAATTAATATTTTTAACCTTAGTGTATATATAGCCAGCTAAGATTCCACCTATTAACCCTCCATGTATAGCAAGTCCGCCACCTCTGAAATTAAGTATTTGAAATAGATTTTGAGCATAATAACTCCAATTAAATATAACATAATATATTCTTGCACATATTAATCCAACAGGAATTGCTATGATAGCTATATTTAATACATCATCTTCTTTAAGCCCAACTCTTTTCGACTCTTTTATTGCTATTAAAGTTCCCAAAATCATGCCACTAGCCATAAGTATTCCATACCACATTATGTCTATCCCAAACAGTGTAAATGCGACTCTATCCATAACTCCACCTCTTTATCTTAATTAAAATATTTCCAAAGCAATACACCATGTTTACAATTAATTGTAATTATACTAAATTATGATAACATATTAATGTTAATTCTACAAAACATATTGATGTTGATTCTACAAATACTTAAAATATATTATACATGCTGTCTCAACAAAATTATGCATAAATTATTTACAAGCAAAGAAATTGGTGTATATTATACACCAATCTCTCTACAAATTTTTATTAATAATATTTAATTTTTACTAACTTAATTTGTATAAGTATATTCAACAAAATCACTTGCTACCTAAATAAAACAAGTATCAAAATTAACTATTTGGCCTTTAGCTACTTATTTGTAATATTCAAACGTTCTACTTAGGTTCTACAATAGAAATAACGCAATACTCTTCTTTAAAGTGTTCTTTTAATCTCTCTTCAACTTCCTCAAAAGCAACATCCTTAATAATATCTAAATAATCCAATATATTTATATCTTTAAAGATATAAGATATAAAACTATTTCCTATAAAGTTTATAGAATCAAAACATTTAATAAATGAACCAATTTTTTTCTTTTTAGTTCTTTCAAACTCCTCTTTAGATAATCCTTCTTTTTTAGCTCTTTCTATATATTCAAGAATTATCTCTTTTACTTTTTTAGGTTCCTTAGAATCTCCAGCAATTACGCTAAAAGCATAGTCTACTTGAGATGAAAATCCAGCTCCAAAATTTTCATTTATTAGACCTTGCATATACAAATCTTCATAAAGTTTACTGCCCTTTTTAAATAACATACCTATAAGTATATCAGTTACAATTTCTTTACGTAAAAGTTCTTTTCCTTTTACACCTACATTATTATCTTTAAAACCTATGTTAAACATAGGTATAGATATAGGAAACTTTTCTATAACTTCTTTTTCCTTTACATTTGCTGGTTCTTCAGGATAAAATCTTTCTATATTCTTAGAAAGTTTATCCACATCATAATTGTTTGCTTTTTTAGTTACATCTATTACCTTTTCTACATCCAAATCACCTACAACGAATAAAGCCATATTTCCTGGATTATAGAAAGTATTGTAACACTTATATAGTTCTTCCTTAGTTATCTTATATATACTATCTACTGTACCAGCTATATCAATTCTAGCAGGATAATTTACATACATAGCCTTTAGACAATTAAAATACACATTCCAGTCTGGATCATCATTGTACATTTTTATCTCTTGTGCTATTATACCTTTTTCCTTTTCAACATTTTCATCTGTAAAATAAGGTGTTTGAACATAATCAATTAAGTGCTCTAAACTTTCATAAAAATTTTCCGTAGCTGAAAATAAGTATGCTGTCATTGTAAAGTTAGTAAATGCATTTGCACTTACACCTAATTTAGAAAATTTTTCAAAAGCATCTCCTCCATCAGGTTGTTCAAACATCTTATGTTCTAAAAAATGTGCAATTCCTTCATTTACTCTAATCTTTTTATCTTCTCCTATTGGAATAAATTCTAAGTCATTTGAACCATAATTAGTAGCTAAAATAGCATATTTTTTTGTAAAGCCTCTCTTTGGCATAAAATATACATCTAAGCCATTTTGTAATTTTTCATAATAAACTTCTTCTCTTAATATATCATTAACTATTTTTTCCATAGACATCTCCTCCATTAATTTCTTAAAAAGTATACAGTATCAAGTTCTATATCTTTTACAGCCTCAACTATATCTTTTTTAGTAACTTTCTCTATGCTAGATATTATGTCTTCTACTTCAGAATTTGTCTTTGCCATAGACTGAGAAAAAGCAAAATCAGACATTCCACCTATATTATCTGTTATAGATTTCATAGAGTTAACTAAAGCAAGCTTACTATTTTCTAACTCTTCATCAGATATATCTCCTGCTTTTAAACTTTCTAATTGTTCTTTTATTAATTTTACAGCTTTATCATAATCTTTAGTTTCTATTCCAGATGATATAAGCATAATACTTTTATACTTCTCTATTGAAGAGAAAATATAATAGCATAAGCTTTCCTTTTCTCTTACATTCACAAATAGTTTAGAGTGTGGACCACCACCTAATACATTACTTCCGACCACAAGGGCATAATATTTATCATTATCTACATAATCTACATTTGCTCTATACCCCATAACTAATTTACCTTGAGTTATTTCCATTTTTTCGTCTACTACTTTTACTTCATCTACATGTTTTATGAAATCTTCTTTTGGTATATCTATAATATCTTCTCTTTCGAATTTTAAATTATTACTTATTATATCTACAACCTTATCTTCATCAAAATTACCTTCTACAACTATGTCTATTGGAGATGTTTTAAGTATATTTCTATAATGCTCATATAGCTCTTTTGAAGTTATGTTATCTATTTCATCTTCGTAACCAAACTCACTTATACTGTATCTTTCATTTCCACACATAGCTTCTATACATTTATCTTGTGCATATTCTTTTTTATCATTTATTATTGATTGTATCTTATCTCTTAAATTTTCTTTTTCAATATTTAAATAGTCTTCTTTAAATCCACCATCTACAACAAGTGTATTATTTATTACTTCATTAAAAAATTCTACTACTTCTTCAAATATATTTTCATCTAAATACTTTTCACTTATATTAATTATTTTAAAACTTAGTACTTGACGCTCTCCACGCTTTACAGCATCAGCTCCCATAGACGAACCGTATAAATCATCTAGTTTATTGGATATTGCTCTGGCACTAGGATATTTTTCACTTCCACTTGCTATTATTGATGGTATCAAAGCATTTTTTGTAGTTTCTTTTTTATCCAACAATCTCTGAACATACAAACTTATAAGATTTGATTTAAACTTTTCTGTTTTTATCAAAGTCAAATTAATATTATTACCTAAATTTATTATTTTCTTAGTATTAACCATATGTACCTCCTATTTTTTATTTAAACATCAATTTTAAAATTGAAATTTATTCATTTTTTGATTGTATATACTTATATATAAAAACCTTCTATTTAATTATATCCTTTTTATTATTTTCTAAAAGTAATATTTTTATTTAAATTTAAATATAAAGTTATTTAGAGCAGTCTGCTTTAAAGTCTAGTTTACAAGCTTCATATATATGATGTATAATCAATATGTATGTCTATAATTAAAACAATTTTACAATCCCATAGATTGATTGTTTAAAGTTATATAAAGAATATAAAAAGAATAAGAGAGAGGACGATTAATATGAAATTAGGTATAGTTGGTTTACCAAATGTAGGTAAAAGCACACTATTTAACGCAATAACTCAAGCAGGCGCAGAATCTGCAAATTACCCTTTTTGTACAATAGACCCAAACGTTGGAGTTGTATCTGTTCCAGATGAAAGATTAGATAAACTAAAAGAATTGTACAACTCTGAAAAAATAGTTCCTACTGCTATAGAATTTTGTGACATAGCTGGTTTAGTTAGAGGTGCTTCTAAAGGAGAAGGCTTAGGAAATAAATTTTTATCACATATAAGAGAAGTTGATGCAATCGTACATGTTGTCAGATGTTTTGAAGATGAAAATGTTATACATGTAGATGGTTCTGTTGAACCACTTCGCGATATAGAAACTATAAATTTAGAATTAATTTTCTCTGATATAGAGATTCTTGAAAGAAGAATTCATAAAACTCAAAAAGCCGCTAAAGCTGATAAAACTTTAGTTTCTGAGCTTGATTTGTTAAATTCAATCATGGCTACTTTAGAAAATAGTAAGTGTGTAAGAACTATGCAATTTACAGAAGATGAACAAAGCTTTGTAAATTCATTAGATTTACTTACATCTAAACCTGTAATATACGCTGCAAATGTATCAGAAGATGATTTGGCAGATGATGGAGAAAGTAATAAGTATGTTCAACAAGTTAAAGTATTTGCAGAAACAGAAGATGCTGAAGTTGTTGTTGTATGTGCACAAATAGAAGCAGAAATTTCTGAACTTGATTCTGCTGAAGAAAAGAAAGAATTTTTAGAAACATTAGGGCTTGAACAATCAGGGCTTGATAAACTTATAAAATCATCTTATGCCTTACTTGGTCTAATTTCATTCTTAACAGCTGGTCCAAAAGAAGTCAGAGCATGGACTATAAAGATTGGAAGTAAAGCACCTCAAGCAGGAGGAAAGATACATTCTGACATAGAAAGAGGATTTATCAGGGCTGAAACAATTGCTTTTAATGATTTAGTTGAACATGGTACTATGGCAGCTGCAAAAGAAAAAGGATTAGTTAAATTAGAAGGTAAAGAATACATAGTTAAAGATGGAGACGTAATATTATTTAGATTTAATGTTTAAAATGCTTATTTATCTACAATCTTAACTATTGTATTACAATAAAAAAATTAGAATAATAGAAACTTCTATTATATTATAATAGCTATTTAGATTTTATAAAAAAGAGAGTTTTTCTAAATGATTTTTGAAAATCATAGTAGAAGCTCTCTTTTTTATAGTATTCCCACAGAAATTATGATTGTCAACAATGACAGTACTTTACTGTAATCCCAAATACGCTTTCCACCAAAACAAGCTTTCTTTCATCATTTACCATTTCCCTAATTGTTATATTACTCAAAAATTTTCCTCCCTTAAGTACTTGCATAATTGCTGATATTCTTATATTCACAAACTGTTACACTCAAATTAAAAACTTCTAGCCACGGAAAAATTATATCTCTTTTAGAAAATATTATATGCTCCATATAATGTAAAGTAATACTCTAAACCTAATTCATATTTTTATACCAAAGTATTTTTACATAAATAAAGTGAACTTTGACTATACAAAGTTCACTCTTCTTACAAATCTTTATTTCATTTTGTACTAAGTTTTTTAATTTGTACTCATACCTTCAATATCATTCCTATTTAATATCAACTTTTCGTATTCTTCTATTGGCATTGGTTTTGCAAATAAAAAGCCTTGAGCCATATCACATCCTATAAATCTTAAAAACTCTGCTTGTTCTAAGGTTTCAACTCCCTCTGAAACAACTTTTATATCAAGTTGCTTTGCCATCTGAACAATGCTTGAAACCACAATTTGACTCTTTTTTGTATCTTCTACTGTTATAAAAAATTGTCTATCTAATTTCAATACATCAATTGGCATATCTTTAAGCATATTTAAAGAAGAATACCCTGAGCCAAAATCATCCATAGATATTTTAAATCCTACAGATTTTAAATTCTGCATTATTTTAAATAACATTTTTGTATTATCAAATATTGCACTCTCTGTTAGTTCAATTTCAATTAAATTTGGTTCAATATCATATTCTTTTGCAATGTTTTCAAACTTTTCTATAAAGTCTGGATTTTCAAGATGTACTCTTGATAAATTTACTGATATAGGAAATCTAGGTAAGCCTTCATTTTCCCAACGTTTAAAGTTTTTACAAACTTGAATAAATACAAACATATCCAATTCTGTTATAAAACCATTCTTTTCAAAAATAGGAATAAACACACCTGGACTTATTAATCCCTTTTTTGGATGTTGCCAACGTACAAGAGCTTCAGAACCTACTATTTTACCTGTAGATAATTCAATTTTAGGTTGCAAATACACCTTAAATTGTTCATTTTTTAAAGCATCGTGCATCTCTTGCTCAATATCACGTTCTTCTATAAGAGTTTCCTTTAAATTCTCAGCATAAATTTCATACACTTTTAAGTATTTTCTTTTTACTGTAGTCTTTGCAATCATAGCCTTATCAAGACAAGTAGATATATTTGTTTCTCCCTCTTCAATAAAATACACTCCTATAGATGGTATCAGATTAAGTTCTACATCTAAGCTAGTTTTTATCATAGATAATTTTTTACGCATAATTTCACATATCTCTATAACTGATTCTTTATCCTTCTTTTTTTCAAATATTATAGCAAAATTATCATTTGAAATTCTTGAAAATACAGACTCTTCTTTAAACATATTTTCAATCATCTCTGCAATTTTTCTTAATACTCGATCTCCCTCTTCATATCCAAATCTATCATTTACTAACTTAAATTTATCTATATCAAAATAAATTAAAACTAGATTTTTTTTCTCATGAGTGGATAAAAATTTACCACCTTCCAGATTAAATTTATTTGAATTTCCAATTCCTGTAATACTGTCTTTAAACGCAAATTCTTCTAACCTTTCCTTACTCTTTTTTTGCATAATCAAGATATAAATTATTAATGATGTAAATATCACAATTAAAACTATACATGCTGATAGTGTAAGTTTTATAATAGCATATGATTTTTCAGATACAGCAGTTCTAGGAACTTCAGAAAAAAGATACCAATCATTAATTCCTATTGGAGCATAACTTAAATAATATCCTTTTCCAGACATATTATAACTTAATGAACCTGATTTAGAATTTTTTATATTTAACTTCATATCATTAAGAGTAGATTTTGATAAGGCATTACTTTTATTTATATATGAAAATAAATTTTCCATATTAGAGTTTGCGTTTTTGCTACTTGGATTTAAAACAATATCACCATTACTATTAGCTATATAAGAATATCCTTTTCCATTAAAAGTTGGTACAGAGAGTATCTTTTCATATAACTTTGTACTATGTGTAGCAAATATAACACCAATAATCTTGTTCCCCTTATAAATTGGTACAGAGTACACATTAATGTCTTTATGATCTTTTATTACATCTTTTAACTTACCTGTTATGACTACTTCTCCTTGCATTGACTTGGAAAAATAATCTCTCTTAGAAAAATCTTCTACATAACCATCTGTAGTATATGCCATACCATCTGGTAGAATAACACCCATTCTTTTAAATGAACTATTTACAGATTCTCTTTTAAGTATTGAAATAATATTGTCCAATTCAAAAGATTTTTCTCCCTCAATACATATTGAAATTGATTGTAACAATTTTATATCGCCATTAATTTGTTTTTTTAACACATTGACACTTTGATTTGCTATTTCTGAAAGATATTGATTCGTTTCCTCACCTAGTGTCTTATTCAACTTTGAACCATAAATCAAACAGGAAATTGTAACTACTAAGATACTTATGATAGCAATTATGGACAAACCCTGCCTATTATTTTTTGCATCACCCAACATCACGCTTCCTGCCTTTCTGGAATCTATATGTATACAATTATTATTTTATATCAATTATTCTAACAATTTTGCGACAATACTTATTTTTCCATATTTACTGTAATTATACAAAATTATCAACTTTATTACAATAAAAAATTAATTAATATAGATAATACAATTTTAATAAATTATATTATCTATATTAAAGGTTACTAACATAATTTGTATTAATGTACACTACATAAAAAGAATATAATATCAAAATAATTTTGATATTATATTCTTAAAATATATATTTTATTAAATTTTCACCTTACATTTTACTTAAACATTCATTGGCAATCTCTTTATCATCAAAATGATGCTTAACCTTACCTATTATTTGGTAATTTTCATGCCCTTTACCTGTTATAATTACAACATCATCTTTCTTTGCCATACTTATAGCTTCTTCTATAGCTTGCTTTCTATCAGCAACAACATGATAATTTTTCTTTTCCTTATCTATTCCTTCAAGTATATCCTTTATTATTGCTTCTGGTTCTTCAGTTCTTGGATTATCAGAAGTTACAATACATATATCAGAATATTTTTGTCCAATAGCACCCATTAAAGGTCTCTTTTCAGTATCTCTATCTCCACCACATCCAAATACAGAAATTATTTTTCCTTCTGCAAATTGTTGTGTTGTCTTTAATACATTCTCAAGTGCGTCAGGAGTATGAGCATAATCAACAATTACACTTATACCTTTATCGTTTGGTACAGTTTCAAATCTTCCTGATACTCCATTAGAAAGTCTAAGACCTTCTTTATATACTGGTTTAGGTATGCCAAGTACATAACAAGCAGCTATAACAGCTAAAGTATTATATACTGTAAACATTCCTGGAACTGGTATAAATATAACTTCTTCATAAGAAGGAGTTATTAATCTATAAGATACACCATCTGAATCTGATTTTATATCTCTAGCCATAAAATCAGCATTAGTTTCAACTCCATATGTGTAACAAGGAACATCTATATCTTTTATATTTTCGTATATCTTTTTACCACCCTCATCATCCATATTTATTATGTTTGCCATAGTAGTCTTAAAAAACAATTTTTCTTTAGCTTTTCTATAGTCTTCTAAATCTTTGTGAAAATCTAAATGGTCTGGTGTTAAGTTTGTGAATATTCCTAGTTTAAAGTCTGTTTCATCAACTCTATTTAATGCTAATGAGTGTGATGAAACTTCCATAGCACAGTAATCACATCCATTGTTTAACATATTATTAAAATGATATTGTAAATCTATACTTTCTGGAGTTGTTGAATTAGAAATAATGTCTTTTTCACCATCAAATATTTTTATAGTACCAATAAGACCAACTTTATTTTTATTCAAAGTTAATATTTCATTTAGTATAGTAGTTATACTAGTTTTTCCGTTAGTACCTGTAACTCCTATAACATTAAATTTTTGTGATGGATGATTATAAAAATTGTCAGCTATCTTTGCCATATCTTCTCTTGTATTTTTTACTTTTATAAACGTATACCCTTTTATGTCTACATCTTCTTCAACAATAAAAGCTTTTGCTCCTTTGTTTATAGCATCTTTTATATATTTATGACCATCTGACACAAATCCTTTTATACATACAAATAATGTACCTTCTGTAACCTTTCTTGAATCATATTGTACACTATTAATATCTATATTTAATTCACCTTTGACACTGATTATATCCAACCCCTGTATAATATCATTTAATTTCATAAATGCTTTCCTCCCTTTAAACTCTTTTTGCTAAAATTACACTTCATGTAATATTATATTAAGAATTTTTTACTATGTGAATGGTTAAAAATGCTTGAAATATTGTAAAAAATGCTCTATAATTCTCTATAATATAATCTAAGAGAGGTCTTTTATGAAAATTACAGACAATAAAATTGGATACTTAAATGATAATTTTAAAATATTTAGTATCCGAGATAAAAAAGACATAGAATTTGAATACCATAATCACGATTTTAATAAGATAATTATATTTATAGATGGAAATGTAACTTATTTTGTTGAAGGAATTCCATATAAACTAAAACCTTGGGACATACTTTTTATTAGTAGTAATGAAATTCACAAACCAGTTATAGATTCAAATGTATTTTATGAAAGAACTGCAATATGGATTAGCCCAGAATTTATGAAAAAAAACAGTGATAATACTAGTGATTTAGAAAAATGTTTTAAGACAGCCACAGAAAATAAATGTAATCTATTGCGTTTAAAGATACATGACATTGAATCACTCAAACTTTTTATTGAGCAAATAAATATTTCTGAATCTAGTAATGAATTTGGAAATGAAATACTGAGAAATACCTTGTTCATACAGCTTATGATATTTTTAAATAGAATTTTCTTAAAAAACGAGAACATAGAATCTGTAGAAGATGTATTTTACGATGAAACTATAAAAAAAATATTAAACTATATAAACTTAAATATAGAGAATAAACTTTCTATAGACTGCATTGCATCTGAATTTTTTATAAGCAAATATTATCTCATGAGAAGATTTAAATCTCATACTGGAACATCCATACACAATTATATAATTCAAAAAAGACTGATTTTAGCTAAATCATTAATAACCAATGGACATCTTATGAGTGAAGTTTGTAGTAAATGTGGATTTAATGATTATTCTAGCTTTGTAAGGGCATTTAAAAAGTATTATGGTGTATCTCCTAAAAACTATCTAAACAATAAAAGCCCTTTAGATAGTAATTTGTTAGATGAATAAATAATTATTATAGATTTTATTTCAAGAAAAATTAGAGGTATTAGTAAAATAGATATACTAGTACCTCTAATTGTTTGAAATATAAATCATATATTTTTATTAATTAAACTAAAATATATAAATTAAAATTATGCTTATATAATTACTAAAACTCATACAAGTTTTAAGTATATATACTGATGTGTCTATCCTATTTTTTCAATACTCTCTTTTAATATACTTACACGATTACTTTCTTTTGCTGTGACTTTTCCCTTTTTAATGTTTAGTTTTTGATTTTGTTCTAAATTAGTAAATACTACTGGGCTTATTGTTGATAAACCATTTTTTTCAATATATTCTAAGTCCATATTAACCAGTTTATCACCCGATTTAACTTCATCTCCTACATTTACAAATACATCAAACCCATTTCCTTCTAAGTTTACAGTCTCTATACCTAAATGTATAAGTATTTCTACTCCAGTTTTTTTAGATTTGATTATTATTGCATGTTTAGTTGGAAATACAACTCCAATAGTTCCATCTACTGGTGAATAAATTAATCCATCATCAGATTTAATTGCAAAACCATCGCCCATTAATTTACTTGAAAATACAGAGTCTGGAACTTCTTCTATACCTAAGATTTCTCCATTTGTCAATGAATAAATTTCTTCTTCCACCAAAGTATTACCTATATTAGTGTTTTCTGTGTTATTATTTTTTTCCATTTTCTTTTTATCTATATTTTTAATATCAGTATTTTCAATCTTTACTTTTCCCTCTATTATATCTTTTATATTAGATTTTATTGCATCTGATTTTGGACCAAATATAGCTTGGACATTGTTTCCAATAACCATTACACCTGCTGCTCCAAGTGATTTCAACTTTTCTTTATCCACTTTATCTATATCATTTACAACTAATCTAAGTCTTGTTATACAAGCATCTAAACTTTTTAAATTCTCTTTATTTCCTAAAGCTATTAGTATTTCTGATGCTAACTCATCTTTTGAAATCTCACTAATCTCCACATTAGACTCTGATTCATCTTCTCTTCCTGGCGTCTTTAGGTTAAACTTTCTTATCATAAATCTAAACACACTATAATATAATACTGCAAATCCAATACCTACTAAAATAGCTAGATACCATGGAGTTCTATTAGGAAGTACACCAAATAGTAAGAAATCTATTAATCCGCCTGAAAATGTGAATCCGATTTTAACTCCTAATAGTTGCATTACTGCATATGATAAACCTGAAAATAAACAATGTACTACAAATAATGCTGGTGCAACAAATAAAAATGCAAACTCTATTGGTTCAGTTATTCCTGTTAAAAAAGATGTAAGTGCTGCTGATGCCATTATTCCTGCTACAAATTTTCTCTTTTCTGGCTTTGCTTCATGTACCATAGCAAGTGCTGCTGCTGGAAGACCAAACATCATAAACGGAAACGCACCTGTCATAAAAGTACCTGCTGTGAAATTTACTCCATCTTTAAGTTGAGCAAAGAATATCTTTTGGTCACCCATTACAAGTTCACCTGCTTTGTTTACATATTCTCCAAATTGATACCAGAATGGATTATGGAAAACATGATGTAAACCAAATGGTATTAATAACCTTTCTAAAGACCCTTCCATAAATGCTGCTAATGTTTGATTTGCTTCTATAACATTTTTTGAAAAACTAAGTAATCCTTCTTGTATTGGTGGCCAAATAAATGATAATATAATTCCTATTACTATTGCTGTTAATGATGTAACAATAGGCACAAATCTTTTACCTGCAAAAAAACCTAAATATTGAGGTAGTTCAATTTTATAAAATTTTTTATAAAGATAAGCAGCCACTATGCCTATTATAATACCACCAAATACACCTGTTTGAATTGTTGGTATTCCAACAATACTTGCATACATAGAGTTATCTATCATATCTTCCGTGACACCTGCCATAACACCCATAGACGTATTAAGGATTAAAAAACCTACTATAGCTGCCAATGCTGCTACACCTTCGCCTTCGGTTAGACCCACGGCTACACCAACTGCAAATATAAGTGGCAAGTTATTGAATATGATTTGCCCTGAACTTTCCATTATACTTATTATGAGTTGGAATGTAGGATTTGCTAGTGCTGGAAAATGAGCAAGTAACGCATCTCCTGCTAAAGCATTACTTACACCAAGCAATATACCTGCTGCTGGAAGTAATGCAACTGGTAACATTAAAGATTTTCCTACTTTTTGTAAAACACCAAATATTTTTTTCATTTACTTCTCTCTCCTTATTATTTTATATTTTTTAAATAAAAAAGACTTAAGTTTATAAAAAATTACACTAGTAACTTTAATCCTAAAAATAAACCTCATGTTAATATAAATAAACCTATATCAACCTAATTTTAGAATTAAAAATAAACTGTTATAATTTTCTTATAAACCTAAGTCTTGCCTGCATTATCAGTAACAATCTTAATGTTTTAAAATTATTATATTGCTATTAAATTTTACATAATATCTTAAACACCGATATTGAATTTATATTTATTTAGTATGTTTATCATGAATTCAACACAGATATGACTCTTTTAATATGTAGTGTTAAATATAATAATTCATCTTGACTTACATAGTACTCATAGTTTTTCTCTACATGTGTCTTTATTTTATATGCACAATTATAGTCTTTTTCATACTTTATCTTGATTATATCTACAATATCATTATTAGTATCATTGAGTTCCTCTCTTTTTACTAATCTATTTGCAAAAAATTTTAAGTGTGTAAGAAGTCTATCATAATTTATATCATCTTCTTTAAACTCAACTCTATAATAATATCTTATAATATTTAGTATGTCTTTTACAATTTTAGTAATTAACAAGGATTCCTTTGAACTGCCTTTATAATTTGAATTTACTATGTGCATAGCTATAAATCCTGCCTCATCTAAAGGAAACTCTACATTAAATTCTTTATTTATATAATCTACAGCCCATTTTCCAATCTCGTATTCTTTTTTGTGAATTCTTTTTATTTCATGTAGTAAATCATTTTTTATATTTATATTTTCATGATATCTTTTAATTGCAAATGCAATATGGTCAGTAAGTGCTACATATATGTACTCATAAAGTTCAGTATTTAAAATGCCTTCTGCATGAGCAATTACCTCTGTACTCACTTCAAAAAACTTCTCATCAACCTGGCTTGCTAATTTTCCAATTTTATCTATAAAACTTTCATCTTGTGTTACAAAGGTTCTTTCAATTTTACTTTTATCTACTTCTTGACCTTTCTTTTTTTGAAATCCTATTCCACATCCTGTTAGTATTAATTCTTTTTTTTGGTTTTCATCTAAAACTAACACAACATTATTATTGTAAATTTGTTGAATAATCATAATCAATATCTCTCCCAAAATACAATTTCCCTTATTCATAAAAAAACACCTAAATTAAGATACAATTCACCTGTATATCCTAACTTAGGTATTGCCTGCTTCCCAGTAACAATCCAATTTGTTAACGCTCATAAATATTGTATTCAATTTATAGCTTTATTCTATTATAAATGGATATCTATGTCAAGCAATTATTGAAAACTGTTTCCTATTTTTTAGTACCAATAAAATTTAAATCCTATACAGTTTATTTTTTTCATTCTATCATCATCATTTCATCATAGAGAATATTTTCCAATAGTTCTTTAGCTACGTCTCTTGATATTTGTTTGGTTTCAACTAGTTGTTGAATACTATCTCTTTCACTTTGTATTGCCATTAATCTATAGTATACTACTTTTGCTTCAAATTTCTCATCATTATGAATTTTTCTAGTTAGCCAATTTAGATAACGATTATAAAATCTAATTACTATTAATGATTCATGCCTATTATCTTCATTAATATTTTTATTTATAAATGATATAGCTGTCTTTGTAGAAAGTGCATATGCATGGTGAAACTCTTTAATTAGTTCCTTATTTTCAGATATTATTTTTGTAATCTTTTCTTTTACTTCTGTTTTTACCTTTCTATCTATAATCCACATACTTATTTTTAATTTTACAATCTTAAATATTGATTTTTGGACAGATTTTCTCGATTTTGTAATATAAAATCTATATAACTCAAATGCTCTACCAGAAATTTTTCCATCATTCAATAATTTATGAACAGCTATTAAGCCTTGATTATCTGCCTCTGCAATCATTATATTTATAATTTTGTTATCTGGAATATTTAATATACCCTTTTCTAAATCTACTAGCTGCTCATTTAAATCATGTATTACTGGCTGTACCTCTTGCGCTTTTTCATTGCTAAGTTTTAAAATAGCTTCTTTTAAAATTAATTTATATGCCTCTCTATCAGACAATAAGTCTTCTGACTTTTGTACATTCTTTTTTAATAGTACTGGCAATAAAACTGTTGCGAGTAATAAACTTATAAGTATGACTTCTGATGATATAAACAAAACAATATCTCTCATTGGAAACATATCTTTATTGTCTAGGTAAAATGGTATAGATAGAGCAGTTGCAAGTGTAAATGTACCATGAACACCACAAGTAGCAACTATTAATGAATATTTCCATCTAGAAGTATCATCTTTTTCAAATTCTTCATTCTTAAATCCTAAAAAACCTGTAAAGAAATTATTTAAAGGATTTTTCTTTATTTTTATAAAAGAACTGTGCCATAAATACACCCATACAAATCTTATAATAAATAATATAACTACAATTAAAATAGCAATAAAAGTTAAATTTAATGCTATATCTTCGTTGTTAGTGATAATTCCTTGATATATACCTGGCAACAAAAAACCAAGTAATGTAAAGACAAACCCATTCAGTACATACTCCAAAACATACCATGTATTATCTGATATTATTCTCAATTTAGTTGTTGTATTTTGTAAATGTTCTTTTTCGATTCCATGGGCTATACCTGCCATTACAACTGCTAAAATTCCAGATACCCCTAGCTCTTCTGACACAAAATACACAAAAAGTGGAGTCATTATCTGTATGACTATTACCATTGGTATTTCTTCTAAATTCCACTTGTGCAAATTAAGTCTTATTTTTATAATTATATATCCTAAAATACTTCCTACTATTATTCCTCCAAATGCAGTAATCAAAAATTGAATACTTGCTTCTTTTATTGAAAAAAAGCCTGTAACGGTAGCAAGTACTGCAACTTTAAATGCCACTACTCCTGCAGCATCATTTAATAGCGATTCTCCTTCAAGTATATTCATCATATTTTTAGGAAAATCTAAACCTTGTGTAATTGATTTTACTGCTACTAAATCAGTTGGAGATATTACTGCTGCCAAAGCGAATGAAACTGATAGTGGCATTTCAGGAATAAGAAAATGTATAAAAATCCCACCTGCAAATACTGTTGTTAAAACCAGTCCAAATGCAAGAAGTAAAATTGGTCTTCTAAGTTCTAATAATTCTCTTCTTGATACATTTTGACCTTCACTAAATAATAGTGGAGCTATGACACATATTACGAATATATCTGGACTAAACGAAAAGGAAAATTTAAATGGTAAAATAGACAATAAAGCACCTAATACAATTTGATAAATTGCAAGAGGAATATTGCTCCATTTTTTACTAAGTATAGTTGAAATTATTGTACAGACCAACAAACCTAATAAAGTTACTAAAATTGACATAGCTACCTCTCTTTTCAATATATAATTTATAGATTAGACTTATATATTAACTATCTTAATATTGATAGTATTACACTTTACATGTAATTATAAAATATTTACTTTAATCTATTATTCTTATTATATACGCCAAATTTAGTTTTGAAAACCTCTATACTAAGTGACATGCAACCATATGATTTTTTGAGATTTCCTTTAAAGCTGGCACTTCTATTTTACATATTTCCTTACAATAAGGACATCTTGTATGGAACTTACATCCAGATGGTGGGTTTGTTGGAGATGGAATATCTCTCTATGATACTACTACTAAACTTCAAGAACCTAGGTTAAAACATATTTTTGGTACAGATGAACTAGGAAGAGATTACTTTGCTAGAACACTTTATGGTGGACGAATTTCACTTAGTGTTGGTATCTTATCAATGCTTATTTCTATAGTATTTGGTACTGCTGTAGGTGTTATTAGTGGCTATATTGGTGGGAAACTAGACCAGTTCTTGATGAGATTAGTAGACATGCTTATGAGTATTCCAAGTTTTTTAGTTTTAATTGTATTAAATACTTATCTAGCTCCTAAGGCTTCTATAAAGAAACTATCACAGTTGCTGGTTCATTAAATATTGCAAATGCTATCTTAACTGAATCTGCACTTAGTTTTTTAGGACTTGGTATACAGTTACCTCTTGCATCATGGGGTAACATGCTTCAAGATGCTCAAAGACATATTTTTGATAAGTTATATTTAGCTGTATTTCCTGGCTTACTTATCTTCTTAACAGTTATGAGTTTAACTATAATAAGTAAAAAGTTCTCTAATAACACTTGATAATATCAATACTTTAAAATAAAAATACAAAATATTTTACAGTGAGTGTATAAATACACTCACTGCTTTTTATATATTTCAAAATAAAAATTTTATATATTATAGAATTTAATGAAGTTATATATTAAGTAACTTTAATAACCTTCTAAATTATTTATATATTATATAAAATTTATTTTCCCTTAATTAATATGTAGTTGAAAAACTAATAGTTTATTGTAATTGAACTTAATTATTTTATCTATGATTTGTTATTAAAATAACAAATCATAGATTCTTTTTACTAAAGAAATCTATAATAAATTTAAATACATGTTCATCTACATGACTATAACGCTCTTTTTTAGGTCTACATAACACAACCTTCCATGTGATAGGGTCATTAAATGGTTTTTCTATAATTTGACTATTTTCAAAAAAATCGTGTACTGGTGATGGTAAAATAGTTATAAAGTCAGAATTTGTAGTTGACAACAACAAGAAATCCCAAGAACCAGACATAATATACCTCTTAAGTTTAACTTTTTCATCAGTAAATTTTTGCATTAATTTATGATGTATCATAAATGTAGGATTAAATATTGCAAGCAGTTCTTCATTTAAATCATTCCAATCTATTTTATTTTTCTTTGCGAGATGATGATTTATATTTAAAAATGCTGTAAGTTCGTCTTCTTGAAGTACATGTTCTGTTACTACACTCCTATCAATTTTATGTGGATGTAAAAGAACTGCATAATCTAATTCCTGCAAAATAAGCATTCTACTTAAATCGTATGCCCCCTTCTCTACTATATCAAATTCTATGTCTGGATTGTTTGCAACTAATTGTGCAACTACATCAGAAAAAGCTATTCCAAGTATAAGTGGTGGTATTCCTATTCTAACTTTCCCTTTAAACTGAACAGAATCTTCTCGCAAATCCTCCATCATATTTTTATATTCATTTATAATATTTTCTGCATTTACATAAAATCTTTCTCCTGCTGGAGTTAAGCCATTTAACCTGCCTTTATATCTCTCAAATAAATACACATTTTCATTTTCTTCAAAGGTTTTTATAATTTGACTTAAGGCTGGTTGAGATATGTGAAGAGTTTTTGATGCAATTGATAAATTAAAACCAGATTTCACTATTTCAACAAAATATTTTAACTGTTTTATATCCATTTCAAACCACCTTTCTTACAAGTATAGTTGATATTAATATTTTTTCTTATAAGAACATTTTATAAGAAAAGCGAAATAATTTCATTAATATTTTAACAAAATATTCCTATATATATATTCTAAATTTTTATCCTATAAATTTTCCTTATATGTTGTATAAAAAATTAGACTTAGACAAAACACATTTTTAGCCGTAATCTATAGTTAGAAAGAGGAAAACCTAAGGCATTAGGAATAAAAATAATTAAACTACTTAAAAACAAGCTTGTATTATAAGTAATTTATTATAGTATTCTTCAAAGTTTTTTATTCAGAAAATTTCAAATAATCATTCAGGGAGGAACTATTAAACATGAAAGATGTGGTAATTGTATCAGCAGTAAGAACACCTATAGGAAACTTTGGTGGCGTATTTAAAAATACTTCTGCTGTTCAACTTGGAGTTGTAGCTGTTAAGGAAGCTATATCACGTATAAAACTTGATTTATCTGAGATAGATGAAGTGATAATTGGAAATGTTCTACAAGCAGGTCTTGGACAAAATGTTGCTAGGCAAATTGCCATAAACTCAGGTATACCAAGTTCTGTACCAAGTTACACAGTAAATAAATTATGTGGTTCAGGACTTAAAAGTATTCAACTAGCAGCTCAATCAATTATAGCTGGTGAAAATGATGTAGTAATTGCAGGTGGTACTGAAAATATGAGTCAATCACCTTACATTATTCCTACTGCTCGTTTTGGTAGTAAAATGGGCAATGTTACTATGGTAGATAGTATGCTAACAGATGGTCTTATAGATGCTTTCAATCAATATCATATGGGAATTACTGCCGAAAATGTTGCTGATAAATTTAGAATTACAAGGGAAATGCAAGATAAAATAGCACTAGAAAGCCAAAATAAAGCTGAAGAAGCTATAAAAAACAATCGTTTTAAAGACGAAATTGTTCCAGTAGAAGCTGCAATAAATCATAGAGAAATTAAAACTATTGATACAGACGAATATCCAAAATTAGGCATGACATCTGAAATACTATCCAAGCTTAAACCTGCCTTTAAAAAAGATGGTACTGTAACAGCTGGAAATGCATCAGGAATCAATGATGGTGCAGCAATGATGATACTAATGAGTCAACAAAAAGCAGATGAACTTGGGCTTAAGCCGCTTGCTACAATAAAATCATATGCATCATCTGGTGTAGAACCTGAAATAATGGGAACTGGTCCTATTCCTGCAACTAAAAAAGCACTAGAAAAAGTAGGTCTTAATATTAACGATATAGACTTGATAGAGGCGAATGAAGCATTTGCGGCACAAGCACTTGCAGTTAAAAATGAACTTCAAATAGATTCGTCTAAACTAAATGTAAATGGTGGTGCAATAGCACTAGGACATCCAATAGGAGCAAGTGGAGCTAGAGTACTTGTAACCCTTATTTATGAAATGCAAAAACGTAAAGTAGAAACTGGCCTTGCAACACTTTGTATTGGTGGTGGTCAAGGAATAGCAATGATAGTTTCACGATAGGAGGAAATATGAATAAAATAGTTAGCATTGATGAGGCTCTATCTCACATCAAAGATGGAGATACAGTAATGGTTGGTGGATTCATGGCCAATGGTTCCCCAGAAAATTTAATTGATTATTTATGTGATAAAGGTATAAAAGATTTAACATTAGTTTGTAATGATACTGGTTTTATTGACAAGGGTGTTGGAAAGATGGTTGTTAATAAGCAGTTCAAAAAGATAATTGCCTCTCACATAGGATTAAACAAAGAAACAGGAAGACAGATGAATGATAATGAAACATGTGTTGAATTAGTTCCTCAAGGAACTCTTGCTGAACAAATTCGTGCAGCTGGTTATGGCTTAGGTGGAATACTAACACCAACTGGCATTGGTACTCTTATAGAAGAAGGAAAGCAAAAGATTGTTGTCGATGGTAAAGAATATCTTCTTGAAAAACCAATTCATGCTGATGTTGCTCTTTTATTTGCTTCAAAGGTAGATAAAGCAGGTAACTTAGTTTACAAAGGTTCTATGAATAACTTTAATAATTTAATGGCTTCAGCTGCTAATATTACAATAGTCGAAGCAGGCGAAATTGTTGAAATAGGTGATATCGACCCAAATGAAGTTACTACACCAGGTATTTTTGTGAATTACATCGTTGAAGGAGGTAATTTATAATGGATAAATTAGAAATACAAGAATATATTGCAAACAGAGTCTCTAAGGAATTAAAGGATGGAGCTGTTGTAAACCTTGGTATAGGCTTACCAACCAAAGTAGCCAATTATATTCCAGATGAGGTAAACGTTATTTTACAATCTGAAAATGGATTTCTAGGTCTAGGACCAGCTGAAAGTGGAAATTCAAGTGATGAAACTATTGTAAATGCTGGTGGTCAGCCAGTTACTATCCTTCCTGGAGGTTGTTTTTTCGATAGTGCCACTTCTTTTGGAATAATTAGAGGAGGTCATGTAGATATAACTGTTCTTGGAGCACTCCAAGTTGACAAATATGGTAACATAGCAAATTATATGATTCCAGGTAAAATGGTTCCTGGGATGGGTGGAGCTATGGATTTAGTAACTGGAGCAAAAAAAGTCATTGTAGCAATGGAACACACTTCAAAAGGTTCAGCAAAAATATTAAATAACTGTACTCTCCCACTTACTGCAACCAATGCTGTAGATTTAATTGTAACTGAGATGGGAGTTATAGAAGTAACTACAGATGGACTCCTTCTTATAGAAATAAATCCTATCTTCACATTAGACGAAGTTCTTTCTGCTACTGAAGCACCTTTAATATTGTCAGATTCATTAAATAAAGAGGCATCGATTATTTAAAATTAATCAAAATTACATCAGAAAATAAATTTAAAAGATGTAAAATATTAATACAAAAAATTAATATAAAAATAAAATTAAATTGGAGGAAATAAAAATGGTTAAAGACAAAGTTGTATTCGTAACAGGAGCTGCAAGTGGAATAGGTAAACAAATAGCTGAATCATTCTTGAAGAATGGTTCTAAGGTAGTATTCTCTGATATAAATCAAGAAGCGCTAGATAAAGTTACATCAGAATTACAAAAAGAAGGTTATGATTGTGCAAATGTAAAGTGTGATGTAACTAAAGAAGAAGAAATTAACCATGCAATAGATAAAACTATAGAAAAATATGGAAGATTGGACATACTAATAAATAATGCTGGTCTTCAACATGTTGCTATGATAGAAGATTTCCCAACTGATAAATTTGAATTTATGATAAAAATAATGTTAACAGCACCTTTTATAGCTACTAAAAAAGTATTCCCTATAATGAAAAAACAAGGATTTGGTCGTATAATAAACATGGCTTCAATCAATGGTGTAATTGGATTTGCTGGTAAAGCTGCTTACAATTCAGCTAAACATGGACTTATAGGTCTAACAAAAGTTGCTGCACTTGAAGCTGCTGACTCAGGTATAACAGTTAATGCTATATGCCCTGGATATGTAGATACTCCACTTGTTAGAGGTCAATTTAATGACCTATCAAAAACTCGTAATGTACCACTAGAAAATGTATTAGAAGAAGTTCTATATCCACTTGTACCTCAAAAACGTCTACTAGATGTTCAAGAAATTGCTGATTATGCAATGTTCTTAGCTAGTGATAAGGCTAAAGGAATTACAGGACAAGCTTGCCTACTAGATGGAGGATATACTGCACAATAATTATTACATATTTAGGACTTGAGGAATTTATTCTTCAGGTCCTTCTACTAAGGAGGGATATTTATGAGTATTATCGCACCAATTGGTATAATTATTGGTATTATAGCTATTATATATTTTTCAGTTAAAGAAATTCATATAACTATAGCTGCTCCAATAGCAACTTTGATAGTTGTTCTCTTAAATAAAATGGATGTTGTGACATCAATGCTGGGTGCTGACAAAAATAATTATATGGGAGCACTTGGAAACTATATAATGAGTTACTTTGCAATATTCTTGTTAGGTTCTATACTTGCCAAGTTTATGGAGGAAAGTGGAGCTACTGTATCTATAGCTGATTTTATTCTAAATAAATTTGGTTCTAATCACCCTTATAGAGTTTTAGTGGCTATATTTATAGTAAGTTTTATATTAACATATGGTGGAATAAGTTTATTTGTAGTTATGTTTGCAGTTATTCCACTTGCAAGAACTCTATTTAAAAAACTTGATATTTCTTGGAATCTTATTCAGATACCTCTTTGGCTTGGAATTGCAACAATTACTATGACTATGATTCCTGGTACACCAGCTATTCAAAATGTTATTCCTATTCAGTACCTAAACACATCTCTTACTGCAGCAGCTATACCAAGTATTGCAGGAAGTATAGGTTGTGCTGTATTTGGTCTAGTATACATGAAATATACTTTAAACAAGAGTCTTAGGAAAGGAGAAACTTATGCAACTTACACTTCAGATGTAGAAGAAGAATCTTTAGATAGAGAGTTACCAGGATTTTTTGCAAGTATTTTTCCTCTATTGTCACTTGTAGTCATAGCAATATCTGGAAGCACTTTTGGTTCAGAGTTTATGAAAAAAAATGTAATTTACATAGCTTTAATAGTTGCAATTGTTTTATCTGCTTTTCTATTCCGTAAATTTTTATCATCAAAAATACAAACATTGAGTATTGGTGCTAGTGGTTCTATAGGACCTATTTTTGCAACATCTTCTGCTGTTGCATTTGGAGCTGTAATAATGGCTGCACCAGGCTTTGATATATTCAGTAAACTTATCATGTCAATACCAGGAAGTCCACTTATAAGTCTTACTGTTTTAACTTCAACAATGTCAGCAATAACAGGCTCCTCTTCTGGGGCTTTGGGAATAGTAATGCCGAACTTTGCAGATTATTATCTAAGTACTGGTATGAACCCAGAGTTAATCCATCGTGTTGCTACAATTGCTTCAAATATATTAACAATAGTACCTCAAAGTGGTGTGTTTCTTACATTCTTGAGTTTATCTAAATTAACACATAAAACTGGTTTTAAAGAAACTTTTATTGTGGTTGCAGTTGGTTCATTAATAGCAGAAATCATTGTAATTACATTAGGATTACTAATGTATTAAACTAAATCAAACTACAATTTATTATATAAAAAGTCATCTATTTATGATAGATGACTTTTCTATTTTCAAGAATCTAATTAAAGATACTTTTTTTACTGATTTTCAAAGTATATATTAAATAAATATCACTAACTATAAAAAAAATTTACCACAACCAGAATTTTACATCATAGAATTATTATAAAAACACTATTTCTTCTAAAGCAGTTATTCCATACTATGCAGATTAATGATGAAAATTATCAAACATCATAAAATATACCTATTTATTCCAGGTATATTTTATTTACATATCTTTACAGTAAAAAAACACTTGATTCTATGTTAGTATAAATGCACGGGTACCCCCTACACTAAAGGTTACAATTTAGTAACATTTTTAGAATTTTTAGATTGAGAGGTGTTTATAATGAGAAAAAATATACCAACAAAATTAAAAACTATACTAGCTTTAGGAGTGTTAACCTTAGCAACAGCTTCCAGTGCTGTTACTGCAAGTGCTTCGTCACTTGAAAATAATATGAATATAAGTAATAAAAATTTAGTATATACTAATGCTAAATTTAAGTTTTCAGCAAAACCAAATTGTTCTGTAAAACCAGAACTTAAACCTGACAAAGATAATTCTTGTAAAGATAAAAATCACAATGACAAGAATTGTAATATTACTAACAAGCCTAATGGCAACAATAACTCAGGTTCTACTAATAAACCTGAGGATAATAATAACTCAGACTCTACTAAGCCTGAAGATAATGACAATTCAGGTTCTACTAATAAGCCTGAAGATAGTAATAAACCTGAGGACAACAACAATTCAGACTCTAATAATAAGCCTGAAGACAATAATAACTCAGAATCTAATAAACCTGAGGACAACAACAATTCAGACTCTAATAATAAGCCTGAAGATAATAATAACTCAGAATCTAATAAACCTGAAGATAATAACAATTCAGGCTCTACAACTGGAAATTTTTCAGCTTACCAAAAAGAAGTTGTTGATTTAGTAAATGTAGAGAGATCTAAAGCTGGATTAAATCCACTTACTCTTGATGCTGATGTATCAAATGTCGCTACAAAAAAATCTCAAGATATGATTGACAACAACTACTTTGCACATAATTCTCCAACTTATGGTTCTCCATTTGACATGTTGAAAAAGTTTGGGATAAGCTATAAAACAGCTGGTGAAAATATAGCAATGGGACAAAAAACACCAAAAGAAGTTGTAAATGCTTGGATGAATTCTGAAGGTCATAGAAAAAATATATTAAATCCAAATTACAGTAAAATAGGTGTTGGAGTAGCACAAAAAAGTGGTGGTTCAATTTACTGGACACAAATCTTTGTAGGATAAAATACTCTTTTTCTATATATACAAAAAGAGTATCTCAAGATGATTTTTAAAAATCTTAAATGGGATACTCTTTTGTATCTATACTATTATATAGTGTTTTATCTTTAATATATTTTTTATACTAAATATAGATTCTTTTAAAATGATAGATTCAAAGCTAAATCACAAAAATGAATACTTATATTTGAATATAAAATATAAATTCCTATATTATAAATATTATTTAATAATTAAATAATTTAAAAATCCCTTATAAAAAAATTAAACCTTCCTTTTGGTGCCATTAGACTTCTTTCTAAAATCAAACTTAATGCTTCTAATTTGCGTTTTTTCTCCTCTTTATTCCAATAAAAAATACCTGGGTCAAGTAAAAAAGTAAAAACAGATAAAATTATCTCTGATACTTCTAAAGTATATTCACATTTAAATATGCCTTCTTCCACTCCTTGTTGAAATGTTCTGCAACAATAGTAGAAAGTGAAGTAAGTATTTCTGCAAGAGATTTTTCATGGATTGAAGCATTAAATTGTTGATGAAGATATTCATCAATTGAAGATTCAACTGTTGATGTTATATAACTTTGAAATAATAACATCAGTTTTGAAAAATTATGTGGTCTATACTAGTAATTGTATATTATAGATTAGCAAAAAAAGAAGAAAAAGACATGATAAATGAATTTGGAAACAATTATATTATTTATCGCAACAAAACAGGTATGTTTCTTCCTAAAATACTCCTAAAAAACATAGACAATATACCGAAACAAAATCTTAATTCTCACAGTTTGATATAAATAAAAAAGGGATACTATTTTTTAATAGTATCCCTAATTATTATCAAATCATATCTTAAATAAGCATTATAATATTTTAATTATTATTCAGCTAATTTTTTATATCCTTCGTATCTTTCTTTAGCATCAGCTTCAGCTTTTGCAAATAATCCATCAGCTTCTTCTGGGAATTGTTTAGCTATAGCAGAGTATCTTACTTGTGCAAGTATGAAATCTCTGAAGCTTGCAGTTGGTTCCTTAGAATCTAAAGTGAATGGGTTTTTACCTTCAGCTTTTACTTCTGGATTGAATCTGTATAAATGCCAGTATCCGCAAGCAACAGCTTGTGCTTCGTTAGCTACAGTTCTTCCCATACCTTCTTTTAATCCATGGTTTATACATGGAGCGTAAGCTATTATTAAAGATGGTCCATCATGTTTTTCAGCTTCTAGAACAGCTTTGATAAATTGGTTTTTATCAGCACCCATAGCAACTTGAGCTACATATACGTTTCCGTAAGTCATAGCCATCATACCTAGGTCTTTCTTTCTAGATTGTTTACCTGCTGCAGCAAATTTAGCCATAGCAGCAGCTGGAGTAGCTTTAGAAGCTTGACCTCCTGTATTTGAATATACTTCTGTATCAAATACAAGTACATTTACATTTTCGCCAGATGCAAGAACATGGTCTAATCCACCGTAACCGATGTCATATGCCCAACCGTCTCCACCTAGTATCCATTGAGATCTCTTAACTAGATAATCTTTTCTATCTCTTATAGCTTTTACTAATTCTTTAGCTTTTTCATCTGTGCAATCACAAGCTGGTTTTTCTAATAATTCAACAACTTTAGCACTTGCTACTTTAGATGCTTCTCCATCATTTCTAGAATCTAACCATTCTGTAAATACTGCTTTAGCATCTTCACAGATATCCATAGAAACTAATTCTGTCATAGCATCTACTATTTTTCCTCTTATTTGTTTAACAGCTGTGTACATACCAAATCCGTATTCAGCATTGTCTTCAAATAAAGAGTTTGCCCAAGATGGACCTTTGCCTTCATGGTTACAAGTATAAGGAGTTGAAGGTGCAGAAGCTCCCCATATAGAAGAACATCCAGTAGCATTAGATATCATCATTCTATCTCCATATAATTGTGTAACTAACTTGATGTATGCAGTTTCTCCACATCCAGCACATGCTCCTGAGAATTCCATTAATGGTTGTCTAAATTGACTTCCTTTAACAGTGTTTGCAGGCATAACATCAACTTTTGGAGCTATCTCTTCAGGATTTACTGCAAATGCCCAGTTATCTAACTCTGTATCAAGTTGAGTATCTATTGGTTTCATAACTAAAGCTTTTTCTTTAGCTGGACATATGTCAGCACAGTTTCCACATCCTGTACAATCTAGTGGACTAACTTGGATTCTATATTTTAATCCTTCTAATCCTTTACCTAATGCTTTTTTAGCTTCAAATCCTTTTGGAGCATTAGCTAATTCTTCTTCTGTAACTAAAACTGGTCTTATACATGCATGAGGGCATATAAAAGAACATTGGTTACATTGGATACAGTTATCCATTACCCACTCAGGAACATCAACAGCTATACCACGTTTTTCATAAGCTGAAGTACCACAAGGGAATGTTCCATCTTCTATACCATTGAATGTACTTACTGGTAAGTTATTACCTTCTTGTGCAGTCATTGGTCTTAATATATTTCTTATAAATTCTGGTTCTTTAACTTCTTCTTTATCTGCATCAACAGCATTTGCCCAAGAAGCTGGAACTTCAACTTTAACTAAAGCATTTATTCCTGCATCAACAGCAGCATAGTTCATGTTAACTATCTTTTCACCTTTTTTACCATAAGCTTTAACTATAGAATCTTTTAAGTATTTAACAGCATCTTCTTCTGGTATTATTTCAGCTAATTTAAAGAATGCAGATTGCATTATCATGTTTATTCTATTTCCAAGACCTATTTCTTGTCCTAGTTTAACAGCATTAACTGTATAGAATTTTATATCATTTTTAGCTATATATTGTTTCATATGAGCTGGTAAGTTTTCTTCAATTCCTGCTTGGTCCCATATAGTGTTAAGTACAAATGTACCACCTTTTTTAAGACCTTTTAATAAATCATATTGATAAACATATGATTGTTTATGACAGGCAATATAGTCAGCCTCATCTATTAAATAAGTAGCTCTTATTGGAGTATCACCAAATCTTAAGTGAGACATAGTTATACCACCAGATTTTTTAGAGTCATAATCAAAGTAAGCTTGAGCATATTTTTCAGTGTGGTCACCGATTATTTTTATAGCTTGTTTGTTAGCTCCAACAGTACCGTCAGAACCTAATCCCCAGAACTTACATCTTATAGTTCCTTTAGAAGCTATTTTAATTGATTCAGATGGAGCTAAAGAAGTATTAGTTACATCATCAACTATACCTACTGTAAATCCATTCTTAGGTTGTTCTGAAACTAAGTTATCAAAAACAGTTTTTATATCTGAAGGAGTAGTGTCTTTTGAACCTAATCCGTATCTTCCACCTATTATCATAGGAGCATTTTCTTTTCCATAGAATACATCACGTACATCTAAGTATAATGGTTCACCAGTTGAACCTGGCTCTTTAGTTCTATCAAGTACACATATTCTTTCAACAGTAGATGGCACAGCATCTAAGAAATGTTTCATTGAGAATGGTCTATATAAATGAACTTTAACTAAACCATATTTTTCTCCCTTAGCATTTAAGTAATCTATAGTTTCTTCTATTGTTTCTGTTACAGAACCCATAGCAATTAATATAGATTTAGCATCTTCTGCTCCATAGTAATCAAATAAACTATGTTTTCTACCTGTTAAATCACTCATTTTTTCCATGTATTTTTCAACTATACCTACTATATTTTGATAGTATTTGTTAGAAGCTTCTCTAGTTTGGAAATATATATCTGGGTTTTGAGCAGTACCACGAGTAACTGGGTGATTTGGAGATAAAGCATTATCTCTAAATGCTTGAACTGCTTCAAAGTTTAATAAACTTGCATAATCTTCATTTTCTAATAATTCCACTTTTTGGATTTCATGTGAAGTTCTGAATCCATCAAAGAAATGTATAAATGGTAATTTACCTTCTATTGCAGCTAAATGTGCAACAGGCGCTATATCAGCTACTTCTTGAACTGAACCAGAAGCTAATAACACACATCCAGTTTGTCTAGCAGCCATAACGTCTTGATGATCCCCAAATATTGATAAAGCTTGAGATGCTAAAGCACGAGCACTTACATGGAATACTCCTGGTAATAACTCCCCTGCAACTTTATACATGTTAGGTATCATTAATAATAAACCTTGAGATGCTGTAAAAGTAGAAGTTAAAGCTCCACCTTGTAAAGAACCGTGGAATGCTCCTGCTGCTCCTGCTTCTGATTGCATTTCAACAACATTAACTTTTTGTCCAAATATATTTTTTCTTCCTTGTGACGCCCATTCATCAACTACTTCAGCCATAGTTGAAGATGGTGTGATTGGGTATATAGCTGCTACATCTGTAAATGCATAGGCAACGTGAGCTGCAGCTGTATTCCCATCAAGTGTTTTCATAAACTTAGCCATAATATGTATCCTCCTTGATAGCTACAATTGTACTTGTTTATAACAAGTCTATTTTTTTATATTTACATATAATTTACACAACAAAAATATAAACACACATAGTCGCGCAAATACTCTATCTTCTAATATAATACTACAGATTGGATAAAATTCCTTTGAAAATTGTAAATTAATTACATATTTAAGTAGATTTTTTTTTAAATTAAATATGTTAAGTTTTTTTCATAATTTTGTATACAATATATAATAAATTAAGTTAGATTTTTCAAACTTTTTTATCTATTTGCATATATTGGTATTAGGAGTAAAAGAGCCTTCTTTATCATATATAAATTTTATATATCTAATTTTACCATATTATATCATATTTTTGTAAGTTTTTATTATAATTTTCATAATACCCCTTTATATTATAAATTAATCTATTAGATTAAATTTATAATATAGAAATTTATTACATTAAAAAATATGCTAGTAAATAAAATATTCACTAGCATAAATTTCATACATAAAACTAATCAACTATTAATTCTACTAAATCTCCATTTTTAACACCTGCTGCATTTCCTTCTTCCATGTCAACATGCATTTCTAAATTAAAGCTATCACTAGCTCTTACTAATACATTTTCAAATACTAATGCTCTTGGTCCAGATGTTTTAACTTTTACTATTTGTTTATCAGTTACACCAAATTTAGCAGCATCTTCATTGCTCATATGTATATGTCTAGAAGCAACTATAACTCCTTCTTTCATTTCAACTTCTCCAGCTGGTCCTACTAATTTAACACCAGGAGTTCCAGCTATATCACCAGATTCTTTTATTGGAGCTTTTACTCCTAATGGGAATCCATCTGCTAAAGAAATCTCAACTTGAGTTTGAGGTCTAGCTGGTCCTAAAACTCTAACTCCTTTTAGAGTCCCCTTTGGACCGACTAAATCAACTTTTTCTTCACAGGCAAATTGTCCTGGTTGAGATAATGGTTTAAATTTAGTTAATTCATGACCTGCTCCAAATAATACGTCTATATCAGCTTGACTCAAATGAACATGTTTATTAGATAATGCTATTGGTAATTTCATTGAAATTCCCTCCTTTAATTATTTTTAAATTATTGCAATACAATTATACATAATATTACTTACAAAATCAAATTATATTGAATCAATATAAACTTTTAGACTCTTCGACAGAGTGTCTTTAAACTCTTGATTATCTCTGTAGGGTATATTATCTGTATTGTTTAAATATATATTGTGTAAAAGTTTAGTATTTATACTCTTAAAGAAAAAGTCCATAACTATTTGCCCACCTTTAAATTGTGAATCATAAGGTTTACTACCTCCTACTGCAATGTACATACCTATACGCTTTTTATTCCTATCAATTGAAGGCTTATTTAATATATACTTACTCGCATAGATAGCTTGAGTTCTATCAACAACAGTTTTTACTTTAGCTGATATTGAATCAAAATGTACAGGACTTATTACTATAGTTCCTTTTGATTTATCAAACATTTTATATAGAGGTTTCATATCATCATTAAATTTGCAATACCCTGTCTTATTACAAAACCCACATGCTGTACAATATTCAATATACATATCATATATATTGAATATTTTACTACTAAGTCCACTCTCTTCTAATTTAAGTTTTATTTCATTTGCTATAAAACTACAGTTTTTATTATTTCTCGGACTTCCATTTATTATTATAATTTCTGGACTTTCAAGTTCTATTTTATTATTTAAATCCATAATCAATCTACCTATCCTTTAACATAACGATTAAAATATCGTCATCATAATTATCTTTTGATGAAAAGTTTCTTAAATCTAATTTTAAATTTTCTACTATCAACTGGTGATTTAATCTAAAATTTTCTTTTAAAAAGTTTTCTAATCTATCTATACCATATTCTTCTTTTGATTTATTTTTTATTTCTAAAATTCCATCAGTATACATACATACCATTGCATAATCTTCCATTGAAAGAGTATTGTTTTCATATGTTGCATCTTCCATTACCCCAATAGGTATTCCCTTTTTACAATTTAAGTTAGTTTCTATTGTTCCATCTTTTTTTACAACTACAGGGCTATAGTGTCCTGCATTAGATACTGTAATCATATTTTCTTTAATATCTATAAGTCCAATCAAACAAGTTGTAAATACTCCCATCTTGTCAAATTCATCATATAACATACTATTTAAATTTGTCATTATTTCTTGTGGTGTCTTATACTGATTACATAACACTTTAAAAGCACCTTTTATCATTGCAACAACATAATTTGAAACCATTCCATGACCCATTACATCAGCAACAATATAAACTATGTGTTCAGAATCTACCTTTGTAGCATAGTAAAAATCTCCACCTACTACTCTTGCTGGTTTATGATAAAAATAAAGTTCTTTTTCATCATTACAATCCATTTTACCTTTGTCCATAATAAGTTGTTGCTGTTTATTTAATACATTTAACTCATTCTCAAGAACCTTGTGCTTTACTTCTTTTTCATTGTGCTCATATAACTGCATACCAACCAAAACCTGTTTAGATAATATACTAAGAATATTTAAATCATCACTAGTATAGTTTTTGCTGTTTGCACAAACAATGCATCCTATAGTCTCATTTTTATCTTGGAGTTTGTAATATATATAACTTTCCAAGTTTATCCCTTTTTGTGAACATGGTTTTAAATTATTTAAATATCCTCCTAAGGATTCTTTATTTACAAACTTGTCCAACATAGGATATAAATTTGTTTTCTTCTTATGCTCTGTATTATAACAGCTAAATATCTTATCTTTATTATCATGACCTGTTATAATTATCAAAGCTTCTTTACTATTAGTGATGTTACACGCCTGTTTACTTAAGTTTTCTAAAAATCCATCTATACTTTTATTGAGATATAATTTTTTAGTAGCTTCATTTATAGCACTTATTGAACCTCTTAATTTATCAACCAAAATTTGTACATTATTATTTTTATTAGTTATTTCTATTGATAAACTTAAGAGAGATGCAACAGAAGATATAAAGTCTATATCTTGTTCTGTTAGAAAATCTTCTTCTGTCAAAAAGCAAGTCATAAATCCAACTACTTCATTATTTATGATAAAAGGAAAAACTATTCTACCAATGTAACCTTCAGATTTTGCTAAATCTCGTTCCCCTTCTGCTCTAGAATCTTCAAATACATTTTTTACATATATTATCTTTTTCTCATTTACAGCTTCATGGATATATTCTGGATATGTGTCAAAATCAATTTTTGCACCTTTAAGACTATTGATTGGAAAAATTTGAGGTACATATTCTAAAGTTTGTGAACATACTAAATAGGCATATTTAGAATCATTTTTATAAAATAGATTTACACATGCCTTTGTAGGGTGAACAACCTCTAACATTTTTTCTATTATTTTATCTTTTATATTAAAAAAATCTGTAGATTCAGTCACCATAGCAGATATTTCCACTAAATTCTTCATTTTATAATTGCCATTAGTCATACTCAATTTCTCCCCCTATATATTAAACTATTTATTAGTATTTTAACATACATTCTTTATAGTAAAAACAAAAACAACGACAAAACTAAGAACTAATATCCAGTTAAATCCTGTCAATATTCCTATAAGAAGTAGTGTAATCAATGCATTTAGACCTGTTCTTCCCTTTTCATCCATAAAAGTTATCTTAGAGATGTCGATATTATTTTTTACATTGTTTATATGTTCCTTCACTTGTTCTTCCATATTTCTCTTATAAAGAATGTATACCACTCCAACTAAAAATACTCCTATACCTAATATCCAATTTAGATTAAATGCTACAATAAGCAGTATTGAACCAAAAACTAACTTTAAAAGTTTAAAAAACACACTGTCTATCTTTAAAGTTATATTTCTGATTTCTTTACATTCATCCCTTAATGAATATCCACTTGAATCTAAGTTATTAATCTTTGTTTTTACAATTTCAGAATAAAAAAGTTTTATTATCCCATTTAACATTTTCATCACTCCTAAATATTTTACATATATTTGTAAGTTTTACAATTATAATATTTTTTATACTTGGTAATAATAAAAAATAACAAATATTTTATAATTTAGTATTTATTGTAAATAAATTATTAAAACTTTATAGACTAAGTATAAATTTTTCAAAATAAATATTCTTACAATTAAAAGGAAGTGTTTTTGTGCAAATAGAACAACTCGATTTAGAAACAAGAAATAAAATATACTGCTATACAAAAAAAATTCTTAGAAAATACCAAAAAGGTATTATATCTGGAAAATTAACAGCAGATAAATTTGCAGATAATATATTATCTCAAGATTTTATAAATAGTATACTTGATGAAAAAATAATAAGTGAATATGAATTTAAGTTATCTTATATAGACTATATTGAAACTTTAATAAAAATACAAAATGAAAATTTGTCTAATTCAAGAAAAAAATCTACTAAGTCTATAAAAAGTTTTAATATCACTCAAATAATTCAATTGAAAAATTTATTACATGATACTGGTTATAATCTATCAATTCCATACAAGTACCTGACTCCTAAGGATATAGAAGGTATTATTACACTTATCAATACTGGGTCTATTGAACTTGGAAATGAAAGAATATATAATTATATATCAAAAGCATAATAAAATAAATTTATTATAAAAAGGCAATTTATTTAATATAAAATCTATTTTTTTATATTAAACAAATTGCCTTTTTAATTTTTATTTCTATATGATATTATCCAAGAGCTTTTTCTAATTTAGATAAGTGTTGTATTGGATAATATTTTAATAGTTCTTTAAACTGTTCTACTGATAATCCTTCTGTTGTCGTATATATTCTTATTTTTTCATCTAAATCACTATTAATAAATTTATTTTTTAAATCTTCAAAGTTTACACTACTCATTTTACATCACTCCTTATGTAATATATTCATTTGTACTATTTTATCCAGATTTCTAAAATTTATTACATAAAAATATCGACATATAAAACTTAATAAAAAAAAGCTATCTCAATTTAGAAATTACTTTCTATATTTGAGATAGCTCTAGCTATAACAATAGCCTAATAGTTATAAATAATTATTTATTAACTATCTGTTGTTTTTTCCAGCCATTTGTTGTTCAGCCATTTCAACTAATTTTTTAGTCATGTATCCACCTACATAACCATTTTCTCTTGCAGTAAGGTTTCCTTTATCAACTTGTTGATAATTACTCATACCAAGTTCATTAGCTATTTCTAATTTCATTTGGTTTAAAGCTTCTTTTGCTCCTGGTACTACTGTTTTGTTGTTGTTATTGTTACTTGCCATGTTGATTACCTTCCTTCTGTTTAATTTATTTTGTGTTGCTGATAATATTATGTGATTTTAAACATTTTTAATTCAGGTAATTTTTAGCAATTAAAACCTGCCAAATATCCAGTCGAAAAAGCTATTTGCAAATTAAATCCTCCTGTGTACGCATCTATATCTATTACTTCACCAGCAAAAAATAAACCTTCTATCAATTTTGATTCCATTGTACTTGAGTTTATCTCATTCACTTTTACTCCACCAGAAGTTATTATGGCTTCGTCAATAGGTCTATATCTTTTTACTGTAAATTTCAAATTTTTTAGTAAATGAACTAAATTTTTTCTTTGTTCTCTAGAAACTTGATGAACAACTGTATCTGGAGAAATCTCACTTAAATTTATTATTATAGGTATAAGTTTTTTAGGAAGCAAGTCATCCAATGCTTTTTCAAATTTTTTATTTGTATATTTTTGAAAATCTTTTTGAACTCTTTTATCTAATTTTTCTTCATCTAATGCAGGTTTTAAATCCAACAGTATAGTATAATTTTCTTTAGTTGTATCTTTCATCCTACAGCTTGCAGACTTTATTATAGGTCCATCTAAACCAAATTTAGTAAATTCAAGTTCTCCAAAATCATTATACACTTTCTTTTTTTTACTATTAAACACACTTATCTCAACATTTCTTAATGATAATTTTTCTAAATCTTTTACAAAACCTTCTTGAACTTCCATACCAATCAAAGATGGTTTTATATCTACAATAGTATGACCCTGCGAAATAGCAAATTTATATCCATCACCAGTAGAACCAGTAAGTGGATAACTTAATCCACCCGTTGCTATTATGACAGAATCACACTTGATTTCTTTTTTATTGTTTAGAACTACTTTTTCAATTTTATTATTTTTAGATATTATTTTTTCTACCTTAGAGTTTAATAATATATTTACTTTTTTGCTTCTTACTTGTTTTTCAAGAGCTTTTACAACATCAAACGCTTTATCGCTTTCTGGAAAAACTCTTTTTCCTCTTTCTGTTTTAGTTTTTACTCCAAGATTATTAAACATACTTATTACATCATCATTTGTAAAAGTGTAAAAAGCACTATATAAGAATTTACCATTTGTAGGAACATTTTCTATTAATTCTTCTATATCACAATCATTAGTTATATTGCATCTACCTTTTCCTGTTATTGCAAGCTTCTTGCCTAACTTATGATTTTTTTCAATTAAAGTTACATCAAACCCTCTTTTAGATGCAGTTGAGGCTGCTATCATCCCTGCTGGTCCACCGCCTATTACTACTATTTTCTTCAAATAATCACTCTTTTCTACCCTTAAATTTTCTTAAAATTAAATTAGTCTCTATACAATAGTACAAATTAAATTAATTTAATTTCAAAATTTTAAATAATGCAGGAGCTCCTGCTATTCCATAAAAAACAACCAATGTATACTTAATAAAATTCATGAAAATTATACTCATACTAGAGTCACTTATATTTAAAGTCGTTATTAATATTGAAATCAACACTTTAATAGCAACATATAAAATTCCTATTGTGACTATTCCAATCAAAAACCTACATATTCTCGAAAATACTATGTTTTTGCTCTTTTTATTTTTATTACTAAAATTAATCTTTTTATTATTATTTTCTGTAGTAAATTTAACAAACTTATCTTCAACTATATACCCAAATATAAATCCTACTAGAATACCAAATTTTTCAAAATATTCAGGGCTTTTTAGAAATATTGCTATTAATATAAATGGGATGAGTAATGCTACAAGAAAAATATATTTTTTATTATCATCGATATAGTCAAATACTTTTACAAATACAATGGTAAAAAATATGCCAAGTATCCAACCAGCAATTACATCTATAGGCCAATGAACAGCCAAATATAGTCGAGATAATCCTACTCCTAAAACCATCACTGCACCCAACAAACGTATATAGTTTCTTTTAAATATAGTCATAATACTAACCCAAAATGTAGTTGCAGTTTGAGTATGTGCACTTGGAAAAGAGTATCCTCCAGCGGTAGAAACTCTCAGTGATTCAAGACCTTTTATACCTATTGGTCTAGGAGCTTTTACAAATTCTTTAATACCTAGGTTCACAATAAAATTTCCAACTATCGCGAACAACATTTTTTGTCCACATTTTTTATTTATACACCAATATATAACTGCTGTAATTAATATCAATAATGGTGCTTCTGTACTTACTGTAAATACAAGAAATATAAAATTTAAAATTGGATTTCTTAAACTCTGGAAAAATAATAATATACTCAATTGAATATCCATACCGATGTCTCCTTTACTAAAATTTTATATACTTAATTAAAAAGCACTAACTCCTACAGAGATTAGTGCTTTTAATTCACATTTAAGTCTATTCTACATCCTCAACTATACCTATATAAGGTAAATTTCTGTATTTTTCAGCATAATCTATTCCATAACCAACAATGAATTTATCTTCTATAACAAATCCAACATAGTCTACAGGTATATTAGCTTTTCTTCTTTGAGGCTTATCAAGTAGAGTGCATAATTTTAGAGATTTTGGATTTCTAGTTTTTAAAGCTGCAACTAGATTACTTAATGTTAAACCAGAATCTATTATATCCTCTACAATTAACACATTCTTTCCTTCAATATCTACATCTAAATCTTTTAATATTTTAACTGTACCAGAAGATTCTGTTGAATTTCCATAACTTGTAACACTCATAAAATCTATATTTACATCTAAATCTATACATCTTATTAAATCTGAAACAAATACACTAGCTCCTTTAAGTATACCTACTACGAGTAAATCTTCACCTTTAAAATCTTCTTCTATTTTTTTACCTAATTCATAAACTTTTGCTTTTATCTGTTCTTCTGTCAACATTTTTCCTGTAACTTTGTACATCTTGAATCCTCCCGCTTTCCATCTATTAACCTATATATTATAGCATACTGAAATATCAATTAAAATCTTTTTCATCATTTTTAAACCTAAATTAACAGCTTATCCATACTTTTTTGCTTTTTCTCTTAAAAATTTGGAATAAATATTCCTTTGTATTATAATCTATATGTAAATATATTAATCAGTTATTTTTATTAATTATATAATTTTATTTTTGGAGGTACTTTTATGAGCACAAATCATGGAGCTAATTTATATAGTTTATCTAGTAAGTATGGCTTTTCAAAAGAAGAATTTATGGATTTTAGTTCTAATATAAACCCTTTTGGTACATCAGTTTTAGCCAAACAATACATTGTAAACAATATAGATATAGTATCTATGTATCCTGACCCTGATTACATAGACTTAAAAACTTCTATATCTAACTACTGTAAGTGTTCTATAGATAATATAGTACTTGGTAGTGGAGCTACAGAATTAATTTCATCTTTTATACATACAATTAACCCTAAACAAGCTCTTTTACTTTCTCCTGCTTATTCAGAGTATGAAAAAGAACTATCTAAAATTAATTGTTCTATAGATAAATATTTTGCTAATGAAGAAGATAATTTTCATATAAAATTAGAAAATCTTATAAAGACTATTAATTCTAAAGACTATGATTTAGTTGTAATCTGCAATCCTAACAATCCAACTGGATTTGCATTTAACAAAATAGAAATAAAAGAAATATTAAAAAACACAAATAAATTTTTAATGATTGATGAAACTTATGTAGAGTTTACTGATACAAATATATACTCTTCTACTCAATTAGTTGATGATTATTCTAATTTATTTGTTATAAGAGGAACATCAAAATTTTTTTCAACACCAGGCATAAGACTTGGATATGGACTTATATCTGATAATGCTGTTAAGAATAAAATAAATAACAACTTAGATTTATGGAATATCAACATAATAGCCTCTAAGATGGGAGAAATAATGTTTAGAGATTCAAACTTTATCTCTAGTACTATTTCCTTAATGAGTACTGAAAGAAATTACTTACTTGGGGAGCTTAAAAGCATAGACAGCCTAGATGTATATGATACTCAAGGTAATTTTATATTATGTAAAATTAAAACAAAGGAATTTACTGCTAAAGCTCTTCGTGAGAAACTAATTCCTCAAAAGATAATAATAAGAGATTGTTATTCATTTGAAGGTTTAGATGAATACTTTTTTAGAGTATGTATATTAAAGCCTGATGAAAATAAATTATTAATATCATCTCTTAAAACAGTTTTTAAATAGAAAAATACTAGATACAGATTAGCATAAAGAATACAAAAATATATAATTACGAAAGACTTATAATTATAAAAAAATGAGCTATCTCTTTTTGAGATAACTCATTTTTATTTATTAAGAAATTAAGCACTTTGCTTTTCTTTATTTCCTTTTTTACTCATTCCATCATTTATTTTATCGACAACTACTGCTATTGCATTATCTCCTGATACATTACATGCTGTACCAAAACTATCTTGAGTTAAGTATAAAGCTATCATTAAGCTCGCAAGACCACCATCTGATGGTATTCCAACCATTGGTAAGAAAGGAAGTGCACTCATTATAGCTCCTCCTGGTGCTCCTGGTGCTGCAACCATTGCTATCCCCAACATTGCAATGTAAGGGAATAATACATTGATTCCATGAGGCATACCATTCATCATTAAAACTGCTGTTGTAAATCCAGTTATAGATATCATACTACCTGATAGATGTATTGTTGCACAAAGAGGTACAACGAATTCTCTTATTTGTTTACTTACACCATTGTTTTCTGCACAACCAACGTTAACTGGTATAGTTGCTGCTGAAGATTGAGTACCTATAGCTGTTAAATATCCAGGTATTTGATTTTTTAACATTTTGATTGGATTCTTTCCTGAGAATGCTCCTGCTGCTGTGAATTGACATGCCATGTATACAAAGTGTAATGGTATTACAACTAAATAAACTTTCCAGAATACTCCTAATATTGTCCATACTTGTCCTGCTATAGTTATATTTGCAAAAGTTCCTGCTATATATAATGGTAATAAGGGTATAATTACTGTTGACAACGTTTTCGTTACTATTTCTTGGAATTCTTGGAAGAAATTAAATAGAACTTCTCCTTTTCCATGATTTCTTAAAGCTGATATTCCAAGTCCCATTACAAATGCAAACACTATTGCTGCTGTTACATCTACCATAGGCTCTAGTGGAATTGTAAATATTGGTGCTAACATTCCTGCTTCTGGGTCTCCAATTTGACTTGCTACACTTGCATCAATAAAATTTGGAAATATTAACATAGATACTGCAAATGACAATACTCCTGCAATTAAAGTAGAACCATATGCTATTCCTGTAGTTATTCCTAATAACTTTCCTGCTCCTGTTGCTAAATCAGCTATCCCTGCTGTTACAAATCCTATAATTATAAATGGTATGACAAACTTTAAGAATGCTGAGAATAAAGTACTAACTGTTACTAATATTTGAACTATTATTTCTGGTGCATAACTTCCGATTAAAATACCGACTATGATACCGATGATTAGTTTAGGCACTAAACCTATCTTTTTCTTACTCATAATTTTTCCCTCCATAAATTTTTTTAGATTAAGTATTCTTGTACATTGAATACTTTGTCAATCATTGAATCCCCCCACTTCTTATGATAATAGAGTTTTATCTCTCCGTCAACATTTTAACCATTTTTTGTTAATAATAAAAAGAATAACACTTATAAAGTGTTACTTTTATTTATTTTATTTTTTATATATGGCTATTTTTTAATGTTCAGACTATTTATTTTTTTAACTTTTGTCAGTTAGATGTCAGTAAAATATTTTATCCACAATTTTTATATAAGTTTTCCACAACTTATCAACACAACTATCCACAGCAATAAAAAAGGTAGCAACTATTTATATAGATGCTACCTTTTTGTATCTATTAATCTTCATCCTTCCAACTTTTTATCCAGTCCCCTATTTCTGTTATTTTGTCTTCTGTTATTTCTTCTCCATCATGTAATTTTGAAATCAGTTCTGATAGAGGATTGTTATGTAAACCTCCAAAAATTCTTTTACCTTCCAATTTTAGATATTCTTTTTCTTTTACTAATACTGTATAGTGTACATGTTTTCCAATTCGCTGAGATATTAAAAAACCTTTTTTAGTTAATCTTGATAAAAGTGTAATTGTAGTTGTATGTTTCCAGCCATACGTTTTTTCTGTCTCATCTGCAACATCTTTTGATATTACAGTTTTATAACCAGAATTCCAAATAAGTTTCATGAGTTTCAATTCTGCATCTGGTAATTTTTTATTCAACATAATATTTTCCTTCTTTCTATATAAACATAAAATTATCTTTTTACTATATTTTGCATATTTTTTATAAATCTTTTTAATTTTTCTTCTATAACATTATTTATTTTATGTATCGTTGTAAATATTCTTATAAAAAAGTTATTATCTCTACTTGTATTTCTTTCTTCTTTTCTAGCACTTAAATATTCTTTTTTAGTTACTAGTACCTTATAATTTAATTTAAAACCTGTTCTTTTCTTATTTAATACTTTCATCTTTACTAATCTTTTAAGTAAAATTTCTGTAGTGCTTTTCCTCCATTTATACCTCTCCTGCATTGATAATATTATTTCTTTTTTAGATAGAATAGACTTTTTCCTCCACACATATTCCATCAATATCAATTCTCCTCTACGTAGTTTGTCTATTACCTCTTGTTGCTCCATTTTTATGTCACTTCCTCAAATTCAATCTAGCTTAAATTAATAATAGGAGCTTTTTTATACAAAAACTACAGGTAAAATTTACCATATATTCAACCCATTTGTTTTGTTCTTTAAGGCGAAATAATTTTCATATTATTAAGATAACTATTAAAATTTTTAATTTTCTGACAGGTATGTTGAATAATAATTAATTCTAATGTATCATTGTAATTGTAGAATAAAACTAAATCAGCAAAACTAGAGAAATTTAGTGACGTAAAGCTATAGGGACTAAAACTTATAAAATTAATTATAAGTTATGTCAGCCAGTTGCCAAAAAGATATATTCTTTTTGTTTTTAGGGAGGTGAACAATGTATATGGGAAAAATGGATATGTGTACACACATATTAACCGCTTATATAGGTGATTCATATGATTATTGTGATTTTATAGATACACAGTTAAATGATTTTATACTAAAGTACGGAGAAAATGTGGTAGAATCTTGCCTACATCAAGTGATGATATTGATAAGTAGGTATAATTAAATGGAATTTGTTTTCTAGAATAACCCTTTTTAGTTTTATCTACAATTTAAAATAAACTGTTGCTAAAAGAAAGGATTATAATATGTGTGCTTTTAAAATTTCCATACTAAAGAGAATTATAAATAATAAGCAACTAGAAGTTACAAGAAGTTTTGATTTAGATAATCTTATTTGTACTGCAAAAGAAATATTAGAAGAAAATGAGATTGATTTAATAATTACAGATGAAAAAAACAAAATTATTTGGAAAAATAAAAAAAGCACTCCCGTCCATGAGAATGCTTAATTGCAACTATAGAAGTGTATTCGTAGTACACTTCTATTTTTTTATTATATCACATAATTTAGGTTGTTAAAAAGAACTATTTAAATCAATTTTAAGGTGTATTGAGTAATGTTCTTGACAGTTTTATACCTTAATGTATTTCAAAAAAAATAAGCACTCCTATAAAAAGAGTGCTTTGGTGTATGTTAATGTATATATCTAATACAATTATAAAATGTCTTATGTTTTAGTATGATAATTTTCGTTCGTTTTATTATTACAGGTTATGCTATAGTTTTATGTATCCTGTTAATATTTGTAATATTTTATATACTCTTTGTACTTATTATTGATATACTTTAATTAAGAAGATTAAATATAATATGAGTTGGTGGTTATTTATGAAAAAGAATCTAAATACTTTTTTATGGTATATATTAGGTATATTTCTTTCGGGCTTTATACTATCATTGATATTTGGAAAATTGCTATACCTATTTTCCTATATACCTACGCTTTAAAAGGTAGCAACTGAACAATAGTTGTTACCCTTTAATCTATCTATTAGATAAAAATTTCTAATATGTCTTTTAAACATTCGCTCATATAATTATTTCATACAAGCAATCCCTAAACAGTCTAAATATCTCTTGCTATACTCTGAACTAAATTTATATACTGAGTATGAGCCCTGAAGGGCAAATATTTGTTTACCAGATTCTGGTTCCAGAGTAAAGTTTCCATATTTCTTAAATGCTCTTTCTTCTCCTGCTGTTATAGTTTTTCCTTTTTTAGTTAAAAAAGTTATTTTACCTATTGTTCTAGCTGGTATAGGTAAACCAGTAAACCATCCTATAGAACCACTTATTTTAATTATGTAATCATCTGCATCTAAATCCATAGATACTATGCTACCTCCAAAAGGTTCTCCATGTAGTTGAGTTTTATATTTTCCATCATACACAAACTGTATAGCATCAACTATAAAAGCTCCTCTAAGTATAATCTTTGTTAATTTATTTCTATTTTTAGCAAATTGTCTATCATCAAAAGTCTTGAATTCACAATATTCACTACACATTTCATCTAATTTCAATTTATTTTCTTCTAAGAAATTATTTACATAATCTATATGTTTCTTGGCTACTAGATTAAAATAATAATAGTTTGTTTTTTGTTTATTAGAAGATTTTTCAAATTCATTTTTCCATTTGTTTTTATCAAATTTATCTAAAGAACTATATCCTAAAGCTTTTATTGCTTTTTCCCATGCATCTGACTGGTCATCTTTTCTAGTTGTTATTACTTTTATAACTTCTGTTTTCTGATTTTCTGTTAAACTCTCATATTGATTTAGGCTAAAATCAGTACCATTCTTAATACACTTTAGTGCATATACCATTTGACAAAATGCTTTAAAGAAATTATCTTGATTATTTTTTTGTATCTTCACTTTATCATCAGTACAACTCCAATTTGGAACATATCTGTAATTAAGATATCCATAGTCTGGTATATGACCCATTCTTCCATGTCCAAGATATGCAATTCCTTCATATCCACCAACCTCAGGAGTACCAAAAACATTAATAGCATGCCAGCTACCATTACGATATTCTTCTGCTTTAGTCCATTTAGTTTCTTCTATGTATTTACTTTCTTCTGCTATAAATTCTTTAACATCATTAATATACCATTCAGGTCTTCCAATAAAATACATGTGTGCCCATGTATCTGCAAGTACATGCATTCTCATTCCAATAAATTGTAATTTATATTCTTCAGTACTATGAAAATAGATAAGGTCATTTATAATAGAAGAAACAGTTTCACTATTTGGTAAACACATTAATCTAAATCTTCTCTCATCTCCATCTTTAAATTTCCAGTTTGTTGTAAGTCCTGTGCTTTCTTTAACTCCATTATATTCATATTGGTTGTTCAAATTTCCAGGTAAAAAATGAAATGGTATCCATACTTTTCTTATTTCATTCAAACTATCAAGATTCCATTTATAGCCCCATGAAGTAAAATCTGCATAATATTTTTCAAATTCTAAAGTTGTCTGTACTGTAGGTAGTGTAAAATTTACATCTTCAAGAATCATACTCTTAGTTGATTCATCCACATATTGAGCAGCATAAGCTATTATATTTGCATCAGAATCATTATAACCAGCTATTTTAGCTGCAAGATATGTACCATAATAGTGAAAATCTAAATTCATAAAATCACCTCTTAATTTTATTTTAATAAATTAAATATTCAAAATATTCAACACTTGCTGTCTAACTAGTCATCAAAAACGCATAAATAGTCAAAAAACATATTTTTTCTAGAAATATATGTTTTTATAAATTTAATAAATATATTTATAAGAAAAAATAGATAAGAAAAACTTTGATATAAATTTTTCTTATCTATATACTTGTTTAAATAAAACTTTAAAACTTATAATTTTTCTTTCACAAAGTCTCTAGCCTTATCCATTGTAGACCATACATCATCAGCATATATCTGAGTAAACTTTTCTCCTGTGGTCTTACTCATTTCTTTCATTTTATTGCAAGTTACTCCACCAATTACATACAGATTTTGTGTTTGATATGGCTTATAGTCTTTTATATCTACCACTAAATAACTTTCTTTTGCCCTTTTGTAATATAACCCTAATATGTCTGCTGAAACCTTATCATCACCACTATATACTATTGTATGTTTATACATTTGCTTCACCTCATTGTTATTAATACTCTTATTTAATACACCCTCAACAATCAACTTAGCAATACCTTCATATCCAAGTTTCTTAGCCTTCTCATAATCATCTTTATTGTCACAGAAGAAACTTTCAAGTAGTATTGCTGTAGGTTTGGAACTATTTAAAATATATAAACTTTTATCTAATTTAGCTCCTCTATTTTTAAATACTGTGCCTAGTTTCTTACATATTCTAGTTGCATATTCTAGTCCTTTATTACTATAATATAGCACCTCTGAGCCTTTCCCTTGACCATCACTTGCATTTAGATGTAGTTCTATGAGTAAGTCATATCTTCCACTATTAACTCTAGGTATTTTATAAGACTTTTCTTCATTCTTAGTTTTAAACTGTCTTTCGGGGCATATTATTACATCTACTTTATGCCCTTCTTTTCTAAATAAATCTGCTAATACTGGTGCAAGAGATTTATTGTATTGATACTCGTTAACTACTCCATCAGCAGAAGTACATGCACCGCTTTTTAAAATACTGTGTCCTACTGTAATACATATTTTCATTGTTTATTTTCCTCCTTTAACTGTTTATAAGTTTGATTTATACCTATTGATATACCCCAACAAATTACACCTTGTAAGACTGCATCAGCATTTAATCCCAGCATCCATACTGAAAAACCTATCCCAAGTATCAATAACACTACTGGAATATATTTATTATCTAGTTGTTTATATTTCTTACATCCTGCTCCTATAACATAAAGAGCAGCTACTAAAATTAGCAACTGCTCGGGTATAAAACTTATTAAATTATCCATTTATTTTCCTCCTAATTTAAAATATTCCTCTTTGTATTGCAAATATAAAGAACCCTACTAAGGTTGTAATCATTGTTCCAATTAGCCACTTCAACATGCTCGTAAGTGAGTTTAAATTCTCACACAATGCCTTTAACTCTGCTTTAGATTCAATATTCGCTATCTTTAATTCGTCTATTTCTTCTCCATGTTTATTTATTCTTGTTTCATGTCTTTTTAAATCTGCGTTGAAAAGTTCTTCATTCATGAAAACCTCCTTATTAATTGAAATAAGACTTAGAGATTATCTAAGCCTTATGGTTTGTATTTTTTATATTTCAAATTTTATATTTCCCATTAATTTAGATTCAGCTAAATATGAATATGTTTCAGTATTATACCCATTATTACCATACCATATAGAAATCTTATCTCCTTTCATAACAAAAAGGTCATGTAAGAATTTATTTGTACTTTGGTCTTGTGAAGCAATTCGTTTTTCAAAAACTACAGTTCCATTTCTTGTGTGCTTTATATTAAGCCAAACAGCATACCCTTTAGAACCTCTACTTACTGAAGATACAACTTCACAGTAACCATCTCCACCAAAAACATGTTCTAGAAAAAGGGTGTCTGCTCCATTTCCATCAGTACCAGATGTGCCATGTCCAAGACTGCTTGAACTATATGCATATCCAAAACAATTGGTAGCACTTTGAATATAACTTACTTTTACAAAATTAGATATATATTTAATTATCTCTGAAAATTGACTATTTATATTACTTCCTATTTTTTTACCTATATCTTTTTTAAATTGAGTAATAATATTTGATAACTCTGCAAAAGTATTTTCTTTTATAGCAGGTGAGCCAATAGCAGTTGCAATTAATTCTTTCCCTTTATTAGCCTCTTGAAAAAAAGAATCTGCACTATCAAAATAATCTTTTACTTTTTCGGATAATTCAACAAATGTATTGTTTAAACTTGCATCTATATCCTTTAATGCTAATACATTTACAATACTTCTTTTTCCACTTTTTAAACCTTCTTTCATTTCACTAATTTTACTTGCTATGTCTTGTAGACTGGCATCATCACCTAATGGCATTATATTCTTACTTATACTTACAACTTTTTCAGCTGTAGCATTAGCACTGTCTGTAACAACTATTTTAAGTGTGTGTAGTGCGTTATCTTCTAATGTATAGTTAATTGTTTTTTCAAGAGTTAAGTCTGTTGTTATAGTTTCTTTTAATCTATCATCTATAAATACTTCTATCTTGGTTAATAGTGTAGGGTCTGTGTGGTCAGCTTTGAATATAGCCTGTGTGGAGTTATAAGATGATACTGTTAAAAATGGTAATGGTTGTAATAACGTAATTTTGGCATAACCATAAGCACCAGCAGTATTTCCGCCAGATTCCATAGTAGCATTATCAAAATAATATTCAGATGTTGGTGTGTAGCCAGCAGGCTTATAACTATCTTTTGTTAATATATAGCCACTTCCTCCTCCAGCTGCACCTACACCATTCATGCCTGCACCACCAAACCAGCCACCTCCACCGCCTTCGCCAATTGAATCTTTAACAGAACACCCTTTTCCAAAACTTCCGTTTTCTGTACTTACATGGCCAATACCACCTTGATACTGAGTGCCACCAGGGCGATGTCTGTCGTTAGCACTATATCCAGTCCCTCCTTCTAATCCTCCTCCTACACCGCCAGTATAAGGATAATACGTACCTCCACCTCCTCCTGCAACAATTATTCTAGATAAAAGACCTTGTTCCTTATCCCAAGCACCTCCAACAAGTCTTATATCCGTAGCACCTCCACCATACATAGAATAATAAGTACCCATAACCTGTTGATTCAAATAACCTTTACCACCGCCATTAAAACCACTTTTAGTATTATTACTCGTAGATGAAGAAGCAAAACCACTTTCACCAACATAAATATATAATGTAGTTTGTTTTTTTAATATAATTTCACCTTTAGAATATCCGCCTTTAGCATCAGTATGCCAAGAAGAATTGTTGATACCTCCAGAAGAACCCCAACACTCAAATTTATATTTACCAGGTTTTAATGTTACACTTTGTTCATTTCCTGTATAACTAAAATTATAAACTGTTGCCATTCAATCCACCTCTTTCTTAATTTATGGTTTTATTGTACCTAATTTTAAAACCATAAACGTCTGCAAAGTGTAGATGAAGTGTAGGCAAAATGTAAATGAATTTATATATTTTTAGAAATAAAAAAAGAACCTTCTATACTGTTGGTTCTACTCCTTCTACTATTTCACTTTCTATAATTATATAATCTTCTACTGCTTTTCTATACTGTGTGTTAGTAACATCATCCAATTCAAAAGGTCTGTTTTTTAAAGGATTTAATCCTTTGTTTAGTATTCTTTCTGCTAATATTCTTACTACAACATTATTTATATTCATTATAAAATTCCTCCTACTTTTTCATTTTCTGCAATTAGTAATTGATTTTCTAACTCTTGTATTCTCTTTTCTTCTTCTGTTAACTCTACTTTTATTTCTTCCAAAATTGGTTCTTTTGTTTCTACATTCATACCTATTAGCCTATTTCTAGTATAATCTATACTTCCATATAGCAACTCAATAGAATCTATTTTAGGGATATTAATATCTATACTATCACTTACTGTTTTTTCTCCATAAAACATTAATATATCCCCTGTATCATTATCATAAAAAACTATTCTTCCTATATTTTTCATATATTAAACCTCCTACAAACATTTAATAGCATAATAAAAATAATATTTATCATTTAAAGAATCTCCAGGCATAGCCGCAGAATTAAATCCAGTGTCCCTAATTTTAGTACCATAATAACTATTAATATCATTTTTTGAATAAGCATAAGAGTTTTCATAATCAGAGGAGATAATACTCCAACGACTATTAGAAGTGTTAAAACAAGCATATATTGAGGGAGTTAATATAACAAAAAGTCGACCTCGTGTAGTCCAACATTCATAAATGACAAAATCTGGTTTAAACCCACAATCAATCATCCAACTTTTAGTAATATCAGTACTATAGGCAAATTTATATTTAGAATTTAATCCACTTATTTGAGTATTTAACTGAGTTATAGTGTTATTTGCTTGTGTTAGTTGATTTATTAAATCCTGCTCACTAGCGTCTGAACTGTCAAAAGAAGTTTTTATTTTCTCTGATAACTCCACAAGTGTATTATTTAAACTTGCTTCTATATTCTTTAATGCTAAAGTATTTACAATACTTGTTTTACCACTTTTGAATGTATCTTTAATTTCTATCCATTTGCCTGTAACTTCCTCAGTTGTAGAACCACTTGGAAGAGGTGCAATTCCTTTACTTATACTTACAACTTTTTCAGCTGTAGCATTAGCACTGTCTGTAACAACTATTTTAAGTGTGTGTAGTGCATTATCTTCTAATGTATAGTTAATTGTTTTCTCTGTTGCTAAATCTGTTGTTATAGTTTCTTTTAATACATCATCTATAAAATATTCTATCTTAGTCAATAATGTAGGGTCTGTGTGGTCTGCTTTAAACTTAGCAGTAGTAGAATTATAAGATGATATAGTTAAAAAAGGTAATGCTTGGAGTAATGTTATCTTGGCATAACCATCTGCTTTAGTAGTATTACCACCAACAGTCATAACAACATCACTAAGATAATATTTAGATGCAGGCGTATATCCAGATGGTTTATAGCTATCCTTAGTTAGTGCATAGCCACTTCCTCCGCCTGCCATATAACTATTGCAGCCCGAACCTCCAAACCATCCACCGCCTCCACCATTACCCCAATTATAGCTTCCGCCCTTTCCGAATGAGCCATAATAATTTGGATTGCCATGTATGCCACCTTGATACTGTGTACCACCACTTGATAAAGAATCTTGATAGCCAATACCATCATCACCTTTTAAACCACCACCATGCCCAAGGATATAGTCACCATTCCCAGCGCCACCTCCACCACCTGCAACAATTATACGTGATAGTAAACCTTGTGGATTATCCCAATTACCATCAACAAGCCTTATATCTGTAGCTCCACCACCATATCTAGTGTAATAATATCCGCCAACACCAGCTAAATTAGATTTTCCACCACCATTAAACCCAGTCCTCAAAATAATACTAGCAGATGAATTTTTTTCATATCCAGATTGACCAACATAAACGTGAAAAGTAGTTTTTTCTTTTAAAGTAATTACACCTTTTGTATAGCCACCCTTTGCGCAAGTAGTCCAATCAGCTGCGTCAAACCTACCACCACAAGCACCCCAACATTCAAATTTGTATCGACCTTGTGGCAGTTGAACACTATCTGCTCTGCCAATATAACCAAAATTCCATACTGTTTGCATTTTCTCACTCTCCTCTCTTAAATAGGTAACATGTCATTTTGTATAGATATATTAACCTCATTAAAATTTTCTATCTTTCTAACAACTTCATCAATCGCCCCTTGCACAGTAGTAGCATTAAGATTGCTTGTCGCATTATTATAACTTGTTTTATCTGCTGTTGTTTCTATGCTATCTACACTAGTTTTTACCTCATTAATTGCACTAACTATATTTGTTTTATCTGTTGTAGTAAGTTGTGTTGTATCACCTATCTTAGTGTTAATCTCTGTCTTAGTAGTTTCTATGTTGCTTGTTAACTCTGTTTTAGTTGTATCTATTTTAGTGTTAACATTGTCTATTTTAGCATCTAAATCCTGTAAATCTTTTAATGTGGCAAATATAATTGTAGGGTCAATTTTAAGTTCTATATTATTTACATTAGATACAATAAGCACAGTTTTAACCTTCATATCAACAACTGCTCCTTGTTCTATAGAAGGTTTATAACATTCTTTATATTTAGAGATTGCAATTAGATTATTTTCATCATCTAAATATCCTATTTCTCTTATCATGAATCCACCAACATTACTTGGTATAAGACTCTCTAGTATTATACAATTTGGTGCAGTTTCATCTGTGGTTGTATTTCCGATGTTGCCTTCCCATACCACATTTTTAAGTTCTGTTTGACTTTCTGTTGGAGTATACTCACTTCCTCCACCATCTCCAAGTTGAATTTTTACAAACCCTACTTTGTTACCTGTAACACTTGCATTTGCTATCTTTGCCTTTCCTACATTTGTAATTATAGTGTAATAACTTTTATCTATAGCCAATATATCACCTCCTAAAATATTGTTACCTCTTGGTATCCAACTCCATTTCCTGTTAATATATCAATTTCTCCATACGTTTCTATGTTTGGTGGACTCCAAGGATATATTGTTATCTCTTGACCCATTAAAGTGGTTATTCCAAAATTCATATAATTATCTTTACTTATAAGTATTCTAGTGTAGTCAAAACTCATGTTGCAAGGTTTGATGCTGCTTACAAAAGAATGAACTTCCTCAAACCAATCTTGATTTCTTGCATCACTCTCTAAATGAATGTTATAAGTGGCATTATTTACATTTAATTCATAGTTTCCTTCTCCAACTATACTATTTAACCAGTTCCTAAGAAATTTCTCCGAATAAGGTAATTTACTTATATATTTACTAAAAATCCTAAATCTTCTATCTTCTAGGCTCTCATTTGATTTAGGAACTATAGACATTATTTTTTCCCATCTCTTTACTCCGCTTATGGTCAAATCCTCTAGAAATTGGTCATTTAATACATCATCTAATTTATCATGTAGTATCTTTATTTCTTTGTTATCTGCATTAAATGCTTTTATATATTCTTCTTTATCTTGCAGAATTTGTGGTAAGTAACTTATTAGATTTATCTCTTTATCCAACTACCTCACCTCTTACTACTATGCTATTACTATCTATTGTTAAATTAGATTTAGAATCATTTATCATTGTGTTTGCAATGTCTAATACTCCATCTATACTTAACAAACGAATTTCTATCTGAGATATACGAACTATTAAGTTTTCTTCATCTTCCCAACTCATGTTAAGTTCATTTAAATAGTCGTCAATAGCTTCCTCTGCTATAGTCTTTATATTCTCCCAAGTGTAGCCACTTTTATATGTTATCTCTGCTGATATGTTTATAGTCGTACTTGTCACACCCTCCACAATTACTCGGTGTCCAATCGGTGCTAATCCGAGACCTTCGCCTTTCATATTTGGGTCAATTTCTTCTTGGACTAAATTAACTAAGTCAGTACTTGGTACTTTGAAATTAGAATTAATTATTACTAACTTAACAGTTCCCCCACCGTTCCAAGTTGGATAAACCTTAACTCCTCCAACATCTTGTATCTTATTAACTTCATCCTTATAGTTCTGTATATTTCCACCAAATGACTGAGAATTTAAACTATCATAATATCTTTGTCTTAAACTGTCCTCAGATTCTTCATCTTCTCCATTTATCAATATTTCTGTCAATTCTGCTGTTTCTAATTTGTCTACATATTCAATTGGAATCAACTGACCAAGTTCAAAAATAGGTCCAGCAGTTTCGCATTTCATCTTATATATACCTTCGCTAATCCTTTCAGTTGCAATATAATTGTATTCTCCCAAGTTGAATCTTGAATCAAGAGGAATATCTATATTAAAGACTCCTTTTGCAATTGTATTAGTAGCTTCAAGTGGTGTAATTCCTCTTTCCTTACACCTTTTTTCTAAGTAATAATAACTAGCAGTATCTACAAATGTTTGGTCTAACATTTCATCCATTGCAATGTATGTTTCTGTAAGCTCCGCTGCAACAGGTGCAAGAGCATTATATATTATAGAACCCTCTCGTTTGTCAAACATGTCAGGTACACTATCTAACATTCTTTTAATTATATTTTCAAATGTCATTAATTCAAACAATTATACACTCACCACCTTCTCTGCTTTGATATTTCCATATTTGGTATGGACAATAAATTTACACTGGACCTTTCCTTTTTGATTTTCAAACTCAAAATTATCTACATTTTCAATCCTATCATCCAGTATTAATGCTTCTTTGATTCTTCTCTCTAACTCTGGTATTACAAAGGATATAGGTTCTCCAATAAGGTCGTTCAACTCGACCCCATAATTCCGAGAATAAATAAGGTGCTCATATCTTTCAGTATTTAAAGTTAAAAAGATGGTCTGTTTTAATGCTTCCACATCATCACAAATACCATCTACTTTATTTTTTTCTATATTTAATTTAAAGGTCTTACTTGGTTCTTCTCTTACATCAAAGTTTATAATTGATACATCTTCTATATCATAGTCAATAGCGTCTGTTGGTATCACTTCATCACATCCTATCTAAAATTAAATACTGTTGTCCTCCTTGCATTCTTATTAAAACCAATTTGTCTCCTATTTTTTTATCGGTATATCTTTTAAATGTATCTGTTTGTATTAAAAAAAATTCACCAATAGATAATTTCTGTTCTATCTTAACTTTTAGAGGACTAATACTTTCTATTGTCCCAAATACAACCCTAATCGGATTGCTTGTTTCTACTGCATCCATTGCTGCCTTTTTAATTACCTGCAATAATTCTTGACTCATATTATCACCTCACTTAAAAGAATCTTCTAGCTCTTGCAAAATCATGATTTTGTTTTTGTCTACCACTTAAACTACTTATTTTGACTACATCACCAGTCTTTGGCGAATGTATGAACTGGTCATTTCCTATACATAGTCCAACATGATGTACATTTCCTTTACCTTGATTATATGCAAAGAATACTAAATCCCCAGCTTTTACATCATTTATGTTGCACAATAGTTTTGCTCTACTATCTTTTGATTGGTCTGCTGAAACTCTAGGTAGATTTATTCCTGCACCTCTTTTAAATGCCCATACCATAAGACCACTACAGTCAAAACTTTTTGGACCATTGCCACCTCGAGCATATGATTTACCAAGTTGATTTTTTGCTTCTTGAATAACTTTATTTACTTTACTATTATTATTTGTAGATGTATTAGCATTGTTATTATTTTGAACTTTATAAGTTGTATCTTTTAAATTCTTTTCTGCTTCTTCATTACTTCCAACTCCTGTACCTGAATTATTAGGACTATAGGTACTTCCTGTTATTTGTTTATAGAACTTGCTTACCCCTGGTACCCAATCTTTATTAAGAGGGCTATCATAAAGAGGTGCATATTTGTCTCTAATACGTTCTAATGTTTTTCTTCCTGTATGAATATAGTTTCTTGATAAATTGCTAATACCTCTTTTTATCCCTTCATCTACAGAACTAAAAGACATACCTTTCATACCAAAGAAATTATTTTTATTTTTACAAAGTGAGGAACTACCATTACCAGTTTCATGTATAGAAATAGCAGCCATTAAAGCTGCATTTACTTTGTAAGCATTAGAATATTTAACAAATATATTTCCTGTATTTGATAATTTTCCTTTAAATACTTTATTCAATTTATTTATCATATCATTGTCTTCTTTGCTTGTAGTACTCTGTGCAGGACCATTTTTCTTTTCATCTTTATTATTTGTGTTTCCACTGCTATAACTTGATGAAGAATAAGAAGCGAATTCGTCTCCATCAACAAGAGTTAAATCCATAAAGTGACTGTTATTTTCAAATGTATGTTTTACTTTCTCAACTAACATATAATTTTGTAACTCAATATCTCCTAAATTCAAAAAAACAGGTACTAAACAACCTGCTCTTACTCTAATGTCTCCTAATACATTTTTTAAACTTAATGACTTAGTTTTCTTATTATATAATTTTAAAAGTATATCACATTTTTGTTTTATTTCTGCTTCACTCATGTTCTTGTCTACTGTATCAAACATTTGAAGTATTCCCCAGCTTCTCATATGTGTTGAGTCTTGAGCAATATAAACATCCCTTTTTCCTGTCTCTTCGTTGTCTCTTACTAGTTTTATTTTTGTATAAGTATCACTGTCTATACTTGAGTTATAGTCAAAATCTTCTATTACATCATTATTCATAACAGTATCTAATTTCATTGATGCAACATTTTTTAATGTTATCCTTCCAAAATCATCATACAAAACATACATTTCCTTTTTCTCTCTTAAAGTATCATCTAGTGCTGTTAGTATCATATCAAATAAAGTTTTATTTTCTTCTATTCTAGATATTTTATATTTTGTATCTTCTATGACATTGTATTTTAAATTAAAATCTTTAGCCAACATTTTTATAAGTTCACTTGCAGTTTTATTACTATATACATAAGTATCTTTATTTTTAAAATATCTTAACTGGTCATATGCAATAATTTTAATATGATTTTCCTTATCTCTTTTCTTTTGAAAAATATATCCATAGAAGATACCTATTCCTTTATAATACAGCCTTACAGAATTTCCTTCACAAAACTGTAGTATATCATCCATAACTATTGTAAATTCTAACTTGCTTGGTGTCCCTCTTCTTTCTATTTCCCATGTGATTCCATCTAAAACGGCAGGTACATAGAAATGTTCCCAGTGTGCAATAACTAACCTTACATCCCTATCATTTGCTAAAACTAAATCATCAGCCAAGTTTTAACACCTGCCCTTTGTAAATAGTATACTTAGATAGATTTTTCCCTTTATTTGCTTTATCCATCATAGATTTATTTAATTCATATACTTTCTTATATAGTGACCCATCTCCAAGTTGTTTTTGACAGATTGACCATAAACTATCACCTGCTTTGACGGTGCAAGTTTTACTATTTGGTGCATTAACAGAATCAACTCGTTTTGGCTCTATTTTTACATTAGGTCTACCAGTCTCATTAGTAGTTTTGGGTGTAGCAGGAACTAACTTTTTAGTTGAGTAATCTCTATATTGTTTTAATTTTATTGCGACTTTTGTGTCTGAACCATTATCTGCATCTTCTACTATGCTATATTCTTCTAATGATACTTTCATATTAGTGTTAAATAGTACTTTATTCCCAAGTTGTCTGGATACAATAAATTGGAATGGCTTACAATCTGTTTTTAATAGTTCTAATTTACTTAAAAAGAATTGAACATCTCTAAAAGTACCACGATAAAAAGGTAGTTTATTATGTGTAAATTCTGCTTCAAAACTTATTTCAGATAGCCCTTCTTTTTTTAATATATTTACTTCACCAGTATTTATTAGGTCTACAGTTTTATTTTTATTTGTTACTTTAATCTCAAGTTTGGGTGGTGCAATTGGTAATTGTACTCCATCTAAGTAAAAATCATAAGCCATTTATATATCCCCCCTTCCTAAACTATACCTTCTGCTGATACAACCATAGCGTCATTCAGTTTCTCAGTTAAGACATTAACTATTCCATCAACATCTGTATCACTATTTATGTTGTTTGTATTGTTCATGTCAATTTTAATATTTACTCCTGTGTACCTATTGATTACTTCCTGTTCTGCAATATCTCTAAGATATTTAAGGTCTTCTTGACTTTTATCCATTGTTTTTGCCATCTTTGCAGTATTTCCTGCAGTATCTTTTACGTTCTTTCCTAAATCTCCACTCCCAAATCCCCCAAGGTTGTTTAAAGGATTTTGTTTATTCCATAAATCGTCTAATCCTAATTTTTTCTTTGCATCTTCTAGCATCTTATTAATATCAAAAGTATCTTTTAATTTATTAGATATAGCATTTTGCCACTTAGTTCCTAGAGCATTTCCCTTTTGAAATTCCGCTCCAATATCTTTGTATCCCATTCTATCCAGTTTTATTTTTTCTGGTGCATCTCCTACCCATTTATTTAAATCTGCAATTTGTTTTTTAATTGTGCTATTATCTGCCTTGACTGGTGTAAATGTTGCTTCTCCAACTTTTCCAATATCTACTCCAGGTATTTTATTTAACAAGTCAACAAGCTTATTCACACCTCGTATTGCGATATTTGCCCCATCAACAAAAGCTTTCCCAAGTGCATTCCCTGCTGAATTTACAGAATCATTTAGAGATGCCATTTTTTCTATTATAAAGATTACACCTTTTGCAATAGCTTGTTTCATAAAAAACACACACTGATTCCAACCATTCGCAATTCCTTCATTTACGGCTATGCAACCATTGAGAAGCCCAATCATAACATTTTGTATTGTTGCTACTGCTGCAAATACTGCACCTACAATTACCCCTAGTACAGTCAAAGAAGTACCTGCAAATTTATTTATTGCTGCTACCGCCATAAAGACAACAGCAATAATTGCTATAAATCCAAGAACTATCCATGTTAAAGGGCAAGCATATAATGCTGCATTTAAACCATATTGTGCTGCTATTTGTCTCCAAGTTGCACCAGCTGCCAATTCAAACATAATAACGGTTTGAGTCATTTGAAAATTAAACCACGCTTCAGATAAAGCAGCTATCTTTTTTGATACTGCCAAGGCTAGAGTAGCAATTGTATATACACCAATAGCAGTAACTATTCCATAGACAATAGGAGCGATAATTGACCAATTTTGTGCAAACACATTAGCAACATTTAGTGCCGCATTAGTAACCCATCCCAATCCATTGATAATTAATATAGTTCCTAATGTAATTCCTCTAACAAAGTCTGAAAAGAAATCGCTATTTAAAATATTTTTTATAATATTCAGTGTATCATAAATGTTTGAAGATATCGCAATCATAACATTTCGCATAGATACAACAATCTCACTAAACCTAACACTTTGCAAAGCTCCACTTATCTTCCCAAGAGTTTGCCCAAAAATCATGTAGGCGTCATTTTTCATCATAGTAAGCGCTTGACTAAAAGTGATTGGCATACTTGCAAATTTCTTCTCTATCTCATCAGAAGCTTTAAATAGTGCATTTCTTATAACATCTGCTGTTATTGCTCCACTACTTGACAATTCCTTTAATTGGTCTTTAGTTTTCCCCATTGCATCAGCTATCTTAGTAGCTAGCAATGGTGCATTTTCCATTATAGAACGAAATTCATCACCTTGAAGTTTCCCTGCACCCATAGCTTGAGTAAGCTGATACATAGCCGCGCTAGCTTCGTTTGCTGATGTTCCTCCAATTACAAAAGCTTTATTCATAAGTTCTGTAAACTTTATCACCTCTGCCGAACTTCCAAAAGCATCTCCTGCTAATATTCCAAGTTTAGCGACTTGTGCTGCCGTATCTGCATAACTAGCTCTAGCACTTTGAGCAGACAAATAAATCATTTTATTAAGTTGTTCTGTTGTCTGTAACCCATCGTTCATTAAAGCCAATCTTGCTTTTGTACTTGCAATTGTATCTGCTGCTTTTGTAATACTTTCTATTCCTTTTATTCCAATGTATATCCCAGCCAAACTTTTTAGTTTAGAAACTAATACAGAACCTGCTTCACTTCCTTGCTTTATCTTATTATTAAAGTTTTCCTGTTCATTTGTATTCCCTTTAATTTTTTGTTCTATTCTTGCAAGAATACTTTCTATATTATTCAAACTTTGTTGAGATGCTTGTATGCTACCCGCATTAAGTGGGTTGTGTAATCTTTGTTGCAACCTTTCTAAGCTATTAATTGTTGTATTAATAGATGTAGTCATGTTGCGAAATGCAGGTGTCATTCCATCGAAAATCTTTATTGAAGTTTGTATCGTTGCCATTTTCTCACTCTCCTTTCTTTTTTGGGAATAATAAAAGCACTTACTTATTTTTAAGTAAGTGCTTATGTATTATAAATTCAAGAGTTCTTTTTTCTTAGCATCAAATTCATCTTGTGTAATAGCTTCCATATCCAGGAGGTTCTTATATTTTAATATTTCATCTGCTACAGATGGAATATTGCTATTTTGCGTATCACTAACTTCATTATCTTTCACAATTATTGCAAGAATAGATAATATCTCTTGAGCAGAAGAATATGCCATTTTATAGATTGAAGAATTACTCTTAGTTCTAAATTGGATTAAATTTATATAAATATTAGGGTTATTCAAATCATTTAAAGTTATTTTTATTTTAAGATTATCTATAAGTGCCTTTGTTGTCCTTTTAGCTGTTACTCCGCCAACAACAGCACCTACCCCACCAAACAACGCACCTCCTGCTAAAGCTCTCCCTATACCACCTTTAGTCACAGTCTCGCCATTTTCTAAAAGTTCATATTCAATAATATCACTATAATTATAAACATTTAAATTCATTTTCTCTCTATCAAAACCATTTAAAACAACAAACCTTTTACTATCATCATCAAATTCTATAAATTTGGATATTTTTTTTGTTGCCTTAAAATTTTCAGAATCTTTTTTGCTAATTGTTTTCAATTCAATGGCTTTCTCAACCTCAGCCTTGGTTGGCATTTCACAAAAATTATTATTTCCTGGAATAAAAGCAGCAACTGCATATTTTTTAAAACAGTCTTTACATAACCATCCATCAGCAATTTTTTGTTTCCCTTTTTCTCCACATATACAGCAGTTTTCTTTCCCACCAAATAATCCCATAACATTACCCCCATATGATTTTATAAGATTATTATACTATACCAGTAATTTTTTTACATTAGATATTATCTCCTTCTACTTCTTCTAGCTTCTTTAGCATTCTTTTTTTCTTCTTTTATTTCTTCTTCTACTTTAATATCTATAGAAGCAGCAACAAATGCTCTCTCGTAGTCTGGCAAATCCGTATATTCATGTGGTTTCCATTTGAATTTATGAAGGCAATAATGAGCTGCACTAGCATCATAATCGCCTTCTTCAATTAGTTTTTTGCTTCTTCTACTTTATCCTCAAAAGTCCTATCAAAACCATTTACCTCTCCTACTTCACTTGAAAGGTCTGTATATTCGCCAGGAGTTAACATTGTTGTTAACAGTTCCTCTGCTCCCATTACACCATAGCTATTTTGAAGTTCTGCATCATGTAAATCTGGAAATACTACAGTTTCTACACACAATTTCAAAGTATAAGTATTAAAATCTGTTTCACTAGTGTATTGCCCTGTTGCTTTTCCTTTTTTCCCTATAACAGGAACTCTTATGGCTGAATTTTTTCTCAACTGTCTATCTCTATCTGAATCTATTGCTTTTAATTCCCACTCTATTGGTTTCCCTTCACCATCTATAAACCTTTCACTTGCCACATACTTTCTATTCTCTACTTTTATTGCATTTTGACTTAAAAAAGCATTTAAATCTCCCATATTATTCTACCTCCATAATTAAGTATTTTGTTTCTTTTTCTATTGTTATAAGCTTATCTTCATCTAATTTAATCTTCAATGTCAAAGGTGCTAATGATGAACCTTCAATTGTATCGCTTGCTAGTTTATCTGAAATATCTATAAGAAATTTTCCTGCTTTCTTATACACCTCACTTACACGTTCCTCCAAAGGTATCTTTTCATTGTAATTAAAAGAAATTGAATCTTTCATCTCATATTTATTTTTAATTTTAATCATCTCCTATTCTTATAAATAAAAAATACACATCTATAAATTATAAATGTGTATCTTATTCCATACCATTTGCTATATTGAATTTCTCAACTATTCTCCAATTCTCAAAAGTAAAATCTACATCCTCATCCAAATACTCACCATCAGCATCAAATTTAGCAATTATTCCACTATCAAGGTTGCAATCTTCAAGTATTATAGTTTGGCGACCTACTGAGCTTGTTGGGTCTTCGTTAGTAATTTGCATATCAAAGTAAATGTCCTCACCAGTCTCTTTGTATTCATATAACAACTCTCTAAATATAGAAGTATTATAATAAAATGTTGCACTCCCTGAAAATTTACTTCCTGTACTTTTATTTCCTTTTGTAATGCTACCTAGTATTGGCATCTCACTTTTATTTTTTTCCATTTTTGCTTCTAAATTAATAGCTTGCATAAAATTATATCTTTTACCTTTTATTGTTACAAAACATTCAGCTTTAGAACCACTTATTGCATCTCTAACATTCATAGTAATATTTTTAGACACCTACATCACTCTCCTTTCTTAACTAACTGAAACAGTCATATAAAGCTTACTCATAGCATTAATAACTTTTACAGCATCACTTACTACAACAGTTTTCTTGTCGTTTCCAGGTTCTATAGAAACATCATCAGCTTTAAAATCTTCTATTGCTCTTATATTCTGTAGTTGTTCATGATGTTTAACAACATCATTCCAAAACGAGATACGACCAGCCTTGTCATTTGGTACTTTACCTAAATACTTTGTATTAAATAAAATCGCTATATCATTAGCAATTTGGTCAAGTACTCTAACACTTTGGTTACTTGAAAAATCGTCATTCTTATCATCTGTAAATGATACAAAAGTATTTATATCCTCTAATACATGGACTTCATCTCCAACTTTATGGAATATAAATTTACCACTCTTTAGCGATTCCTCAAGTTGTATTTGAGTATAATTAACATCAATATCAAACTCACCATTATATTGCTTGTTAGTATTAGATTTATTTATATCGCATCCAGCTATAGCTCCAGTAGCCCAGTAAATTAAGCTAGATTCTAATAATACAGTATCTTTAATCTTATTTTCTACAGATACTACACCTTCGTAATCTGCATCATTCTTTTTATATAATACAGTTTGAAACTTAGCTCCTACCTTATCTCTCATCCTTTTAGTAAACTCTACAAATAGACTCTTAATCTCTGATGTTGTAGCTAAACATCCTAAAGCATTAAAACTATAGCTTTCTATCTTATCAAGAAAAGTTTGATATTCTGCTCCTGTGACTGCTTCTCCATTAGTTCCATTAGTAAAAGTTAAACCTGCTGTAGCTTCTAGTGTTGCATCCTTCTTCCAACTAAGATAATCATTGTCTTGTAAGTCTGTAATAACTTTAGCTATTTGTGTATCTACTTTCTTATTATCTAAAAGTGTTACAACATCAAATTTAGCATTGTCATCAACATTAGTTGTAACTATTACTTTTAAGTCATTACCTCTTATTCCACTATACTTCGCTATAGCAATACTACAACTAGCTTTAATACCTTTATTTAATTTATAAAAGTATCCTAATCTTATATTTTTAAATAAGTCTCTGAGTCCTTTTAACTTTTCGTGAGTGTAATCATATCCAAAATACTTCACTGAATATTTCTCAAAATCATCACTTGTGACTTGAAATACTTCTTCATCAATACCCCAGTCTAATTCAAGTGGCATTGCTACAATCCCTCTATCACTAAGAGAGCTAGTTGCTCTCTTAGCTGAGATAAAATTTATATAAGCACCAGGTAGTACCTTATTTTGTGTTATAAATGTTCCTCCACCTAAAGCCATCTAACTCACTCCTTTCATGAAATTATTTATCATATCCTCTACTTCTGAAAAAGAATATAACTCATTTTCTTTTAAAATTGCATTTAATAAATCTTTTCTATTTACATACTTCTTAGAATTGACTATCTGCTCCTTAGTAAACTTGTAGTCATTAGATTTTTTATCTAAATTATTAGTTTTCAATACTATCACCTCTCTTTAGCCCACCAAATAACTCTACTGCGTCCATCTTGTCTGTATCATTACTCTTTATAGTAAAGTAGTTATAATCAACAAAGAAATGAAGTACATTATCTATAATTTCAAAGTTCATATTTGTACCTCTAACTAAGCTTCCTTCAATCTCTATATACTCCAGTTCCTCCAGTAACATCTCAGCTATCTCATTTATTTCAAATGATTTATCATTACTTTTTGGAAAATAGTGTACATCAAAAGAGTTCTTTTTTAATGTCCTACCACTTGGATATGGCACTTTACTTGGGTTTAGAGGAACAATAAAAAAACAAGGTTCATTTATACCTTGCTCCACATTTTCACTATAAATTGTAAATTTTTCTCCAAAGGTGCCATCTAATTTCACTGATATTCCATCTATAATATTATTAAGCATCAAATACTCCTTTAAGTAATATTAATAACTTTTTCTCTATAATCTTATCAACTTGACTTTGTAGTTCCATTTCTGAAATAGTTAAGAAATGTTGTCCTTTAACCCATCCCTTGCCATTTTTAGTTCTATGACCAAATTCAACATATGCATTTTGTTATCCTAAAGGCTTTTTATCCTCTAGCTCTTATAGTTTCCTATAAGTTCGGCGTACATCATCAACAAAATAAACTTTATTTAGTTGCCCAGCACTCTTGGAGAGATTATATTTATTCACTCTCTACGCTCTACGGAAACCTATAGCCTATTCGCAATCTATAGGTTTTCCTCGGTATTGGCATATATAATTAATTAAATATTTTTCCATGTTCTTCTATGGACTATATTTGATATAGATGAATATGTTACAGGATATATTTCACTTAGTTGTTTTATTGTATATCCATCAGAATACTTTTTTCTAATTTCTTTTACATCCTCAATAGATAACTTAGCTCTGCTTTCTTCAATAATCTTAACTTTTTCTATAAGCTTATTTCCTACTAATCCCTTAGAATATCTACTTCTTAAGCAAGAGTATGAAATACCTGTTTTTTCAGAAAGCTCTATCAATGTAATTTCTTTTTCTTCATGCTTTACTAATATATTTGTTGACCTATTTCTACATTGTGTCTTTATATCCACCCATCTACAATTGCTTGATTCATAATTTCCTTCATTATTTATTCTATCAATTGTAAGTTTCTCTGAATATCCATTACTCAATGCCCAATTTGCAAAATTATCATAGCAAAACCATTCATCACACACAATTATATTCCTTTCACCATATCTATTGTATCTTTTATTATTTTTATCTGTACATCTAGATATTATACCCTTCCATATACTGTAAAGTCTTTTATTTTGAACCTTATATTTCTTTTTAAATTGGTATTTGTCTGTTAAATTTAATTTATCTTGTTCTTTTTTTAAACATCCACAAGATTGTACTAAGCCACTAGTTAAAGAGTCAGTTCTTATTTCTTTGAAATTTCCACAATCACACTTACATAACCAATATTTTCTATTTCTTTTACCGCTTTTTATCTCTTTAGAAAATTTAATGACTCTTAGCCTTCCAAATTTTTTTCCTGTAATATCTAAAAATTTTGCCATAAAATCACCTCTTTTATACATTATAAATCAAGAGTTATTCTATGTCCATATTCTACCTACTTTATAATGTAACACTATTACACTTAGCGTTTACCGATTTTGCTGGGTTTTATATGCCCCATTGTGTTAAGGCATATTCAGTTGGATTAACAACTTCTATAATATAATTATTGCCTTGCTTAAATACAGGAAGTGACCTCGCATAAGCTACTCCACTCCAGCCTTCTCTTAGAAATCCTGTATCAACTGGTGTTCTTCTAATTACTTTTCCTAGTAACCTTGCTGCTAATTCTCTTGCTGCATCTTTACAAAATTTATCTAAATCAATCTTTGTAAATTTCTCCATCCTTTTACAAGCTCTTTTAAACTCTCTAAAATCAACACTACCCCATCTAGCCATTATGCTTTATCCTTAAACATTTCCAATATTACCTCTTGATGATTTGGATATATCGCAGATTCACCACTTCTTACATACTCTTTTGTAACATTATTTTGATTAGTTATAATAAGCTTAGAACCTGCTTTAATGCTTATATTTGGAGATATAAAGAGTTTAATAACTTGCTCTAGTTTAGCTACTATTCCATCTGTAACTGATGTAATATTTTTATATGAAAGCTTGCATGGTTGTTTTTCTAATACAACTATTTCCTTATTGTTAGTTCGTTTTGTAATATAGTCTTTAATTGATTGATATTCTACTATAGTGCATTTATCTCTATATAACATTTCTATTGCTTTCCTTGATTTGTTTACCATCTCAAACACCTAAAGGTTAATATTTTATCTTTACCATAAGTAGTAAGGTATGCTATAAGACTGTCAAATCGTTGTTCGGGTGTTTGTGAGCCACTCCCTATAGCAAAATCTACCTTTGTATCACCTTCTTCTATAGACTTTTCTACAGCTTCAAAATTAAGGTTTTCTATATCTAGTTGCCCCATATTCTTCTTAGTAAATAGAAATTCTCCAACTATCATATCTACTTCAATTTCTTTTAATTCAATAGGAATAACATTTATATTACAATCTAGTTTAATGATATTCTCTATCTTTTCTTTAACAAAATCTATTAACCACTTGTCTCCATCTTTTAATACATATCCAAAACCTTCAAGTCTTTTTTCTATATTGTCAATCATGTTATCAGCTTCTTTTTTCATAACATACACCTACTTTTTGTTAGACTTATTTTTTTCTGTAGGTTCTGCTTTTTCTATAGATTGGATATCTTTTTCCTCTAAAGTTTTTACTTTATCTTTAAGCTGCTTATTTTCTTCTTCTAAAGATTCTACTTTATTTCTTAAAATATTATTTTCAGCTACCAAATCTTTTATATTTAATGACTTACCATACTTTATTGCCTTACCAGTTTCATCTATTAAGTCATATCCCATCTCCAAGAAATCATCTATTCTACATTCTTCTATAGTTAGTATTCTATTTAGTTTTTTTACTTGTGGCACTATATATCACTCCTTTTCTACGCTTCAACAACAAATTGTATTGCATCAGCTTTTTTATTTAATATAAATACATCCTCAAAACTTTCTTCAAAGTACAAGTATTTTCCTTCTGTAACTGCTCTTGGTTCATCTAATGTAGAGAATTGATAAGAAACTGGTGTAATTATTGAACTTGGATGTATTAAGGACATAAATATTTGCTTAGCTCCTGCACCTGCTTTCCAGCCAGTAGTAAAGTCATATACTGTTTTCATAAGATTAGATGGCACTTTAACTATCTTAACTGAATCAATATCAGTTGTTTGACGATTAAGAGAAGTCCCTCCATCTTTTATATTTACAGTTCTTTGTATCTCTTTTGCATTCTTGATTAAAGTGTCAACTCCTGGTGTAACATATAATATTCTTCCAACAGCAGGTACTCTAGCTTCTGTCATTTTTTCCATTAACTTATCAAAAACCTCTAAGATATTTGCTGTTGTAAGAGAGGTTGTCTCTGCTGTGTTACCTAGAGCTGTCCAGTCTGCATATATTTTAGATATGCAGTAAGCATCCATCTCAGGGAATTTTTGTTCTTCATTGTATACTTGAGTTATATTACCTATTGAAGCTACATAATTAGTTTGGTCAATATCTGCTGGATGAACTAATGTTGACCATTTTCTTTGATTCGTTAGTACTTTAGGTTCCCAGGCATTGTCATAATTTCTTTGAGCTGCTGTTATTGTATCTCTGTTTGAATCAACTCTCCCAGTCGTGCTTATAGTTGGTATTTCTATTGTTTTAGAACCAGTCCATCTGTATCTACCATTATTTTCTGTAGCATATAATTCTCCAAAATGTAGTACATATGGATAAGCCTGTGCTAGAGCTTGTGAGTATTCCTTTGCGTATTCTAATGGTTGTGCCATATTCTTATTCCTCCTAGTTATTGTTTATTATTTTCATGTGGTTTTACACCATTGAAGTTAAATTTAAATCCAGTTGATTTTAATTGCGCATCTCCTGGTGTTATAGTATCTGTTTTAGGTTCTTCACCTTCTAGTGTTGCATTAAATAAATAATCTTTATCTTGTTTCAAAGGATTTATCTGTTCTTCAAAAGCCTTTTGTCTATCCTTACTATTTCTTAGTGCTTCCATGTCTAAATGAGCTTTTAATGCTATTTCATCTCTACATTTAACAGATTTAAAAGCATCACCTAACCAATAATTAAAGTCTTTTTCTTCAATTTCTTTTTTGTAAGTTTCTTCTAAAGTTTTCTTATCAGTTTCATAAGTTGTTTTTAAGTTATCTACATCTTCTTTTGTCATACCTCCTTCAAACTTTTTAATAGTTTCATTAGCTGTATTTAATTGTGTTTCAAGATTTGTATAATCTTCTTGAGTAACTGTAGTCTCTTTTATTTTCTTTTCTATAGACTTTTGAAGAGAAGCTATATCAATTTTGTTATCCTCTATTTTTATTCCTTCTAGTAATTCTTTTAACCAATCCATTTTTAATATCTCCTTTCATTTTTTACAAAATAAAAAAGCCCTATCTAGGACTTACTAAAACCAATATTATTATTCTCATCACAATTATTTATTGATATAGCTTCTATTTGTGATAAATCTATTATTGTTGTTCCATCTTCATCTAAATACCCTTTCAAATCCCTACCTGAGTCAGCTTCAATAAAATCTTGCATTAACTTATCAGCAACATCTTCATCTACTATTCCAGATATGCTATTACCACTTTTAAACCAAATCATATATTCTTTCAATAATACACCCTCCTTCTATTTCTTGCAAAATAAAAAACTTCTTAAAGACTTTCATCTAATGATTTATTTAGCTCTTCTCTTACTCTCTTTAAAATTTCATCAGAAATTTTATTTATATTAGACTCATATTCTTTTCTTAAACTTTTAAGATAGATTTTAAAGACTATATTGCCTGTAACATACATAAATACTGTAATACTTAAACATATACTTATTATTTGCAACAACAGATAAAGCATTTATTCATCCTCCTTAATTCCTATAAGTTCAAATGTAAATTTTGCGTTCTTTAATGGTATTCTTCTCAAATATTCAAATTCTTCATTATGAATTTTTGTCATTAATCTTAGTTTTTCATCCTCTAAATCCTCATAATACTTTTCAAATTCACCACACGTACAAGAATAAATTTTGCCTTCACTATCTTTTATAATAAAATCTCCATTAGTTGCCCTAATAACTCCATTTCTATATTTTATACAGATAGTTTTCTTTACTTCACCTTTACGATTCATAGAATTTAAAGATTCATCAAGCCATATAGTTCCTTTTTCAAAAGCTTGATAAAACCATCTGGGAGTGTTTGTACTTCCTAATATCCATTTGAAGGCTTCTACTTCCTCGGATTTCCTTTTAAATTTAGACATATTATTTATCACCCTCTCAATAAATTTTCACATAATAAAAGCACCTACTAATTTACCATTTAAGTAAGTGCTTTTACATATTTACTATTTGTATATCTTTCCATAAATCCTTTAGTAATTTACCATCAATGTTGTAATTATCAACCATATCCTTACCATCTTTATAATACTTTGTATCTCCATCAGGACAAATGGTAATAAATCTTGTATCATCATCTCCAATAGATATATTATATGGTTTACTATATAAATCGAATTCTATATCTAATCCTAAATCAATAGAATTAATTAAATGTTGTAAATTCTTAAATTTATTATCCATTTTATTCTCCTTTCAAAATATCTTTGTTAGCTATTTTATGAGCCTTTGTAAGCTCCATATCCTTCTCTCTTTTTACCTTATCATGGTTATTTTCATCAGCTAACCAATCATGTTTATGAGGTACAATTTTGTGTTGCTTTGGGTTTCTATGGTCAGTTAAATCTAAATCTAATCTAGGTTTTCCTGTATTACCATAGTATCTTCTTTGAATTAATTTACCATCTTTGTAATTATCAAATACACTATTTGGTTTTGATTCAAATGGCACTGAATGAACACTTCCACTAGTTAAATTTCTCTGATTCTTAACTTGCCAATTTACATCTTTATAAAGCTTTTTAGCTTCCTCATACCTTATATTATCATTATACTTCATATGTTGGTATTCATCAAATTTAGAAGGTATTTCATTTCCTAATACTTTTTTATATTCCTTAAACTGTTTTCTATCTTTACTCTCATTTAGTTGCATTTTTCTAAGAGTATCAGCTTTTTCTTTTCCAAGTCTATCCTCAATATGTTTCTTATACCATTCTTTGTACTTCATATCTGATGGAACATAATAAGTTTTACCATCTTCTCCTCTTGCTGCTCTATAACCTTCTTCATCACTAAAAAATGGAGCTGTTGTTGTCCTACAATGACAATGAAACGGCGGAGCTGTAACTCCAACTTGATAATCTTTCATATTAAATATTTTACCATCTAATTCTCTACATATATTTGAAGTTCTTAAATCTAGTGTAGCAACTATCTCATATTTCTCTACATCTAAGTCATTAAAACAATCTTTTCTTGAAGCTGATGCAAAAAAAGCTGATTCAGTCATTATTAAATTCTTAGCTTGGGATTTAGATACATTAAACATCTTAGCAAAGTCATTTACTAGATTTTTAGGATTTTCACCTCTAATAATTGATTGAGTTAATTTAGTGTGTAACTCATTGATTAAAGCAGACCTATGCTTACCCCAAATTCTTTCTGAGAAATTTAACCCATCACTGGTCCATGGCTTAGAAATAACTTTATTTATTTTATTAGTATCTAAAGACATTAAGCTCCAACCAACATTTATTCCTTGTTGAACATTAAAAGCTGTGTGATAATATTCACTTGTATAAATATCTCTCATTAACCTATCAATGCTATCAAGTTCATTTCCATAAAGCACTTCTACTTGTTGTTGTATTTGTAGTTTTAAAGCTTCAAGCCTCGTTATATGAACCCTTGCACTAGCATTCTCTAACTCTTTCATCCACTTTTGATTTATAGCATTTTCTTTACCATACTTAATATATTCTTCAACACTCCATTTAAACTCTTCTAGTTCTCTTTTATTTAACAGTTTCTTAACTTCTAATAAAGAAATCCCCTCATTTTGAGCAAATCTATTGTACCATACAAGTATATCTTTTTCTATACTAGTCATAGCTAGTTTATATTGTTTTTCTAATTCAAGATAGTATTTTACACTTTTATTATTCTGAGCTTCTTCTAATTGTTCAAATCTCTTCCTCCAATAATCTTTATGTTTCATCTATAACACCATCTTCATTATTAGGAATTAAATCATCATATTCTTTTTGAGTCTCTTCCTGTTTTTTAAGTCTCTCGAGTTCGTCGTTTACATCTTCAACCCAAGGATGATTACTAACAATAGTTTCATCTGATATAATTCCAGTTGATTTAGAAGCCATGTCTATTTTTTCAGATTCATTTATTATCATAGAATGATTAAATGTTATTTGAACTGACTTATAATCATAGCTCTTACTACTACTTATCTTTAAATACTCACATACAAACCACAAAAATTCTCTAATTGCTTTTTTAAACTTCTTTTCAGTCTTGGAACATTTTAAATCAAGTAGTGAATATAAAAATTTAAGTGCTACACCCGATTTGTCACCTGTGTTTTGAGACTCGGGATTAACTCCTTGACCAAAAATAATTATATTCTTTTCTAATCTGTCAAGAAGCTCCTTTTTAGCTTCAATAGGTATACTTATCTCTAGCTTGTCAACTCCTCCTCCACCATCTACTTTAATTGATTTATAGTATCTTATATTATCTATAAACTCTTGTAGACTTGTTCCTGGATATTCTTTTAATACATAAATAACCTCTTGTATTTCATCTAAGTTATCTGCTAGTGTAGAAATATTATTGTCATATATATCTATTAATGATTTATAGAAAGTTAAATCTGAGACACACTTTTCATTGTTTTTAAAAGGTATAAAAGGTACTTTGCCCCATCCTTGCTCTTTATTATTTACTTTGAAATGTCCTTCTTGTATCTCTGTTAATTTCCCAAATTCATCATACAAAAGCTCTTGAACAAAACTATTCCCTCTTTCAATAAAGTAAGTTACGTCATTTTCTGTATAGTACTCAACTCTTTTTATCTTGTTACCATCTATATCTTCAATGTAGTAAAACCTAATAAATGCAACTAATTCCCTCTGTCTTTTACTATCCCAAATAGGAATAGCTTCCTCAGCAGGTATTATTACATATTTAAACTCACCCTTTCTGTCAATATATGGATGTAACCATTCAATACCTTTATTACTAGCATTAAGGTATAGTTCTGTTATTGTATCGTCAAATTCTTCCCCTAATAATTCATTTAAAAGCTTAGTGAGATTGTCATCATCTGCATTAAATACAATAGGATTCCCAACACTATAACCCACTTTTTGGTCAACTAAAAACTTATGATAGTTATTAACTGCTTTATTATTAACCTTAGTGAAATCCTCGACCTTAGAACCATCTAAAAGATAGTATCTTCTTTTGTTCTTTATCTTTGCTCTTCCATAATAATATTCTTCTCCTTCTTTGTACTGCTCCGGTCTATGTTTTAAGATGTAGTGCTCTATAACATTAATTAAGTTAAAAGTACTCTCTTTTTTAAGTTGAGCTTTTATCAAATCTGCTTCACTTATATAAATATTCAACACCTCCTTTACTTCAAGAAGCTTATTCCATTATTTTTAAGTTTATTATCTATAGAATATCTAAGAGCTGCCATTGCATCATCCATAAATTCAACTGGTTCATCAAGATATAACCCTGTTCTTTCATCTTGTTTCCATTTCCATTGTTGAATTTCTTTTATTGTATTGGTGCAACTAGGATGTACATGTATTCTTAACTGTTTTAAATAATCTATTTGAGCTTTAACACTTCCAGGTCCTTTTTTAACTCCTTTGGCTTTATATCCTGCACTTTTCCACATCTTAATTCTGTCTGGTTCAGCACTATCACAGTACATAAATAGATTCTTTTCTAAACCTTTACTATTTGCAATTCTTATTATTTCCGATGTATCCATTTCATGTACATATATTTCATTGCATATATATAACTCTCCATCCTTAAATCCGATTCTAAGTACTACATTTGCATGGTTAAATCCAAAGTCTTGTGATAACCTCATATTATCAAAGTATTCAAATTCTGTAGGAAATTCATGTATAACATAATTTTTAAGTATTGCTCCACCAGTTTCTCCCCATTCTCCAAGTCCATATACTCTATAACCTTCGGGGTCTTGCTCTTTTCTCATTTGCATTCTTCTATAGTAAGCTTCATCAATGAATCTATTTTGTAGATAAGTACTATGATGAGTGAATATATCATCATTTTTATAATCAAAATATTTTCTTTTTATCCAATGAGTGGCTGAAACTGGATTGAATGTAAATGTCATTTGATAATACAAATTAGGATTAGTTAAAATACCTCTTAAGCGGTCGTCTAGTATGTCTATGTCACTTTCCATAAGTTCTGTAGCTTCTTCACACCAAACCCATGTTAACTTACCTTTTGAGAAGTTGATTGACTTTAATTTTTCTCTCTGTTTTGCATCATTAACTCCTCTGAAAATTATAGAATTACCAGTAACCTTACTTTTGATTTCTAAAGGATTTAAAGTTGTTTTCCAATACTTATCAGCTTGTTTACCATAAATACGATTTATAGCTCCTGTAAGTTCTGCATATGTTGAATATTTGTGTGTAGCTTCTGATTTTCTAACTACTAATAAGTTAGCTCCTTGGTACTTTTTATCTCCTAACTTTAGTATATAATCCTGTGCTACATTAACAGATTTTCCACTACCTGCTGAACCTTTCATTGCTCTGTATCTTTTTTTAGTAAAGTTAGCTTCTCTAAAAGATGGATTAAATTGTACTCTAGTTATCATTAGAATCACCATAATCTATTACTATTTTTAATTCATCATTTTCGTCATCAGTTCTATTAAGTTCTCTTACTTCACATTTTAACTTCTCAACTCTATTTTTCTGCTCCTCTGTAGCCAAATTCCAATCCTTATGAATCATTTCATCATACTGCTTTATAAGGCTCCTTAACTCACTCATAGCCCTACTCTGTGCATTAAGAAAAGATGCTTGCCTATCCCATGCAAATTGAAATTCATACTCTATCTTCTCACCATTTTCTGTACTTTCATGTTTCTTTAATTCCTTAATCATTTCTTCTTTATCTTTAACATACATTATCTTTTGTGCTCTTATTATTGCTGCATATTGAATGGTTATCTGTTCCCAAAGAATATCGAATTTATCTTTATTCTTTATCTCATTAATTAGGTCTTGAGTTTCTTCGGGTAAGTATTTTGAGAAGAAACCGAATTTTTCAGCATTTTTATTGCCAGGTGGACCAGTGGCATTTTTATTACCTATGGGTGCACCCCTTTTATTTTTAGGTGCACTCTTCTTTTTTTCACTAGACCAATTGTATCTCTTAATCCATGACTTTAAAGTATTTAAACTAATATCATATTTTGCTGATATTTCCTTTTGTTTCATACCTTTTAGGTAATCTTGTTTTACCTTTTCTTTGACATTTTGCACATCACCACCTCGTTCGTTTGTCGTTTTGGGTATAAAAAAAGAACTCATTTGGAGTTCTTTTATATAACTTTAATCAATTTTTGAAATCTACTATTAGAGTTATTCTTCATCTTCTTCTGCCATTAACTTTTCCATTGCTTGTATAACTCTCTTGTAGTCATCTGTCCCTATTGGATATGATGGACTTCTACGTCCAGATATTTTTCCACCATAAGACATTTGTACTTTTAAAACTCTATGAGGAGCATCTTCCCATATTTCTGTCCCAATAGATACAACATACTCTGCATTTCCATGTGCATGCAATTCAGATGCCTTTACCCTAATAATTTTTTCGTTTTCAGGAGTAAAAACTTTCGCCATAATATAATCACTTCCTTCCTAATAATATCATAGTGCTATATGACTATAGTAAAGTCAAGCAATATCTACTATTGCTTAGAATTTAATTTTACTAGCCTTTTTAATTCATTTGTCAAGCAATCTCTTACCCATATTTCAATCTTAATTAATCCTTCTTCTTTTATTCTGTATTCATATTTAGCAACATCACCTCCTCATTTTTTATACTACTAATAATTAATCAAACATTATATCTATTTTTCCTTTTATTTCAAAATAATCATCTATCATTGTTTTCTTAATATATTCCATGAATACCTCATCTCTTTGTATTCCATAAATAAAAACTAACATTATATGCCATGTTACCAATTCATCACATTCTTCAAAATCATAAACCTCTAAACTCTCAACAAATTTGTTAAATTCCTTAGTTGTTACTTTATTTATTTTTTCAAATGAGATTAATACAAAATAAAATACATTAATATAGATTTTTTTAATTTCAGAGTATCTATAGCATAAACTTTCACAAATTTTTATATATGTTTCAAACATGTATTTATAATTGTAATTGTTTTCTTTAGATTCACAGTCCTTTATTTTTTCTATCTGAATAGGCCCTGAAACACTACTCATAATTTTACTTTGGAATTCTTCATTCTTAGAACTTATATTTTCCAATTTATTAGTTGCACCTTCAACATTTCCAACTATATCTTCTAATTTTTTAGATATATTTAAAAGATTATCTTTAGTGTTATCTGACTTAGTCTCTCCTATTAAAGTTAGTATAATCGCTAGAATTGATAATATTATTCCTGATAAAGTTGCTCCAAATGCCACTTGAGAAGCTAATTCTTTATTATCATGACCTATCATTGTAAACAAAACTACTACCAATAATACCAAAATGAATATACAATACCCCATATGTATTTTTACTTTTTCAAAATCTTTTTCTTTATTCCCTATCATCCTCATCCCCTCCAAAGTATAAAATTCAACTTCAAAGGTCAATATCCTTCAACAATCGTTCGACAACTACAAAATAATTCTAAATATTTACTTAAAATAAAAAGACCCTCTTTTTAGGGTCTCTGCTATTATATATTATAATTATCTTCTTCCAATAATAAATCTATATATACATTTTCTAATACACTTATGATATTTATATTTTGTTTTTCTTTTATTATTATTTTTTTCATTTTTTTCTCTTTTTTATTAGTTTTTGAAAGCTCTTTAATTGCCATATATGCAAATATAAGCATAGCAATTCCTATAATCTCAACTAAAGAGTTTATAATATAACTTTTATCAACTAAAGACCCTGTAAATTTATTTTCAACTTTATCAGAACCGTTCCATTGAGTAAAATTTATAAAAAAAGTACCTATATTCATAACAACAAGAAGTAATGTAAGCATAACTGTTGCTAATGCCCTCTCTTCATTATTATCTATTAAACTTCTATTCATTTGAATTTCTTCTCTTTTTATTCTAAGAATATTTACTCGTTTAATTTTTTCTTCTTTTGAAAGTTTTCCTTTGTGACTAGTATAAAATAACTCATATTTGTACTTCATATCTGATACATCCATTTGATTATTTTTTACTATTATTAATCTATATTCATTGATTGTTTCCTTTCTAAAAACATATTTCCAATATTCCTTATTTATAATATTTATTATAGTTGTGCATAATCCCATCAAGAATAATTTTGCAGTAATTTGATATATTTCTTTTTTGCTGTTCTCAATTATCTCCACCTTTATAATTTTCTTTTTCTCCATTTTATAAAGTAGTTGTTCCATTATTCCATTTGTCGTGGTTGTTAGTATTTCATGTTCGCATCTTTTTAAATACTGCTCAAAAGAATCTAATCCCTTTGAAACAATTTCTTTACGTATACGTCTTGAAGGCTTATTGTTTTTAAAGTTATTTCTCAATAAAAGTCTGACATACATTTTAAAAGAAATAGATTGGCAAAGCTTACATTTTTTTTCAATTAAAAAATCATTTATCCTTACAACTCCTATGTTATATACTCTAATTCCGACAAATATCATAAATAATAGAAGTAAAAAAAACATTTTATCTATAACAAATACACCTATAAGCAATATTGCCATACTAAGTAAGAATACCATTGAGTAAATTTGCTTTTTCAATAAATCAGCTCCTCTATATAATTATATTTATACTTTATATAGATTCTACTTTCATAGTATTTTTCCTTTTTTTTACTAAATAATATATTTTTTCTTATTTTAAAACATAATTCTTATCTTTTCTCTTAAATCACTACTACCTCTCTTATACTTCATAAAAGACTAAGCTTACCCAAACTTAGTCTTTTTATGGGGGAGGTATATACTTTTTGGTAACAGTAATAGGAATCGAACCTACGACCTTTCGAGTATAAATCGAATGCTCTAACCATCTGAGCTATACTGCTATGTTGAGTGAGGTTACCAAGCCCCACACGATTTTTAGACCTCTGAATTAAGATACAAAATATAAAATTTTGCCCTCAATTTCTCTACTTTTTAGTGTATCCGTTAGATTAATATTTGAACATAGTTAGAATTGAACTAACAACATCCTCATGCCCTGCCTAGTCTGTTCATATAAGCTAGGGCAATCCCTTGACCCTAGCCTAATATATATTAAGTTTTGAGAGGGAAATCTTTATTTCCACAATATTATTATCTCACGTTTTTGCCAATAAAAAGTCTCACGATAGTCTCCAAAAAGTCTCAAAATAGTCTCATTTTTAAGCTTTCCATGAAAAAATGGGCAATTCAAACTCTTTTATTTTCGGATATAACATATCCATGATTTTGCAAACTATTCTTTTTCTTATTCTAAAGCAATGACTTCTATCTATGTGCATAGCATTAGACATATAATCCATGTTAATTTTTTCATTGTTCATGTACATTTCATTGAAGAACTCTGTTTCAAAGCTATTTAAACTTGTTAATGCACATTCTATAGTTTCTTTTTCAATCTCTAGTGTTTTCTTATCTTCTTTTAATCTATTTAAATCCTCTTCTCTTTTAATAACTTCATTTTCCACACTTGAACTTATATTATAAGTAGGTCCTGTTTTTTCTTCATAACTTTGAGCCTTACATCCGCAAAACTCGTTTTCTAACTTTTTAATATATATATCTTTTATTCTTATTTGACTTTCTAATTTTTTATAGTTATATAATCTTCCCTCAACCTCTTGGAATAGTGTCTTTTTATTCATACTTCCACACTCCTATCAATTATTTATGTTATAATAATATTTGTATATAAAAGTTTTATATTTTTGACAAGTGGAGTGTGAAAGCACTCCTTTTCTTTTTAATTAACCTATTGAAGGTTTTCCCCTTTAAAGAGGGAAAGTCTTCCCTGTCTTAACTTACTATTGATAATTGACTATTTAATAATCTTATTTCTTCTTCAAGAACTGTAGGTAGCTTATAATTATCTACTATTTCCAGTACTTTATCTAACTGACAACGCTTTATAGCCTTGTAACTTTCTACTCCAAATTCTCGTTTAATTTGATGATATATATCACTATAAACTTTACCTCTTAGAGATTTATTTTTATAAGCCCTACTACCATGTCCTCCTAGTGATTTTGTTGCTATTCTCTTAACTTCTTTAACAATACTCTCACACTCTATATTGAATAACGGAGCATCATCCATAAAGTTTTCTAACTTCTCATTAACACTCTCTATTTTAGTTTCTAAGACTTCTTGTTTCTTATCTAGCATAAATATAGCTTGTAACTCCTTTGATGCACTTAAAAGAGGATTATTTAATTCTTTTCTCATAGAGAAATATCCATCAACTATTTTCTCGTATTGTTCCCAAGCCTTATCATCTTCCAGTATTTTAAGTAGCTTTGAATAACCTCTCTCAGATAACAAATAAATATTTCTTGACTGATTAAAAGATTGTTTACTATATCCAACATCTTCATAACCTAATCCTTTTGAAGGATTAGCCTTTAAATCACCTAGTCGTTCAGAACGACTCACTTTTAAATCTATAATATCTACATTTGTTTTAAATCTCTTTATATTACTATTAATTAGTTCATTTACATGTTTAAGTTCTCTATTATGTATCTCAGCTATATCCTTTACTAACATTGCTTTCTTGCCTTTTCCAAACCCACCCTCAATATCATGAAATTTCATTCCCTCAACTTCTAAAGTTCCAAGTACTGTTATTTCTTTATTTATGTTTTTATTCATGGTCTATCTCTCCTTTATCATTTGATATATTCTTTGTTTAGCTTTTTCACATTTTTATGAAAAATTGAGTACCTAATCTAACAAACAGATTTTTCCATTGGTTAAATAGCATCTTCCAATACAACTTCAATCCTCGGCTTATCACTATAATATTTACTAGCTACAACCTCAACTATCTGTGTATCATCCTTATAAGCTATCTCATTAAGTGAATCAGCTACCACTTTGATAACATTATCAATATCGGGTTTCTTACTAGGTCTTAACACATTATTTCTTTTCTGCTCTTTAACTTTTTTACTATTACTTTTAGCTATAGAATAATAGCATCTTAAAGTCATTTTTATGTATCCATCAAAGCAATGTTTGACTTTAGATTGATATAGCCATTTTATTAGGTCCTCATAATCTCTAGTTTTATTAGGTGTATATGTTCTTTTAGCGTAAGTATTCATTCTTGGTCTTTCTTTCCCAACTGGCTCTCCATCTATTACAAGAAAAACTTTCATTTTTTCACCTTCTTAGCCTTCTTTCTACATTCCTTACAACAATAAATATCCTTAGATTTTTCCTTAATATAAAATAATTTTCCACACCAACTGCATCTTCTTCGTTTCATAGAATCACTTCCTATTTAGCATAAATCTTATAGTTCTAAGTGAGAGTTTATTTTTATTAGTTCTTTTTCTAAAATCTCCAAACACTTATTCTTATTTTTTAAAATACTATTTTCAGAACAACATCTTGTTGTAATGCCAGTTGGAATATGAGTAACTCTAACAGAATAATTTTCATCTTTTGCAAAAGCTATTTTTAAATCTTTAGGATGTACAGTATATCCGTTTTCTAATTCATATAGCTCATTTTTACCTTCAATATAATTCTCACACTCTTTTAAGTTATTAATTTCAATTCTTTCAAGCATACACATATCTTCAAAGTAATTTTTACACTTAGAATTTTCACAATATATATTATTCAAATCTATCCCTCCTATAAATCCCATACCCAAAACTACATATTCATCTTGTAGATACTTACTGTCATCAAGTACATAAGCAATTTCTTTTTCTATCTCAAGACCTGTATATTTTTCTCCATCAAACTCTTGCAATATCAACAAGTCACCTTTTTTAAAATTTCTATCTTTCTTCCTAACCTCAAAAATTTCTCTCCCATTTACAACTTCTTTAAAATATTGAGGTAGTATTTTTAATTCATGTATCATAAGCTCACACCCTTTAAAAGTTTTAGTCTATTTCACCTTTTTCAACTTGTTCACATTCTATTTGAGATATAACTTTTTTATATGCTATTTGACCTTGCCATTCGTTTACTATAGCATCTTCAATATCTTGTACAAATATAGCTAATTTGCCATTTACATTTGCTATTTTTAAATATATAAGTTTATGTGTATTCTTCTTTTCTACCCACATAGTCACTTCCTTATTTTCTTCCAAACATAGATTATTTAGATATATCTCATTATTTATCTTATATATTTGAGTAGTAATCATACAATCACCTCTTTATAAGTCAAAGTAAGTCTATAGACTTTTAGTTTCATTCACAAACTTACCTTGACTATTTATTTTACAATTATTTAGTTGGAACTGCATTATCCTCTATTTCCCAAAGATGAAAGCAATTTTCATGTAAATTTATATATTCTTCTTTTGGTGGTAATATCTGTACTATAGTCTTATTTGGTTTCATTAATTTATATCTAACATACTTAATTTCATTCCAATTAGGAAATCTTTTTTCATTTGATATAGTTAGATGCTCTTTTCCATTTTCAACTGAATATATAACATTGCTCCCAGTATCCATATTATATATTTTCACATTTTTAGCCCCTAATCTTTCAAGCGATTCTTTTGCAAGAATGGACCTATCATTTTTATTCTCAACTAATAACATTTTATTCCCTCCAAATTTTATAAATAATTTTCTGCTTCCTTCTTCAACCATATTTTATGTGCTGTATCACAATCTTCACTTTTACAATCTCTATTATTGTTTTTGCAACTTTTACAAATCTCTTTCCCAAATTCCTTATACACTTCTCTTTCATCAAGATTCTTTGACTCGCACATTTCTTTATTAGTCATATGAGCACCTTCTCTGTTTGAAAGAAACTTATTTGTCTTTCATTTTCTATATCTTCATTACTAAATCTTCTTTCTAGGTCATGTACTGTGACCCCATTAGCTCTAAAAGGTACAGGACTATCTCTATCCAACTTAAGCATCTTTTGCCACAAAATAGGATAGTATTTTCTTAGTGTTTTAAGACTCTCTAAGCTTTGTTTAGGACATAAGTAACAACCTGTTCGCTTAAATCTATGATGTATTTCATAGCAAAAACCTTTTTCTTCTAAATACTTCAAACAATCACTTTCGGTCATTTTTTCTTCATAAAGAGGTGCTATACAATTATTCTCTAGTCTTTTATACCTGCTTGGTTCATCAAAGGCAATTCCAATGTACCTTTTATGTTCTCCAACCGAATTGAAATATTTATTAGCAGGAGCAAGCTTTAATCTGCTATTACACCATGCCCCTAGAGTATACGGAAAACCCCATATTTGCCCTTTATGTTTGCCTTTTCCATTTACAGTATAAAAGTATTCTTCAAAGGTTTTTTCTGCTTTAATTCTTGTTATTTTAAAGTTTATTCTTTTCTCAAAATCATCTATTATATCATAAATTTCTTTAAATTCTAGTCCTGTATCTATGAAAATAATCTCGTTTAATGGAAGTCCTTTTTCTAATATTAAAAGAAGCATTGCAGCTGAATCTTTTCCTCCACTAAAACTTGCAATATACTTCATAAAATCACTCCTTGCACTCTCTAAATGATTCAACTACCATTTCAGTCTCTCCACTAGTATCTTCTGTAAAATCTATTTGTTTACCATTATAATCATTTACATAAGCTGCTATATCATATATTCTTTGACAATCTTGCTCTATATGATTACAAATATCATTTATACTAGTATCACTTGGAATTTCAATTATAACTTCATGTCTCAAAATCACTTTTTCTTCAAATTCAATTTTATATTTTTTCATTTTAAATCCTCCTTTATTTCGTTTTTGAGAGTCGCAAAACACTTAAACAATACTTTATATTAAGATACATTTTGAAACTCTCTAAACTGTTTTTGTTAGATATTTTCTGTATATAAAAATCCTTTCAATCTTTCTATTTCTTTAATTAGACTATCATTCCAAGTTTTTACAGCCACATCTCTACTTAAAGAAACAACATAATCAAAACGTTCTATATCCAACCTATTTTTGTTAATAGCTCTTAAAAATTGTCTATTCCTTCCTACTCTATATCTACCTTTTGTTTCCTCCAGTATTTCAACTTCTTCTAATCCTTGTGGACTACATATATAAAGCTTCTTCATTATTCTTCTACCTCCATTTCAAGCCATTTTTTTATTCCAGTTTCACAATCATATTCAATATCATTAATCTTGCAATCATAAACACAACATTCACATATATTTTTATCAAGAAAGAAATCTAGTAATTTATCAATGAATGACAAGTCTTTCTCTTTTAACTTTTCTTTAAGATTTTTATTTTCTTCTCTTAACTTACTAATTTCATTAAAGACATTTAAAAGTAACTTCGAATCAACTTCATCTTTTTCATTTAAATTCAATCTATACTCATAAATCCTACCAGCTATAAAACTTCCTACTATAAGTATTGCAACAGTTAATATATTCATTTCTCAACAACCATTTCTCATGCTAAATACTTTTCCACAGCAATCGCATTTACGGTCTTCTACCCAACTGTATCCAGTATTTTCAATCATAATTTTTATATCTTCATCTGTTTCATACCAATCAGAGCAACTTTTATTTTTCTTACTTTTGCAGTAAGGACATTTATAATCTTCTGAAAGTTTAAAGCTAGGTTTTTCTTTGTATCTTAATGCTAATCCATTTCCTGTTAATTTTGCTTTTTCTAAAATATCATTCAAGCATTCCATTTTTCTAACATCCCTTCATTCTCATATCTACTTAATATTTTTATAGCTGTATCAATTGCTTTATTGATTGAGCACTTTCTCTTTTTTATTATCTTTTCAGCTAATTTAATTACCTGCTCTACATTTGCTAATACCATATGTCACTCCTATATTTCATTCCATCTTAGTTTTGCATACTTAATATCATATTTACCTTCATATAACGTATTTTTATTCAAACAATAACTAATTGTAGTAGGTGAACATTTAAGTATTTTAGATAATTGAGACATATTCCCTAGTCCAATTCTTCTGTTTGTATTTATATCAACAACTTCTACATTCTTCTTTTTAATTCTTTCCTCTACAAAACTCAATACTGCATCTTCAAACTCAAAATAATGTTCATCATTTTTAAAACCTTTTCTTCTATAAACCTGTGATTTTATAAAATACTCTAAATCACTACCCCATACCATTCCTTCATTTACTAACTGATAAGCTATTTCAGAAGCTCTCTGTCTAGCTGTTTTACTCAACATTTCCTTAACCCCCTATTCAACTGGCATTTCAAATACTTTCTCTTGATTGTGTCTAACTCTGCAAGAATCTATATAATCCATTTTCACTCCACTTTCAATAAACTTCTGTATATCATTTAGCACTTGAATAGCTCTTTCTTCATTCTCATATTCACCTATTTTTCTAAAATCTGAACTACCTTTAAATATAGCTATTACCTCATTTATATCTACTTCAATTCTATTAACTTTCATTAAATCTAATCTATCTTGACTTCTAATTATTATCATTCCTAATAACCCCCTACTTTTTAACTTCAACACACCATTCTGGCACTATACCAAAATTAAACCAAAATTCATTCGGATAATGAACATAACCATCATCAAAGATTTTCTTAACAGTAAATTCAGTATTTTCAATATCGTCAATCCAAAGTTCTTTATATTTTTTGTACTGCTCCATACCATTACTTTTTATAAATTTCTCTTTATCAAATCTATAAGTTCTACCTATTTCAAATCTCATATTATTGGTCCTCACATTTTCTTAATAATTTCTATATTTTTAATCGCAGAAAGTTTTATTGCAATGTGGGCATCCAGTTGTAAGTTCTTTACCAGCTATATTAGCATATCCTTTTGAGTTTCTAGTTTCTTTAAAAAACCTTATCTCATAGTTTTGATAAATATTTCTTCCACATCTACAAATCCCATCCTTTGGTGCAAAATGAGGGTAATCTTTTTTCTTTGCAAGTTCTTTTTGTGACTTTATACATTTTGCTATTTCTTTATCCGTTATTTTTACTAATTCATTCATATTATTTACCTCCAATATTTTTAACTTCTAGGAAGTAATATTGTATAATTACTCCCTAGATTATTTAACTCAACTGAACTTCTCCTTCTGACTTTTCTTAATAATCTCGTCTAGCTCATCACTGGTATATTGAGTAAATGTTTCATCAAAGTTTCTAAATTTATTCTTATTAACTTGCTCGATATCCTTCTCTATAAAGTTTCTATTATCTCTATAAATTTTTTCTAGGAAACTGAATGCTTCACCCTTTTTCTCTATAAATATATCTACTGCTTTTGATAGTCTATTTTCATCCCAAACAGATACTTTCTTTTGCATATTATTACTTAACTTTAAATGTGTATTTTCTTCAATCATTTCTTTATTTTTATTCACTACAACACTTGTCTGTGTAGTATAGTTACAGGGTATAGTAGAAGGATATAGTAGATGGGTTTTTCGTTCCGGATTTATATCCGTTTGGGTCGGATTTATATCCGAAGGGTACGGATTTATATCCGAGCAGTCGGATTTATTTCCGACCTGTTGATAACTATCACTAATCAACTCTATGTACCTATATCCTAATTTATAGTAACTCCATGTACCGCCTTGCTTTAATGTAGCATGTTCTAATATACCTATTTTATCTAGCTTTTTGAGTACTCTATAAATAGTGTCATGCTTCTCTGTATAAAGAATTGGTAGCTCTTTAATAACTCCTGAATAATCAACCCAATAATATTCAATTCCATTAATAAGTTTTCTTGCCATCCTGCCACTACCTAGAAAATCTACAAACCATCTCAATATAAGTAAATCTTTTGTGTTTAATCCTAATTCTACTGCCTTTTTCTGACTGAATCCTAATATTGTATATTTCAAGGTGACTCACCTACTTAATCAACATTTATAGCTTCTTCCACACTAACTTGACCATCTATATTCTCTATGTCTTCTTTTACCTCAAAATCAGCTTCTAAACTTTCACTTTCATCTACAACCATACTCATATCTTCATCTATTTCAGATTTTATTGTTTCATCTCCCACCATAGCTTTTTGTAGTTCTATACTAAGTGGTGCATATTTTAATAACTGTTTTATAACTGTCTTTTTTGCCATTGAGTCAAAATCGGTTTGCCATGGTCCACTACTGTAACTTTTACTTTTATTCTTAGCAAACTCTATGATTTCATCTTTAGTCATAAAAGAGAAACTATGTCCTCCTGTATCCAAATGATATACTGCATAATATCCAATTATTTCCCCTCTATCACCGTTTAGCTTAGGTTCATGAACTAAATCTTGATGAAGACCATATTTAATCTCAAACTTGTCATTCTCTCTTATTTTATGAGCATATATAGTTTTTATCTTTCCACTTCTTTGTGCTAATTCTAAAAGACCTTTATATCCAATTTGGAATTGTACTTTATTTCCATATGGGATTAAATATGCTTGACCTAAAGGTGTATTAGGCTCAAGCCCCAATTGAGCTGACTCCATCATTGAGGCTATAAAACTCATAGGTTCACATGATTGTAATCTTGGATTATTACTAAAAGCTGTTAATGCAACTCTTTGAAATCTTTCACTTGAAACCATACTAGGTAAAGCTTTTTTTATCTGACTTGCCATCTTATTCATAAGTTGTTCCATACCTTTACTTGGGCTCACCTTAACTGTGTTTGTTCCTGTGACTCTCTTTTCTAATGCTCCTTTTGCTTTTTCACTAGCCATATATACTACCTCCTATTTTATTTTGAATGTTCTGTATGAACTTATATTTGTATATTTTTCTGCTATATCAGGCATTTCTTCTTTTAATCTCTTGGTATCAATGGACCTTTTAGTAGCTCCTTTCCAAGTTATCATTCTTCCGTCTAATGTAGCTAACTCAAACTCTCTCATTTCACTTTGTATTTCTTGTTCTATTAGTTGTTTCTCTCCTTTTAATTCCTTCATTTGAGAAACTATTTCATCATATCTTTTTAACTTTGAAATACCATCTTCAAGTAGATTTAGTTCAATTTTCTCTTTGACTGAGTTTTTATATCTTGCTTTTAAATATTCACTATAAGCATCTGAACCATCAGGAATTGGTAAAATGTCTTTTACTACATTCTCTTCCCAGAACTCAGATTCTATCTTCATCAGATTTTCAATTACTTCTTCATCTCTATTTATCTTGTGCCATACAAACTTTTCATTTCCAAGAAGTGCTGCTATATAACAATGTGTAGCTCCTGTGACAGCCATATAGTGTAAACATTGTATTTCATAATGAAGTGGAACTCCATTTTCCCATTCTTTTATAGAAAAACTATTTGTTGTCTTACATTCTAGAAAAGCTTTTTCTCCTACTATAGCTCTGTCTATATTAGCTATTGCAAAAGGATACTTTTCATTTTTCAACATTCCGTTTACATTACGGACCTTAAGACCAGTTTCTTCTGTAAAAAGTTCTGCAACTAATCCTTCTAATCTATTTCCTAATTCCATTCTGAAACTTTTAGTTTCTATTGGTATTTCCTCTTTCTTTTCTATATATACTTGAACAGAAGTTTTCCAGGGATTTAATCCTGCTACTGCTGACGCATCGCTACCTCCTATTCCTAATTGTCTATTTTTAAGCCAATCAGTTTTATCTATATTTTTAGTATCAGTTACTACAAAAGCATCTAAATATTTTCTACGACTTGAATTTTTATTCATTTTATGGTATCCTCCTAAGTAATCGTTTTTTAGTTGTGTTGGTTACTTCGACCAGCACTTTTTTTATTGAAATAATTCTACTAAATATATTGCAAATAAACCTAATATTATTAAAGCTGCCATTTTATTTCCTCCTAAGGTAAAACTTTAATCTTATAATAGTTATCTTGAATATCTTCTACTGTTAATGCTTGATACTCAATACAACCCATCTCTTTATCAAAATAAGCTAAGTTTAATTCATTTTCAGTTGATACAACTATAATGCAATCTCTTTCGCCTTCATATAATGAATTTATTCTTATTGTTTTACCTACTTCAAGATTTTCTAAATTAAAAGTAATTTTTAAAACTTCCATGTTTAATCCCCCTTAAAGTTCAAGACCTCTTTGCTTGCATTCTTCCATATAACTTATACACTCTATATAAAATTTTGGTGTAGGTACTTTTTTATGTTTTTTACAGAATCTTAGAAACCATCTTAGAGTCATTTAAATCACCCCCTTTCTCTTTTTCATTACATTTCTATCTTTCATTGCATTTTTCATTACATATTCTTCAAAAGAAATCAAATCTATCCTATATGAACTACCCAAAGGAATTACAGTATAATGTTTTTGTGCCATTGCTTCTCTTATCATGTTTCTTGCAGTTGAATCAGACACTTTTAGGTACTCACGGAACTCCTTTACTGTAACTAAATCCATTCTTTTAATTCCTTCTCTATCTAAAAACATCTTTATGATGTCTGTTGTATCATCTCTTTGCATTAATTCTTGCACTAAATCTTTTGTGTCTATGAATTGTAATGCTGTGCTCATTTTTATCTCACCCTTTCTGTATATGTAGATTTATTATTTAAAGAAAACTTTGCTAAATTCAATTCCTAAAAAGTAGAAAATTAAAATTAGAACTGCTCTAAGTAATAATGCTTTTTCTTTATTTTTCATTTTTATCACTCCTATCTTCCAACTAATTCATCTAATGTAATGTCTAAATAGTCAGCTATTTTTATTAAAGTGTTTATGGTTGGATTTTTCTTTTCATTTCTTAAAATCTTATAGAATCCACTTACATCTATCCCCAATTCTTTTGCTAATTTATAAGGTTTTATATTTCTTTTTCTTAGTATTTGACTTATATTGTCACCTATTAACACTTAATCACCTCAGTTCTACATGGTATAATATAAATATGGAATATATTCTAAAATTTTTAAGAGGATGGTGTATTATGCAATTTCCAAACAAAATATCTAAAGAATTGCAAGAAGCTATAAGAAAGTCAGTCTCTGATACTTCTAATACAGAGCATTTTTTCTATGCTGAATTTCAATATGAAATTATTCTTAAATCCATAGAAGAATTTGAAAAAGAACTTGATGATGAACATGAAATTGCTCTAAAACTGACTAATTTCGGAAAAGATGTATTAATGATTGTTGAAGAAATAGGTTATCATAATCCTTGCCTAATTCACTACTATGGTATAGTAAATGGAGTTTATTCTGAAATTCTTCAACACACATCACAAATAAACTTTATGATAACTTCAGTAAGGAAAACTGACCCTTTAAAACCTGCTAGAAGAATAGGTTTTAAGTTGTAAATATTATCCTTATTTCCTAATTCTTTCTTTAGTAATTTCACTAATTTTTCTTTTTTCTTTTTTATTCATCTCATGTAAATACAAAACCATACATTGGTACATGCAATCTATAAAATCACTATTTGATTGAGCTATTAACTGGCTAAATAACTGTGCTTGTAATTGGTTTTCAAGCATGGTTATTCTTTTCTCTATTTCTTCTATCTTTTCTCTCATATAGTTCACTCCTTTTTGAATATCCTGTATCTATTTCTTAACACATTATCTCAATACACCATGTTATAATTAACTTAAATTCTAATGGAAGCTGGTGTTATCATGAAATTTGTTTATGTTAAGATATTTAATAACTGGATTGATATAACTGATATTGGCACTATAAATGGTTGTAATGCAGTAGAATATATTAATGGGAACCTTGATGAGATGTACTCTAGTAATTATGTTTCTGTAGATTACAAAGATAAAAACTATTGCATTCATCCATCATGTATTCAAATAGTTACAAAATAAAGTGTTTATCTCTCTTTAAAAAACTTTTAAGGGAGATATTTTTATTCTATATTTAATTTTCAAAGTGCTAGTTCAATTTAAACTAATTCTTACTTAAATCACTTGATATTCCGTATTTTAAAGCCATGTCTTTTACAATGGTCACATAACCCTCTATAAGCTTTTTATCGTCTTGTATTACATCTAAATTATTCACCTTATCTCTTTTAGATTCAGATACCCCTTCTTCTGCCATCTTTCTTCTTTTATTGATTAATCTTCGATTTAAGTCAACTCCAAACCTATTGTTTAGTAACTCGTAACTTTCTCTTCTAAGCATGTTTATATGTTCAAAACCACCTTGCTGTTTTGCTATTCTTGCAATTAGTTGTTGTGTATCCTTTCTCCAGTCTGTAGCATTTAATGAAACAACTTCTTTTATTGTTTTAACTTCTGTTTTTACTTCTAATGCTATATTATTTGCTTGATTAACTTGTAATCTTAAATCTTTCATTTCTTTTAAACTTTCTATTAATACATCTTCTATACAAGATGGTTTGTGTTGCTTAACCTTAAAATATGTTTCTTCTAAATTATCAAACTGCTCCCAAGCTTTGTCTGTGTCAAGAATCTTGCAATGTCTATTTGCCCCTCTTTCAGTCCAAAGATACATTTTAGAAGTAAATTTTAGGTTTTCATATTCTGTATGAATACCTTTAAAATTTTTTAAGTCATCACCTTGCAATAAGAAATAATGTTTACCTTCAATAAATCTCTCTTTATTATTATTAAAATTGTTACTTATATTTCTTGCATCTGTTTCATATACGTCTGCTAGTTGCTGTGTAGTTAGAACTCTTTCATTGTTTCTTTCTATTACTTGTAAGTTATTCATTTAATAACCCTCCCTTTTATCACTTTAAGTGATATTATTGTTTAAAAAAAATGTTCATGTCTTCGTTTGGGAATGTATTTTTAAATTTCTCTAAAAACCCTCTTCCTGGTTTTTTAAAATTTCCTTCTATCTTTGAATAATAAGACTTGGATATACCTATTCTTTCAGCTAATTGTTTTTGGGTTAGCCCTAAATTTTTTCTAAAATTTGATAACTCTTTCATGTTACACCTCGCCTTCACTATTTGTGATAAATTAATAATATCACTTTAAGTGAATATAGTCAACACTTTTTATCTCTTTTAGTGAAGTTTTCTAAAAAAAGATTTATTTGTATCACTGTTAGTGATACAATCTTAGTATAAATATGACAAGGAGTGATATTATGTTTTCTAATAGATTAAGAGAATTACGAAAGCAAAAAGGTTTAACACAAATGGAATTGGCAAAATTATTAAATTGTTCTTTGAGTAAAATTGCAATGCTAGAAACAGATAAAAGAGACCCTGTAAAAGAAGATTTGCTAAGATTTTCAGAAATTTTTGATGTATCTATTGATTATCTTTTAGGGAAAGATAATCTAGACTTAAATCCTCGACTGAACAAAGAAATGGAACAAGCTTTGCACAAATTATACTCTTTAGATGAAGAAAATAGAAAAGCAATAGAGAAAATTATTGATAATGCTTATTATAAAATAATAAATGAAGAAAAATAAAAGAGCTTTTTACACTCTTTTATTTTTTTTGTTGTCAGCTTCATGATTGATTAATTTTATTATATATTCATATTTTTGTGGTTCTGATTTAAATATCTTTTCTAATTTAGCCTTATTCTTTTTTAAATACTCATCTTTCTTCAACTATACCATCCCCCTGTTACAAGAACTTACGTTCTTATTTTTAGTTAAAAACTCCCAACAATTTTTAATAAAGCTTATGTAATTATATCCTTTTATTTCTAGAAATATTTTTAGATTATTCAGAATTGTCTTTGATAATTATCTTACTTACATAATAATACTTTTGATTTGTTAATGCAATAAAAAACTCGGAATTGTAATGAAAAAATCGAATTTTGTAGTCAGTTGTAAGTTTTTTCCAATTGAATATATTATTAATCGAGTTTTTTATTATATTTTTTTATGAAAACCTATTTTTATAATATTTTTTATAATAATTAACACGATGCTTATTTTACTTTTTATAACTTGTAAATATAGTATTCTTTTAAAAATATTTAATTCTATATTTTTCCCAATATATATATTCTTTGTATGGAAAATTTTATATACTTAAATTACTATCATAAGATAAAATATATTAGAAATTAATTAAATCCAGAAAGGAGTAATTTTTTATGAGCATTTTAAATCTATTTAGAAAAAATAAAAACAAAAATAATATTGATTGCAATGAAAAATCAAATAAATCAAAACAAACCTATAATAACACTATGACACCTTCACAAGAATGTAATTCTATTTCATCTCATAATGTAGAAGTAACAAATGAAATTAATAAAGTATTGAATGTGGGTTATAATGATACAACAGATTTATATGAACTAGAAAAACAAGCAAGAGAAAAATCGGATGCTTTATATGATATACATACTAATAGTGTTAGTGAGTTTAACCCACAAAGCAATATATTAGAAACAGATACTAAACCACTTACATCAATAGAAAAATCTTTCTTAAAATACATAATTGGAGAAAATATATGTGAGCCTTATATAGCAGCTTATTGGACATATGAATATAATATTAACTATTCATATTTAATTTCTAAGTTTTTCAATATGGATTATCTTAAGATTTCAAATTACATTGAAGACCTTACTAAATTAACAGTTTCTGAATTGAAAGAAATATTAAAATCTAATAATATTAAATCAACTGGTAAAAAGGCTGAATTAATAGAAAGGATAGAAAAAGAAATCTCATGTGAAGATTTATCTATTTTTTTTAGTAGCTCCAACAAATATTATGCTTTAACAGATAAAGGAAAAGAGCTGTTGAAAAATGTACATAAATCTGCTACTAAAAACATTGACCTAGAAGACCAGTGTTTAGAATTAATTTATACTGATAAATATGAGGACGCATATAACTTAATTTGTAAATATGAATCCTCTAAAAATATCCCAAGAGGAATTAATGTAAACTGGGAAAGTCATAAAATTACACCTGCACAAATTAGGTCTTACAAAACCATAAAAGAATTAGACATAAACTTAAAAGACATACTCTTAGATAATATAATTAAATCATCCTATATACTTTGTGATATGTTAGGAAATAATGCCAAAACTTCTATACTAGTAAAGCGTTTAGTAGGAGAAAAAATTGATAATATAGAAATTAATAATGCCATAAATAGTATAAATGATGTAATATACAATCACTCTACTATAATATATAGTGAGACTGATAGTAGTAGTAATAAAAATTTACATTATATAGACATTGTTAAAAATAACAAATCAATACCATTCGAAATTAATAATAAAAATTACAACTTCAAAATTAATGAAAATGAAATCTACTTTTTTAATATACTTAAAATTAAAATGTATGAAAATGAATTAAAAAATAATTTTGTCTTTGATAGAATGTCAGATGGAGTATTCAACGCATTTGATGCTTCAGGCAACTTCATTGGTAAAGTTAAATTGCAAGGTAGAAAAAAATGGATAATGTACATGAAAAATGAATTTGGTTCAGAACATATTTATGGCGAATTAATTCACTTAATTGATGGTATTGATGCTTGGATTGAATGTTCAAAAGAATATCTAAAATAGCAAAAAGAGCCACTTAAAATGATTAAAACTCATTTTAAATGGCTTTTCTTTATGCTCAAAATACTGATAACATACGTGTAAGAATGCTCTATTATTTTTTAATTTCGGTTAACATATCCTTATAATCCAATTGAATTCTTTTAAATAATTACCATTTTGTTTTATTCTTACGTTTTTTTGCAAATATATGGAAATTATGCATAAAATTTTATATACTTAAATTGTTATTATCATAAAGTAGAACAAAAAAATAAAAAGGAGTTTTAATATGAACAATGAAAATGAACAGTTAAAAAGTGATTTACTCATCAACGATGAAAAAATCAAAAATCTTAATTTCAGGATACCTTGGTACTACTCTTTATGGACTATATCCCTACTAATTCTTTCTACATTTTCAACATACTCTATATCATTTATAGTTGCAATAATATTCTTATTCAAAAGAAATAAGATAATGAAAAAACATAAAGATAGTATTAGTATGTTATTATCTGATGTCGAAAAAATCAATAATAAATATATTTCATTAAATGATGAAATTAAAATGAAAGAAAAACACTTTAAAGATTTATGTGAATCAAATGAAAAAACTTTAAAAGAATTATCCAATCTATTAGATAAAAAGAAAACTGAAATCGATAAATTTGATTCAGAAAACCAAGATAAATTTAAACTTATTGAAGAATTAAAAATAGAAAAAGAAAGACTTGATAATCTTATAAAGGATAAAAATATACTTAAGGATAATATTAATACTTTAAACTCTCATTTAGAAGAATTAAAAGATGAGAGGGAAGAACTTAGAGATATAAATGAAACTTTAAAAAATAAAAAAGAAGCGCTAAAAAGGCTATCAGAGGAATTAATACAGACTGAAGATGAAGTTCTACTTCAATCATTCGGATTATATAATCCAAAATATGATTTTGAGAATTCTGACGAGTATATGGAAAAATTAAAAGAAATAAGAGAAATGCAAAAACTATTAATAAGAAATAAAACAGGTGTAAAATATTCTGATTCTTGGACTGTTGATGGAAGCGTTCAAAAAGGTAGAACTATGACTAATCAAAATATTAAAACAGCTCTTAAGCTCTTCAATAGTGAGTGTGACATTGCTATGTCAAAAGTTAGTTTTAAAAATATTGATGCTGTAGAAAAAAGAATACGAAAAGCATTTACTGATACAAATAAATTAAATACTTCAAATAAAGTTTCTATAAAAGAAAACTATCTTAATTTGAAAATAGATGAGCTTTATTTATATTATGAATACCTTCAAATGAAAGAAGAAGAAAAAGAAGAACAAAGAGCTTTGAGAGAACAAATGAAAGAAGAAGCTCTTGTTCAAAAAGAAATAGAAAATCAAAAAAGAAAACTAAAAAAAGAAGAATTACAATTTAAGAATGAATTACTTAGACTAAAATCAACTATACCAGAAGATGAAAACGACAAATTAGAATGGGAACAAAAAATCAATTCTATAGAAGAAAAACTAGCTTTACTATCAAAAGATTTAGATGATGTATTAAATAGAGAACAAAATACAAGAGCAGGACATGTATACATAATCTCCAATATTGGTAGTTTTGGAGAAAATATATATAAAATAGGAGTAACTAGAAGATTAGACCCAACTGAGAGAATAAATGAATTAAGTAGTGCATCAGTTCCTTTCAAATATGATATACATGCAACTATATTTAGTGAAGATGCGCCTAAATTAGAGTCAGCTTTACATAAAGCTTTTGATAATAAAAGAGTTAATAAGGTAAATAATAGAAAAGAATTCTTCGAAGTTACTCTTGATGAAATAAGGTCAGAAGTTGAGAAAAATTTCGATAAGACTGTAGAATATACAAAATTAGCAGAAGCACAAGAATATAGACAAACGTTAAAAATACAAGAATTAAATAATAAATTAGCTTAAATATATTCAAACAATTATAATTTAATAAAATATTATTTTTGAATATCTGTACAAATTTGTGATATAATAATAGCAAGGAGATAAAATTTACTTTGTAAAAGGTGAATTTCTCTAATTGATTAGAATTTAAAAGTTATTTCTTTAAATCACCCTTATTGGCGTTTGGGTGATTTTTTATTTTCTCGTAAATGTAAGCTGACACAATTCCAGCTACTATACTCAATAAAAAGTTAATTAACATATAAATTCACCTCCTTCCTATATTGGAATTTGGCGTTTATATGAGAAAATCACCCTTAGCTTTTCAATTTTATTTTCCTTGCTAAAAATATTATAACATATAATTCTTACATATTTTACCTATATATTACATTTAAATTTCTATTTTAGTTTATTCTTCTTATTTACACGTATATAAGCACGTTTTATAATATAACTGTAAGGAGTTGATAAAATGAAAAAAGATATATATTTATATCCTGCTATACTAAGCTATGATAGCGATAGTATTTCTGTAGAATTTCCTGATTTGCCAGGTTGCCTTACATGTGGAGATACAACAGAAGAAGCCTTGAAGATGGCAAAGGAAGCATTAGGGCTACATCTGTATGGCATGGAAGAAGATGATGACATAATACCTAATCCAACGACTATAGATAAATTAAACTTAGAGAAAAATCAAATACCTACTTTAATAGAGATATATATGCCTATTCACAGAAAAGCTATAGAGAATTATTCTGTTAAAAAAACTCTCACTATCCCACAATGGCTTAATAGAGAAGCTGAAAAAAATAAGGTTAATTTTTCTCAGATACTTCAAGAAGCTTTAAAAAATCATCTTAATATTCATTAGATATAATTAGAGCAGTTCGACTGCTCTTTTATATAAAACTTATAAAGGGAGTGTACATATGAATATCAAATCAGCTTTTATAAGAAAAAGAGGAGAAAAATTTCATGTATATGTGGAGTATGTGGAAGAAGAAACTGGGAAAAAGAAACAAAAAAGTTATGGAAGTTATGAAAAGAAAAAGGATGCTGAAAAACATTTAATTGAAATAAAATCTACTATAAACAATAATAAGTTTGTTGCTCCAAACACTGTAACGCTTGTAGACAGATGCTATAGATACATAGAGGAAAAAAAGGATGACTTTTCTCCATATACTTTAAGAAACAGAAAAAGTATAATTAGAAATCACATCCAACCTTTTTTTGAAGATATAAAATTAATTGATATTAGTCCAAACCTTTTACAAACATATGTCAATAAAATATATAAAAAATATTCTTTGAATTCCGCAAAAAATTCGATTAGTTTTTTAAATGCTTTATTGCATGAAGCTTATCGACTTAGAGAAATACAAGAAGATGTTTCTAAGTTTGTAATAACTCCAAATAAAGAAAATGCATCTACAACTAATTTTTATACCAAAGAGGAGGCTCAGATACTGTTAGAAAGGTGTCTTGATACTGATTTAGCTATACCTATCTATTTAATGTTAGGACTTGGTCTACGCTTCGGTGAAGCTGTAGGAATTAGATGGTGTGATGTTGAACTTAATAAAAGTATTATAAATGTAAAACAAACAATGATTCATGTTGATGGAAAAGTAACTTTTAAATCACCTAAAACAGATAAATCTAAAAGAAGATTGACAGCACCAACTGAGTTAATAATTTTGTTAAAAGATGAAAAGTTAAGACAAAGTAAATTAAAATTACAAGGGATACTAAAAAATGAATTAGATTTAGTATGTCTAAATTCAAAATTTAAACCTTGGACACAACAAATGTTTTTTAAACCTTTTAAAAGATTATTAGAGAACAACAATCTTAGGTATATAAAATTGCATGAACTTAGACATACAAATGCAACTTTGCTGTTATTATCTGGCACTAACATAAAAACTATTTCAGAACGATTAGGTCATACAGATATAAAAATAACTATGAATAAATACTCTCATGTTTTAGAAGAAATGGACAAAGAAGCTTCTGATAATTTAAGTAAAATCTTATTTAAATAATCGTCAGTTCTATGTCAGTAAGATGTCAGTTAATCATATATTTTTTTATTTGTCAGTTAGATGTCAGTCAAATATTTATTACTAGACAGTAGTAAAAAGCAGTATTTTACTACTATCTAGCAGCACTTAATATTGTATAATATCTAAGCATAACACTTATAAAATGTTATTCTTCTTCATCTTTTATAGAAAATTCTACATTTTCAATTATATTTGAATGTTTATCCTGTTTTGCAATGATTCTGTATTTATTAATTTCTTCATTCACAATACCGATACTCCAAATTAATACTATAGCATCATCTATAAATCCAAATGCTCCAGCGAGCATTTCAGGTATTATATCAATACCAGATACAAAGTAGGATACAGTAAAAACTAATACAGAAACTACTTTGACCTTATCAATTATATTTATTCTTTTATCTGTCATAAAATCTGGTAGTTTAAGTAAATCAAATATAAAAAGTAATCCAAACTTAGCATTTTTAAATCTTACTAAAATTTTTTTTAAAGTATCTAAAATTATATCAATAACTCTTTTTAAAAGTTCCATATTTATCACCTCTTATAATCATAGGTTACTCTACATTATAACCGATATAATTAATTTGATGAATATTTTAGATATAAATTTTATTAATTAGTTTATACTTAAATTGTATTGATTACATATGGACAGTTATATAATAACTTAAGTATTTTAAATTGTTTATAATTTTTACAATAATATTAATTTATTTTTAATTATAACAATTCAATTCCTGCATTTCTAAAATTTTCAATCATATCTTGTGGCCATACTCCAACTTGTACTTCCCCTATATGTGCCTTTTGCAAGAAATACATACAGATTCTTGATTGACCAATTCCTCCACCAATTGTATATGGAAGCTCACCATTTAAAAGCATTTTATGATAATCAAATTCTTTTCTATCTTCACATCCAGCAAGCTTTAACTGTCTATCTAGTGATTCTTCATCAACTCTAATTCCCATTGATGATAATTCTAATGCAGAATCTAGAACAGGGTTATAAAATAGTATATCTCCATTTAATTCCCAATCATCATAATCAGGGCTTCTTCCATCATGTTTTTCTCCTGATACTAATGTCTTTCCTATTTGTGTTATAAATACAGCTTTTTTATCTTTTACAATTTTATCTTCTCTATCTTTTGGCGATAACTCTGGATACATATCTTCTAATTCCTGTGATGTTATAAATGTTATTTCTTCTGGTAAAATTTCTTTTATACCTTCATACATACTACACACAAATATTTCAGTATCTTTAAATACTCCATATAATCTTTTTACAACGTCTTCTAAAGTTTTTTCATTTCTGCTACTTTTTTCTATAACTAATTCCCAGTCCCATTGGTCTACATATAAAGAATGTATATTGTCCAATTCTTCATTTTTTCTTATTGCATTCATATCTGTATATAAACCACTTCCAACTGCAAAACCATATTTTTTAAGAGCTAATCTCTTCCATTTTGCAAGTGATTGAACAATTTCTGCATTTTTATCCATAAATGGTATATCAAAGCTTACTGCTTTTTCTCCATTTAAATTATCATTTGCACCTGTTTCAGGCAATACAAATAGTGGTGAAGAAACTCTTATTAAATTTAACTCATTACTCAATCTCATTTCAAAGAAATCTTTTAATTTTTTTATGGCTACTTGTGTATCAATTACATTTAGACTGCTTTTATAATCTTTTGGTATTATTGTACTCATACTATTCACTCCCTATATTCTATATATTTTTCCATTAAAAAAACCTCTCATCCCTATAAAAAGGGACGAAAGGTTGCTTTTCCGCGGTACCACCCTGATTAGTTTGAAATAGATTCAAACCCAGCTCATAATGTACAGATATTACTCGATACATCCCAATATGATAACGGTTTGGTTCCGACTAAGCCTACTCTTTTAAAATTTCAGTTAGCAACTCCAGGATGTTCTTCACTATAGACTTCATATTGGTCTCACACCATCACCAACTCGCTTTAATTACATTCTATACCTACTCTTCCTTTCAACGTCTTTAAAGTTTTATTTTTACTTTAATAAAAGTTAACTTTTGTGTTTTCTATTTATTCATAATAGTATGATAAGTGATTAGTTAAATTTTGTCAAGTTTATTATTTTTTATTTTTTATATACTTTATACATTTTTCCCCATGTTTTATAAGTTTTCAAATGTAGTTTTTAATCTATCCATACATTCTTTTAATAGAGATTGTGGGCATGCTACATTTATTCTTTCAAACCCAATACCTTCTTTTCCAAATATATAACCTTCATCAAATAATACATTGGCTTTTTTAAACATTAAATCTTCAAGTTCTACTTCATTTAATCCATAAGCAGTAAAGTCTAGCCAAGCTAGATATGTCCCTTCTGGATAAACAAGTTTAACTTTTGGTAAGTATTCTTTTAAGTATTCATCAATAAATTTTATATTATTATCTAGATATTCATTTAATTCATCAAGCCAGTCTTCACTTTCATTATATGCTGCAATAGTAGCTACAATAGCAAAAGGATTTGGTGAAGTACCAACTCCAACAGCTGTAACTTCATCTTGATACTTCTTCTTTAACTCTTTATTATTCACTATTATATTGGATAATTGCATTCCAGCTAAATTGAATGTCTTACTTGGAGCTATACATGTGACTATTTTCTCTTTATATTCTGGGCATAATGATTGTAAAGGAATATGTTTAAATCCTTTTCGAATTAAGTCAGAGTGTATTTCATCTGCTATTATCCACAAGTCATATTTTTTGCATATTTCTACGACTTTTTTTAATTCTTCTTCTCTCCATACTCTACCAACAGGATTGTGAGGGCTACAAAGAATAAGTACTTTATTATTGCCACACTTAGCTTTTTCTTCTAAATCAGTGTAATCCATTCTATAAGTTCCATTTTCATATATTAGAGAATTATTTACAACTTCCCTATTATTGCTTTTTATCTTTGCTTCAAATGGATAATATACTGGTTTTTGAATTATTACTCCTTCTCCAGAGTTTGTTAATATTCTTACTAAAATAGCTACAGCAGGTACAACTCCAGGGCTAAAAACAATATCTTCTCTATTTACTTCCCAGTTAAATCTTCTTTTATACCATCCACAAACTGCATCAAAGTATTCGTCACTATTATTAGAACTATATCCAAATATTTTGTGGTCGATTTTTTTATGTAATGCTTCTATTATTGGTTCTGCACATTCAAAATCCATATCAGCAATCCAAAAAGGTAAACCATCTTTTTGTGCTTTTGGTGAACAATTAGTTCTGAAATCCCACTTTACACAGTCTGTTCCTACTCTGTCTACAACTCTATCAAAATTATATTTACTCATTTAAGCCTCCTAAAAATATAAATTCTATAAATATTAAATTTGTCACTACTTGTAATCTAATGACATTTTACCACTCTACACACTATAATAATAATACTTTTTGGTTTAATAGATTTAAAATATATCTATTTTTCCTACAATAGATTTTTTCGATATTGTAAAAATAACTTCATTACAACAAAATAAAAAGAGACTATTTACGTCAATAATATTACAACTAACATAAAAAACCTCTTTTCATAAGTTTAAAAAATTTTAAATATAAATCAATTAATTTAAAATCTTATCCTAATCTCTTTTCAACTAGTCTGCACCAGATATCAACTCCATATTCTAAAGCCTTAGTATCAAACGTCACATTAGGATTGTGGAATCCTGGTGTAGCATCAGCACCTAGTCCAATATATGTAGTCTTACATTTTAGTTTTTGAGTATAATAGTGAAAATCTTCTCCACCAGAGTTTTTAAATACACCTATAGATGCATCTTCACCAAGTACATCTTTAATAGTCTCTTCAGCTAAACTTACAAGACCTTCATCAAACTCTGCTGCTGGAACTCCATCTTTTGAAAGCAATATAGCCTCTGCGTTTATAGAACTTGCAGCGGTTTTTATAGCATGAATAGCTTTTTCTTTTAATTCTTCTATTATTTCATTACTCTCTGCTCTTATATCTAAAGCCATAAAAGCTTCATCTGGTATATTATTATATGTTTCACCTTTAACTGATATATTTGTAACTTTAATAGAATTTGGAACAGCTGGATTTACTCTTATTGCATTTATTGCATTTACTGCTAAACATACAGCATCTACTGCATTTACACCTAAGTGCGGCTTAGAACCATGACAAGTAATACCTTTAATAGTAAATTCCATTATGCAACTGGCACAATGATACATTGCAGGTATGGCCTTTCCTAATCTACAATCTTGCCCAGGTCTTAAATGCATACCTACCATCTCTTCAACATCATCTAATAAACCAGAATCTATTACTCTTAATGCTCCATAAAGTTTTTCTTCACCTGGTTGAAAAATTATTTTAAGTTTTCCTTTTTTTACTAAGTCCCTCTCTTTTATTAAACTTGCAGCTGTTAGAAGCATGGAAGTGTGACCATCATGACCACAAGCATGTATCATTTTCTTTTCTCCATCTATTATAAATTCTAATGCATCTATATCTGCTCTTATCGCAAATACGGGCCCTTCTTTTTTTGAGTCTATTGTTACTATAATGCCAGTTCCTGCAACACCTTCATCTATATTTTCAAATCCCATTTTTTTAAGTTCTTCTAAAATAAATGTAGATGTCTTGTATTCTTCAAATCCTTTTTCTGGAATTGTATGTAAATAATCATACACCTTATGTACATAGTCAATATAACTTTTATTATTTTCCATAATATAATACCTCCATAAATTTTAATTTTTACCTTATATTACTCTTTTCCATATGTTGTCTATACTACAAAATAATTCATTATAAGCATTGCAATACATCCATTTAAAGTTGCTATTATAAACATATGTGGATAGTATTTAGTTTTTAATTCGGCTGTTCCTAACAACCTACCCATAAACTGTATCTGAGCTCCTGAAAGTAATAACATTGGTAAAAGTATTGCAACATGTGCTTGATTTATTTGACCTGCTGTAAACAAGCCAGCTATTACCCCAGAAGCTCCTCCCATTGATATAAATATTGTCATTATTGCAGTTGCTGCAACACCTGGAAGTCCAAATATGCTCATTACAGGTGTGAAAATTGTTCCTATTATATCCAAAAGACCAGTTAAATTGAATATAGAAATTATAGCAAAACCAAATATAACATTTGGAGCCATTGAATTTGTGCTTATTTGAAACCCGTTTCTAGCTCCACCAATAAATGCATCTATCACATTTCCTTTTTTAACTTTCACCTCTTTTTTTGCTATATCACTCATATTAAGCTTCCTCCTTTTCGAATTTATTTAAGTATAATCTAAGTAAGTTTGCTCCAACAAATTTCATAATTAAGATTAAGGCAAGTGGTATAAATATTGGAACATCGCCTATAAATGGAAACAATGCTGCTCCTGAAGCAAAGAAATTTGTGATTGCAGATGCTCCAGAAAACTGAAATGCACAGAAAACAGCTTTTTGCTTTTCATCTATATACCCATCATCTTTAAGTTCCTTAGTCATAGATGCAGCAGCGTCTGTAGATTGTAAACTAGCTATTAAAGTTAATCCTGCAAATCCAGGTAATCCTAGTAATGGTTTTAATAGTGGACTAAGAAGTTTTTGCGCTGCTTTCATACCATCTAAGTGGTCTATAACTCTGACTATTCCAAGTGCAAACATAACTGATGGTATTAAAGTTAATGCATATAGCCATCCATCACGAGGACCAGTCCCTCCATCCCCTCTGAAGTTTGCAGCTAATATACCTACACCATCATTAACTGTCCCCAGTGAACCAAAGTTTCCTAATACATTATTAAAATCTAGTACTTTTAATGCTCCAGGTGCATCTTTAAATATTCCTGAAAAGAATAATGCTCCTAATATTAATGCTACATACCCATACCATTTAACTTCTATTTTTTCTGTTGTTGATTCTAACTTGCTCATATAAATTCTCCCTCCTGCTTAAATAAATTTTATTAGTACACCTTTTCATTAAGCAAAACCCATGCCAATACTTTAATAATAATATTTTTTCATTTGTTTTTTTATTGTTAATTTTTTACATCATATAAATTGCTTGCAATTGCTAACTTTTTAAACTTATATTTATACATCTTTTATTGTCATGCAGTAGAAAAATCTTTATATTATAAATATTTTTCTATATAATTTTTCAAACTAATTTTATAAATAGGATTTTATAGGATAAAAACCTATAAAATCCTATTATTTAGCTAAATGTATAAATTTATCATGTTATTTGTTGTATAATATAACTTGTTCTGCTCTTAAAAAAGCAAACTAAATATTACCTTAGTTAGGAGAAATAAAATGGACAGAAAAAAATTAATCCTTATAACATATGATAAATTAAATGCTGACCACTACAAAGAAGAGTTAATAAGCTTTTTTGGAGATGAAATAAGTATAGAAACTCAAAACATACTTGATGGTATAAGAGAGAATTTAGAGGGTGATGTAGTTCTTTCTCTATCACCTTTAACTAGTAATTTTTTAATAAAGCATTTCAAGGAAGATATTGAAATTATCCATGGAACAAAGGCACTTTCAAAGCTTGGATATGAGAAAATGATGAAACTACCTCCAGGTACAAAATCATTACTTATGACTACCAATAAAACTTCAGCGTTTGAAATGGCTACTTATTTATATAAAATAGGAATAAATCATATCGATTTTGTACCAACATACCCAAACTGTGAAGAAATATATGATTTAGATACAGCTATAACACCAGGTCAGACTAGATTTATACCAAAATACATAAAAAATATCGTTGACTTAGGTTGGAGAAAAATTTCATTAGATACATATATGTCGTTACTAGTAGTATTAAAGCTAAAAAACGAGAAGTTTATAGAAAAACTATACAAGCTATCTAAGGAAATACTTAGTCATGATTTTTTAAATACATCATTAGATAATATATCTAAATTAAAAACTATACTCTATATGACTATTGACGAAATTGGAGATGGGTTAATATTTTTCAATACATTCAACAAGGTTACATTTGTAAATAAATCTTTACTAAGCATGTTGGAATTAGATGAAAAGCTCATAAAATCACCTTCTTTAATGGAATATTTACCAAAGAGTTTTTTGGATAAAATCACTCAAAATCTAAACATAGATAATATGATTATATACATAGATGAAATAGACAAAAAATTTATACTATCAAAAAAACCATTTTATCTTTATAAAAATATAGAAGGTTGCTTAATTACATTAAAAGATGTAAGCAAGATAGAAATACTAGAACAAAAAATAAGAAGTGACTCTGTTAAAAGAGGTTATATAGCCAAGTATAAGTTCAATAATATAATTGGAAATAGCACTGTTATAAAAGACTGTATCAAAAAAGCAAAAAAAATGGCTCTTACAGATAACCCTATTCTAATAACTGGTGAAACAGGTACTGGTAAAGAAGCTTTTACTCAATCAATACACAACCATTCTCCTAGAAAAAATAAACCTTTTGTAGCAATAAATTGTGCTTCACTTCCAAGTGAGTTGCTTGAAAGTGAACTGTTTGGATATGAAGATGGTTCTTTTACTGGAGCAAAAAAGGGTGGAAAGAAAGGATTATTTGAATTAGCTCATACTGGAACCATATTTTTAGATGAGATAGGAGATATGCCACATGATTTACAAGTAAAACTCTTAAGAGTTTTACAAGAAAAGGAAATTAGAAAAATTGGTGGTACAAATATTATTCCAATTGATGTAAGAATACTAGCTGCTACAAACAAAAACCTAGAAAAATTAATTTTAGAAAATAAATTTAGAATGGATTTGTTTTACAGGATAAGTATGTTCACATTAGATTTGCCTCCTCTTAGAAATAGATTAGAAGATATACCATTTCTTTTAGAATCGTTTTTAAAAGAACTTCCATATAAAAATATTAAACTCGATAAAAATCTATTAAAAGCTTTAAATTCTTATACTTGGATGGGCAATATCAGAGAATTGAGAAATTGTATTGAATATATGGCTTATATGGGTTCTAATCAACTTACGATAAATGACTTGCCACAAAATATATCTTCAAAATTAAATAATCATCATATGTTAGGAAATACCTCTATATTTCATGATTTAAATCAATATGATAAAAATATATGTGTTTCTATCCTAAAATCGTTATATATAAAGCCAATGGGAAGAGCAAAACTCATGAAATTTATGGAGCATAATGTCACAGAATATGAAGTAAGAAGTATGCTAGAATATTTGACATCTAATGAATATTTAACTCCTGGTAAAGGAAGAAAAGGTAGCTCTATCACCGAAAAAGGTATAAAAATTATAGAAAATAATATATTTTAGTTTTATATTAATTCAAATTTACTACCTCAAAATTTATATTTATAATCATAAATTTTATTTTACTATAACTTATTATAAAATAATAAAAGATACCTTCAGCAAAAAAGCTATGAAGTAATAATTTTTATTATTAGTTTCATAGCTTTTAATATTAGTATATTAATTGATTTAATATTACTGATTGATAATTATAAAGTGTATCTGTTAAAGGTACAAACTCTGAACCAATCCCAAATTTTAATTCTGCAAACGCCTCTAAATAGTCTGGGTCACATACATCTTCCTGTGTTAAATCTTGAAGTACCATCTCAGTCGCAAGATAAGTCGCTAATGATGGTATAAAAGCGTCCATTGGCATAGGATATCCACCAAGTCTATTTGACATGCCAGCAGCTTTAGCCTTTTCACTTATCATATCATTTATCTTGTCATAATTTTGAGCATCTTTTTTAGCTATTTTAAATCCCATAACGCTAGGATATGTATCTGTTGGTGATGGATTACTTTGCTCTGCAACTATATATTTTAACTCTAAAGCTTTAGTTAATATAACTTCATCCATATACTCATTTACACCAAATACATTTATATCTTTTCCATACTTCTTAACCTGTTTGTCTATATCTTCATTTAAAAATTGCTTCATTTTGCCCTTATCTTCTTCTGTATTTACATTTGGTGTATCAACTTGTACAAATTGCATTCCTAAACTTCTACAAGTCTCTTTAATTTTTTCCAGTCTTTTGGCTATATTGGCATCTTTCAAATCATCCTTAGATGCATAATGAATAAAAGCTTTTGCTCCCAGTTCCTTTGAACGTTCAACTAATAACTTTCCTCTTTCCTCTGTGTCAACGCCTAGATTTACATCTACATATTGACTCAATTGGTTTTTGTCCTCTCCCATAGGAGCTGAGATAGTTATTATTTCTGGACGCTTTTCTTTTACCTTTTGTAATGCTGGTAAAAGACCTGCTTGGTCCGTTGATACTACAATCGCCTGAATTTCTTTATCATCAGTCAATTTTACTATTTCATTTATAGACTTATCTATATTAGAAGTAAAGTTTTCTGGCAACACAACATGTTTTATAGTTCGCTCAACTCTAGCTTCACCATCTTTTTCTTTATCAGTTTCATTAGCTTCCTTATACTCTTTTGCTAAATCTTCTACTATACTGTATTGTACTTTATTTTCAGATAATGGCTGAGTTACTACTGCAACTTTGAAATCATCAATGATTTTCTCTTTATCATTTTTGCCTGTAACTAAACTACACCCTGTAATCCCAATAATTAAACATATAGATAGCATAAGTGCTGTTATTTTTTTAAGCATTAGTTAAAACCTCCTAAATTTGTACTTTCTTATCACTATTACTAATTTTATCATACTTCAAAGAAAAATTATATTATAAAAAAATTATATGCTAACTATTATAATCCAATCTAAAAAGTACTATGGGTAGATTAGATTTTGATTAAATCTACCCATAGTACTAAAAAAATTATATATTATAAAATTAAATTAACTATAAATTATTATGCTATTTGTTTTTTGCTTTTTATGAAGTTACCAACTATTCCACCCAATATAGCTGGTATTACCCAGTTAAAGCCCAAACCTGCAAGTGGTAAACTTTGTATAAATGGAACAGCTCCTGTCATTCCATTTACAGCTGATAATACACTAACTAGTAATGTAACATATGCTGCACCCTTAAATGCATTATCATTTTTTATATGCTTACCAGCTAATTCCATGATAACTATTGCCAATAAAACAGGATATATAGTTTGTAGAATTGGAACTGATATAGCTATTATAGCATCAACACCTAAATTAGATATAAGCATACTAGCCACACATATACCGATAACTAGTTGTTTATAAGTTGCTTTACTTATTCCTTCAAAATAAGTTGAAATTGATGCTGTTAGACCTGTAGAAGTAGTTAAACAGGCAAGTGCTACAATTACACCTAAAATTATCTTTCCTACTTGACCATATAATAGTATACTAGTTATCTCAACCAATAAAGATGCTTGAGGTATGCTAGTATCATATAAAGTTGAAGCTGTTGCTCCTAGATAAGTAAGACCACCATATACTAATGCCAGGAATACACAGGCTACAAAACCAGCTTTAATAGTCATACCTATTTGGTCTTTATCTGATGTATATCCTTTAGCCACTATAGACATTAACATTATAGTAGCCATAGACGCTGCACCTAGAGCATCCATTGTTTGATAACCTTGTGATATACCTTCACCAAATAGATTTTTATCTATCATATGTTCTGGACTCATAGGTCCTGCTGGAGATATTATCCCTTTTACAATTAGAACAAATAATACTAATAATAACGCTGGAGTTAAATATTTACCTATTATGTCTATAACTTTAGAAGACCTAATCGTAAATGCTAAAGTCAAACCAAAGAATATTACTGAAAATACTGCTTTAGCTACTGTTCCATGGTCTCCAAATATAGGTATAATACCCATTTCATATGTTGTTGCACAAGTTCTTGGTATAACAAGAAGTGCTAAACATGCTAGAGCAGCTACACTCATTACTCTTGCTAATCCTTTACCTGCTCTTCTAAGTACATCATCCATGCTTCCTTTACATCTTGCTGTTGCTATGATAACAAGCATTGCTATACCAGCATCTGCAACAACAAAGCCAACAAGAGGAATTAACCAGTCTTTACCGGATTCCATTCCTAAAAATGGAGGGAACATAAGATTTCCTGCGCCAAAGAACATAGAGAACAAAGCAAAACCAACTATAAAAATATCTCTCATCTGCTTACTCACACCAAACTACCCCCTTTGAAAATATTTTGAATATTAAGATAATCTTACTTTATTTTCATAAAAATGTCAATCTGGTAAAAATTCTCATATTGTTAACGTTTTCCCAATTTAATATTTGCATATAATTTTCATTTTATGATAATTCCCATCAGTTTTGTTAAATCAATTGCTTGCGACACATCAAAACAAGCTCCCCTAATATCATTTATTCCTACTTCAATACCTTCAATATTATTAGTTGTAAAATCTACTCCAGAAAGTTTAGTTCCATTAAAATTCGATTTTTTTAAATTTGTATACTCGAATACTAAATTTTCATTTTTTACTTCCTGAAACACAGAACTTTCAAAATTTGAATCTAAAATAGAAACTATCTTGAACTTAGAAAACGAGAAGTTAGAATATCTACCTAAAACATCCTTAAACAATACGTTTTTAAGTATACAATCATCCAATCTAACTCCTATTAATTTGCTGTCTTTAAATTCAACTCTGTATATACTTCCTCCATAGAAAGACGTATTGGATAAATTACAGTTTTCAAATACTACATCAAATAAGTCAATCTTTTTTAAATTACAATTTTCAAAGGATACATTTCTAAATATACAAGATTCAAAACTTGCTCCTGTAATATCTAAATCACTTATAACCTCATTTTCTATAGTTTTATTAAATATTTTTTCATCATTGAATATATCATCTAATATAACTTCAATATTTTCAACATTTTCTAATTCCCCTGTAAATTTAGGCTTTTGTACTTTAATAATCTTAGTCATTTTCTCCTCCACTATAAATTATATTATTTTTAAACTCGTTTTTATTATTATATTAAGCTATTATATGTACTTTCAATATATTAAAAAGTTTTTACGAAATATTCTTGTATTCAGTACATTTATAATTATATCACAAACTTATTTATAATGAATTTCCATTAATAGCATAAGTGTTACAGAAGTATAACATTTATTATACTTCTGTAACATTTATCTTTAGAAATAATTATTCTTCATAAAAAATGACCTCGGTTTTTTATAAAATCGACAAAAAAAACGAATAATTTCTTTAAATTTATTGTAAATAATACAATATTACGATATAATACAACAGAAAAACAAATAGAAAATGTTCATATAATATTAGTAATATGGTCTAATAGTCTCTACAAACTCACCTTAAATGAGTTTTCTATGAATAGAATGTTAACTTTAATATATATTCTATTCTATCTATATGAATATATATTTTTTTGTTTATATTTTAAAGTTTTTTGGAGGTAAAAATGGTACCAAACACTAATAATGTACAACCAGATGGAAATAATTCATCATTAAGCTTTTTAGACAAGATGTTTAAATTCAGCGAACGTGGCTCTAACCTTAAGACAGAAGTAATAGGTGGGGTTACTACATTCTTAACAATGGCATACATAGTTTTCGTAAATCCAGCAATATTATCTGAAGCTGGCATGGATAAAGCAGCACTTATAACAGTTACTATATTAGCTACAGCCATTGGTACACTGATATTTGCAATTTTAGGAAATGCACCATTTGCACTAGCACCTGGTATGGGTCTAAATGCATTCTTCACATATTCATTGGTTATAGGAGCAGGAATTCCATGGCAAACAGGTCTTGGAGTTGTATTCTTATCTGGATGTGTATTCTTCACACTCGCAGTAACAGGTTTACGAAAGACAATTGCTGATGCAATTCCTCGAGAATTAGCAGTAGCATCTTCAGCAGGTATAGGTCTTTTCCTTGCTTTTGTTGGTTTAAAAAACATGGGGGTTATAATTGCAAACCCAGATACAATAGTTTCACTTGCAGATTTTACACCAACAGTTTTAATAGCTCTTTTTGCACTTATCTTAATGGCAATATTAGAATACAAAAAAATTAAAGGTGGAATATTAATAAGTATAGTAGTCGCAACAGTAATATCTATTATATGTGGATTTGTAGAATTACCAACAGCAATAATCTCAACACCACCAAGTATAGCACCAATTGCTTTTAAATTAGATATTATAGGAGCGTTAAAATTCTCATTAATTGGACCTATCTTCTCTTTCATGTTTATAGACATGTTTGATTCGTTAGCATTCCTTATCACTTGTTGCAAACAGATGGGTCTTGAAGATGAAAATGGAGAAATAAAGGACCTTGGAAAAATGTTATATGCAGATGTTTCTTCTACTTTAATAGGTTCGTTTTTAGGAACTAGTACAGTTACAACATTTGGAGAATCGGCTTCTGGTATAGCAGCAGGTGCAAGAACTGGACTTGCTTCTGTAGTAACAGCGGCATTATTCTTAGCTACACTTATATTTACACCATTACTTGGTATAGTTCCTACTTATGCTGCAGCACCTGCACTTGTCATGGTTGGTGTATTTATGTTTGAAAGTATAAAACAAATCGATTTTGCTGATAGTAAAATAGCAGTCCCTGCTTTTGTTACAGTTTTATTGATGCCTCTAACTTATAGTATAAGTATTGGTTTGTGTTTTGGATTTATTTCATATATAATAATGCATGTTGTAGCTAAAGAAACTGATAAGATTAGTATAACACTTTGGGTTATAGGTATACTTGCAGTTGTAAACTTAGTACTAAGTTAGTATTTTAATTTTGATATATTAAAAGCTTATTTATTTTTAATTTAAAAATAGCAAAATCAATTTTATATCTAAATTGATTTTGCTATTAACTTTATATATAAAATTTATTATCATAATATATAGATAGAAAAATACATAGAAAAGGGATGATATTTATGTCACAATTACTTATAAAAAATGCATATCTAATCACTATGAATACAGATAGAGAAGTATATGAGAATGGAAGTATACTTATTGAAGACAATATTATAAAAAAAGTTGGGAAATTTGATAATAATATTGTAGATAAAGATGCTGAAATATACGATGCTAATGGAAAAATATTAATGCCAGGATTAGTCAATACACACGTTCACTTATCTCAACAATTAGGTCGTGGTCTTTCTGATGATGTTGTTCTTTTAACATGGCTTAGAGAAAGAATCTGGCCATATGAAAGTAGCTTTAATTACGAAGATTCTTTAATCTCATCTACTGCATGTTGTGTAGAACTAATAAAATCTGGTGTCACTACATTTTTAGAGTCTGGTGGTCAATATGTCGATGCTATGGTTGAAGCTGTTGATAAAACTGGAATTAGAGCATGTCTAGCTAAATCAGTTATGGATACAGGAGATGGTCTTCCTGAAGCATGGCAAAAAACTACTGATGAAGAAATCAACACTCAATTAGATTTATACCATAAGTTTAATAATACATCTAATGAAAGAATTAAAATATGGTTTGCTTTAAGAACTATTTTTAATACAACTGAGGATTTACTTGTTAGAACTAAACAATTAGCTGACAAATACAACACAGGTATACATATGCATGTAGCTGAAATAGCTGATGAAATTTCATTTGTAAAACAAAATACTGGAGTTGGAACAGTTGAATATCTTGATAAGTTAGGTGTTTTGGGGCCAAACCTTTTAGCTGCTCATACAGTTTGGCTTACGCATAAAGAAATTGATTTATTCAGATTACATGATGTAAAAGTTTCTCATAACCCTGGTGCAGCTATGAAAGTAGTACTAGGTTTTGCATCAATTCCTGAAATGCTAGAAAAAGGAATTCCAGTCTCAATTGGTACTGATGGGGCTCCTTCAAATAATAGAATGGATTTAATGAGAGATATGTATTTAACTTCATTAATACATAAAGGAAGAACTTTAAATCCAACAGTTATTCCAGCTGAACAAATATTAGAAATGGCTACTATAAATGGCGCAAAATGTGCTTTACTTGAAAAAGAAATTGGCAGTCTTGAAGTTGGCAAAAAAGCAGATATGATTATTCTTAATCCAGATACAATTCATTGCTTACCAATGCATAATCCAATTGGAAACATAGTGTATTCTATGACTAGCGAAAATGTAGATTCTACAATTTGTGATGGAAAGTGGCTTATGAAAGAAAGAAAGGTATTAGTTGTAAACGAATCTGAGTTATTGGAAAAAGTTAAAAAACAAGCTTCTAAAATAAAAGAAAAATCAGAAGTTAAAATTCCTTCTAAATTTAAAATTATAAAATAGAATAAAACCAATTGTTTTGTAGAGATACAGGTTCAAGTAAGCTTGTATAGTCTACTTACAAAACAATTGGTTTCTTTATGCTATATTTTATTAAAATAAAAATAGCTATTATATTATAAATACATCACTAACAGTTAGGTTCAGATTTAGATTCATTTTTTTATACTTAGTTATATCATTACAACACATTAGGCACGCACTTTTTTGTTCATTCATTGGACAAACTTCACATGGTTTATCTCTATTCTAAAATACCTTATAACACAATTGATTTATCTCTGTGTTTGGAGCTATACTCAATATGTTTTGATTTATAAATAAAAGCTCATATGTATTCTTGTTTATCACATAAGTCCATTAATTCAAATTATACATAACTGCTTTTATATATTTCTGGTATAAATGTCAAGGATTCTATTTCCTCTTTTGTCCAAAATCTATTTCCATTACACTCGTCAAAGCCTACATAACCACTAAATTCGCCCTCATCTAAGATTGTACATTGTGACATAGATTCTATCCATTGTACTTTCAAAATTTTATATAACCCATCATCAAGTGAAGATTGATTACAGTTTAAATTTCATATAATTCATAATATTATTTAGTTTATAACTTTTACCTTACTTCTATCTAATACCATTTTAAGTGAATTTTCAACAGTTTCAATCACGTCTTTATAACTTAAATATACGTTTATGTAAATATAATCTTCATCTAAATTGTATTCAGTTACTCTACAATACAAAAGTTTTCCTCCATCTAATAAATTACTCAAAATATAATTATCTTTTCTTGGAACATAACCTATTACATACCCAGTTTCTCCAACTATTTTAATAGCATTTTCATCATATAAATTATCTTTCTCTCTTTTTAGATAGTATATCTTACTCTTCTCCAATTCATTTTCTAAATATTCTCTATTTCTAAACCTTGAGCCAGCAACAGCTACTGAAATCAAATAAATGTCTTTACCATGCTCATTTACCTTCAGCTTTTTAGTATTTACAAATTCTTTTTTTAAATTATTACTTTCATATAACAATCGTCTTAACTCATCTTTTAATTTGATATTTTTTTCTTTTTCATAAGCTTCTTTAACTATTTGCATTTCTTTAAGAGAAAGTCTCTCTCTATACCTCTTCAAAATATTTATAGATTCCTTACGTACTTCATTTATGTTTCCAAAAAGTCCTTTTAAAGATAAATTTTTTCCTTTAGGGTACAGTGATTTACTACCTTTAAGGACAATGAAAAATAACATATCATCATAATATTCTTGTGTTAATTTATTTTTTTCTATATCTTCCATTTTTCCAATTAACTCTTCTGTTTTAAATGTTTTTTCAAAAAAATCTAATAACTTCAACTTACAGCTTGCACTTCCCTTTTTAGATATATGCCAATATACCTCAAAATCTCGAATATCTTTATTTAAATATGGTAATAAATCATCAAAAGATAAACGTACATCATAGATTTCTGACATTTTTATCATATCTTCTGTTTTTCCATCAGCTTCATTTAATGCTTTAAAGAATATACTTTTCCACTTTTCACTGAGTAAAACATTATTCATTTCTTTCTTAAATTCAACTTTATCACAACTTACTTTGTCATCCTCTAAAACACCTACTGCTATTAAAAAAATAGAATACAGACTATCAAAGTTAGTCCCATAGCTTGCTACAATTGGAAGAAATTGATTCACTAATTCCACTTTATTCCCTATATATTTAAATTCTACACTTAACAAATAATTGCATATAAGATATGCTAAGTTGTTTACCTTATCTTTATCTAAATCTCGTCTTTCAAGATATTCGCTTAAATCTACTGTAGAAATAATATAGTTCATTAGTAATCCTTCATATTTTTTATCTTTATATCCTTCTTCAATTAAATAAGAGGTTATTTCAGAATCTAGATTTTCCATATTGACAATGGCAAATACTTTTATTGAGCCTGTAGATATTCTAGATAGATTAAACAAATATGTATTGTAAAACTCAAGTTTTCTAATAGTATTACTTAAGTAAAATATGTATTCTCCAGATTTAGAAAATGTATCCACTATTTCTCTTATATTATCTACATCTAAATAATTTTCACTTAAAACAAGCCCAAGTTTTACATACTCATCTTTTTCACTTGTATATATTAAATCCTCTGTTAGCTGATATAACCACTTTTCATCAATTATTCGCTCTTTTATTAGAGTGTTTATCTTTTTCATAAAAATTTCAAAATAACAAATTAGAGACTTATGACTATACTCTTCTAACAGGTCAATTTTATTAGATTCACTTCTATAAATATTTAAAATATTCTCTACCAAATTATTTGCAAGTTCTACTTGTTCTCTTAAAGGTATCTTTTCGTATATACATAAATAATTCATTTCAAATGATTCTTTATATCCATCATAATCCTTAATCTTTTGTAGTTGCTTAAAAATACTACCCACTAAATTATCCTCCTTTACATTATTATAATTTATATTGATTATACTACTTATTTTAATGAATTTACATTTTTACACATAAAAAAATATTACTAGAAATTAAAATTTCCAGTAATACTAATTGTACAAATATTAAAGTTTCATTGCTTAACAATGGTTTTGTTAAATTAGAATTTATTTATCAAGTTCCGTTAACTTTACGACCAGCTCTTCACAAATTTCTTTTATTGTTTTATTATCTGTATTTACAATAATATCTGCTGATGCCATATATTTCTCTTCTCGTCTTTTCATCAAATCAGATATAAATTCAACATTCATATTATTATTAAGTATTGGTCTTTCATCACTATGTTTAACACGTTGAAGAATAGTTTCTGGACTTGCTGTTAATAAAACAACTCTTCCACTTTTTTTCATATATTCTACATTTTTATCTCTAAGTACGATTCCTCCCCCACAGGAAACAACTAGTCCTTCTCTTTGTTGTAAATTTATTAATGCTTGGCTTTCAAGATTTCTAAAATATTCTTCTCCTCGTTTTTCAAATATTTCAGAAATACTCATCCCTTGATGCTCAACTATATATGCATCTGTTTCTACTTGCTCCATTTCTAATAAATGACTCAAGTATGATGATACAGTGCTTTTTCCTACCCCCATAAATCCAACAAGCATTATATTGTAAGAGAATAAATTTTTAGCCTGTATTTTCTTACTATTTTTTACTACATATCTGAAAATATCTATAATTTCATCTTCAAACTTATGACCTTTTAGCTTCTCAATTAATGCTACTTCTTTTTTATTTTCATAGTCTGGCTGTAAAATGGGAAGACCTTTTTCCTTTTTAATATCAATAATACCTTTTATACATTCCATTCTTTTCTCAAGTAAATCAATCAGCTCATCATCATATAAGTCTATTTTTTCTCTTATTTTTTCTATATTTTCCATTGTCACACCTCTTCTTTCAGACATGTTAAAATTAAAAATACTTACAATTATATTATACTAATGTTACATATTACAATCATGTACTTTTTCTTTTTCATATCTCATGTTTACAAACAATGCAAGTAAAATTCCAACAAATGTTATAGCTACATTAAATAGTACAACATATTTTGGTCCATTTACTCCACCAGATTTTGTAATAAATCCAGCTATATTTAAAATAACATAGTTAGCTATACTAGATGCAATCATAACTATAGATGTTATTTTTCCTTTATTAGTTGGAAACATTTCATTTGCTGTCGATGTAGTCAATTGAAGCACACCACCTGCTGCTGAATAACCTATTACAAATCCTCCTACCATACAAATAGTTGGAGACTGAACAAAATACACAATTAATAACATAATTGAAGCTATTACAGGATAGATAACAAGTATTCTTATTGGCTTAACATATTTTTTTATAAGCACAGAAGTTATTAATACTGCACAGATTACTCCCATTGAATAAAAAGATTGAATTTTTGTAGGGTCAGCCATACCATATAATTTACCTAATTCTTGATTACAATTTAGCCATAGTACAAATGTAGATGTACATGTAAATCCAATACAAACAAGAGCTATACTTGTTGGTGTAAACTTCATTTTTTCTGACTTAACAGCCTTTCCATTATTATCAATAACATTGTTAGCTGGAGGAAATGGCAATATAGCTATTAAAATTGCATCTACAATAATAAGAACAGCTGTTACTATAAAAATAACTTTAAATGATATTGAATTTGCTGCAACAAATCCAATTATAAAAGGAAGTAAAAATTGCGCTAAAGCTATTGTGAATTTAGTAAACATATTTGCTATTGTTCCTAGACTAGCAAATATCTCCATACAAGAAGGTGTTACACAAGTATCTAAAAATGAGTTTGCTGCACCTCCAATTACTGCAAATATATACGCTATGTAAAAATTTGGTGAAAATACAATTCCAATAAAGAAAATTGCATGTAGAAAATTACCTATAAGTCCACTTACCTTTCTTCCATATTTATCTGAAATAGGGCCTGCAAATGGATATGATATAAGTCTACCTAACCCTAATGCAGCAATAACTGCTAAAACAATACTCACATCAAGAGTTCCATCTGATAGTGTCTTAGCTCCCCACATAGATGCAAATTCTGGTTTATATTGTCCTAAAATTGAAATTCCAATACCAAGTAAAAAATATGAAAAATACAACGCTATGGCAGTAGGATAGTATTTTTTATTATTCATAGTTATTCTCCCATTCTTGTTAATTTCTTAACATTTTTATATACAATAAACGCATTCCCATAATGGGTTTAAAGAATAGCTAAACTTTTACATTTAACTATACCACCGATACAAAACCCACTATGACAATTTGTAAAGTAATATCAAAATATTTTGTAAGGTAATATCAAAACATTGAGATACATATATATTCTATATTATTAAAGTATTATTTTTTCGTCTATTTAAAGTATAATTCTTTAATTTCTTCTACAGGCATTTCCAATCCAGTGTATAGATTAAAAGCCTCAGCTCCTTGATATAATAACATTCCTAATCCACCAATAGCTTTACAACCATTAGCTTCAGCATCCTCAATCATTTTTGTTTTATTTGGATTATAAACAACATCTGTTACAACTAACTCTTTTCTTAATACACTAACATCTTTTATATTAGTTTCATTATCATGAGGTTTCATCCCAATAAGCGTTGCATTTGTCAAAATATCACTTGATGATACTTCTTCATAAAGTTTTTCTGTATCTGCTAAATCATATAAATTAACAATACATTCTGGTACTTCTTTCTTTATATTTTCAATTGTTTGTTCCGCTCTTTTATAAAAATCATCCTTAGCATTGAAAATAGATATTTCTCTTGCTCCATCTAATGCACATTGTACTTGTATAGCAGTTGCCGCACCACCAGCACCCATAATCGTAAGTTTTTTACCCTTTACTTCAACTCCATTTTCTTTTAAATTACGAACATAACCAACACCATCTGTTATATGTCCAATTAACTTTCCATTTTCATTTACAATTGTATTACATGCTCCAATTATACGAGCTGCTGGAGAAAGTTCATCCATATATTCTGTAACAGCAGTTTTACATGGCATTGTTACATTTGCTCCTTTTATGTTGAACGTCTTTATAGCTGAAAGTGCATCTTTTACCTTGTCCACAGTAATATCAAAAGCTAAGTATCTATAATCTAAATCTAATTTTTCAAAACTATAATTATACATTAGTGGTGATTTAGAATGCCCCACTGGTGTACCTATTAATGCGAATAACCCTGTTCTTCCTGAAATTTCCATAATTTTATATCCTCCCAATATCATCAATTTCTTTGCAAATAATCTATTTAATTATTTGCAAAGAAACATCTATTTAATTTCAACTATATATTTAATGCTACTTCAAAAGCTTCTTTTGTTGCATCCAATGCTCTACGAGCCTTTACTGCATCCCCAACAACATAAGTTTCATTCACAAATTTCTTTACTTCTTCGCTTAATGGGTCATAATTACGAGAACCCATAGCAAGTACTACTGAATCGAAGCCTTTTAAATTATCTTCTGTTCCATCTGCAAGTGAATAGTCAACTCCATCGTTATAGAATTTAGCAACTTTAGCACCAGTAACAGTATGTATATTGTAACTTTCAAAATCATCCATAAGGAATTTACGATGTTCAGAAATTACATCTGCACCAACTTGTTCTCTTAATTCAATAACAGTAACATCATGTTCTTGTTCACCAAGGAAGGCTGCCACTTCACAACCAACCATTCCACCACCAACAACAAGAACTTTCTTTCCACAAGATTCTTTTCCATCAAGAAGATCCACTGCATGTATTAATCCTGATTCATTAATTCCTGGTATAGGAAGTACAAGTGGAGTTGCACCAGTAGCTACAATAACTGCATCAGGTGATTTTTCTTTTATAAACTCTACTGTAACTTCTGTATTAGTGTATATTTTTACACCATATTGATTGCACTTTGAAATATAACTACGAACTAAATTAGTAATATCTCCTTTACCTGGAGGATATGCAGCTAAACGCATTTGACCACCAAGCATTTCAGATTTTTCAACTATAGTTACCTTATGCCCTCTCTCAGCACATACCCATGCTGCAAGCATACCTCCAACACCACCACCAACAACAAGAACTTCTTTTGTAGTTTCAGCTGGTTTAAGTTCAGATTCATGACCTAATATCGGATTTGCAAGACAAGCTATAGGCTTACCTTGGAACATGTTTGGCACACAACCTTGTAGACACGCAATACATGGTATCATTTCATCTAACTTCCCATTTTTAGCTTTGTTAGGCATACTTGGGTCAGCTAAACTTTGTCTACCAAATGCTACTAAATCACATCTACCTTGACGAACCATTAATTCAGCAAATTGTGGCTCTGTATAACGACCAACAGTTATTACTGGTATACTAACAGATTTCTTTATTTCTGTAACTAAATCTGCGCTAAATCCAGCATGAAGAACTGTAGGAGCCCACATATATTCATCATGTATATGTATACTACGTGAAACATGAAGTCCATCTACTCCACAATCTTCTAAATAAGCTGCGATTACTGAACTATCATGTACATCAATTCCACCTAAAATATCATCTGTACTATTTATACGACATAGTATTGCTATAGAATTACCTACCTTTTTACGTATATTTTCAATTATAAGGCGAGGTAATCTCATTCTATTTTCAAAACATCCACCAAATTCATCTACACGTTTATTTGTCCTTGGTGATATAAAGCTACTAACTAAATATCCATGAGCACAGTGAACTTCAACAGCATCTACACCAGCTTTTTTTGCACGTAACGCAGCATCTCCATAAGATTCTATAAGTTCATATATTTCTTCAGTTGTTATTGCTAATGGTGTATTACGTCCATTTGACGCAGGTATTGCAGAAGCAGCTTTTAAAGGATACCCTGCAATTTTTTCATTTCCCTCAGAACCAGCATGTTGTAATTGTATAGATACTTTTGAACCTGCATTATGACAGGCATCTATTACATTTTTAAAACTATCTATTGTGCTATCATCATACAAACAAGGTTTACGAGGTCCTCCTTTAGCTTTCTTATCCACAACACTAGATTCTATAGTTATTAATCCAAAACCACCTAAGGCACGTTCAAGATAATAAGCCTTAGAAGTTTCACTTAAAGTACCATCTGTGTTTGCGAAATTATTTCCCATAGGAGGAACTACAAAACGGTTTGGAACTGTCATTGAACCAATTTTTATAGGTGTAAACATAGAACTAATCTTCATAAGGTTTTCCTTCCTTTCAAGTTTTATATTTTTTTCTTATATTTTTATGCTTTATATACTTTAATATCGAATAAGTCTATTTTTATTTTGGAGATACTTCTGGCCATGCTTTATCTAATACTTTTTTAGTTGCCTTAAATACAGTCTCAGCTGTAGTTGATAATCCTTTAGCTACTAAAGAATCAGATATTACTTCAACACCTATAACTTCTGGTGATATATTATGTTCTTTGATTATTTTTACAAATTCTTCTGTATTTCCATATCCTTCACCTGGAGCTACACGGTCATGTAGTGATTCATCTCTAAGTTTTTCATAAGGTGTCTCTAAAACATCACAAACTTGAATTGATACTATCTTTTCTGCTGGAACAGGTGCAAGGTCATCTACTGTTTGTTTTGCTCTAGCCCAGTGCCATGTATCTAATATAAGCATTGCATTTTCACGGTTACATCCTTTTACAACACGCCAAGCAGTAGCTAAATCTGGCACACCGCTGTATGGCATAAACTCAAGTCCTATAATAAGTTCTCCTGCTCTATCACATAATTCTCCTAATGCAGTTATAATTTGTTCTTCTGGTACCATTTCTAATAGACCACAGTTTATATGTTTAACATTAAATAAACGAGCCATATGATAAACATTTTGTTCTTTTTCTTGTTGAGCTTCTGTTCTATCCTCTTTAGTCCCCCATTGAGTTATATATTCTACTTCTGTAACTTTCATATTATATTCATCAAGAATTGAAAGCATTTCTTCGTCTGTAACTCCAGCGTTTTTTGCATCCACATAATTTTCAGCACGTAATCCAATGCCATCAAATCCAGCTTCTTTTGCAATACGCACTCTATCACGGAATGAAACTTCTGTGCCTAATGTATAAGAACTAATAGTAATTGGAATGTTAATATTTTTTTGATTATTCATAATTTAAATATGCCCCCTTTAATTTCTTTATAATTAATCTTTTTTTTGATTTTATTTTTTTATTTATTCTACTAGTAGCATTATTTTACTTTAAAAATAAAAATATTTTTTTGATTTATCTTTATCTAGATTTTATAAATTCATTGTATCATGAGACTTTATTAATAACAAATTGATAATTTCCTATCAATTCATAGATTTTGTTTATAGATTTTATTGATAATATAATTTATTAATATATACCTTAACTCTATCTATCTAAAATTTAAGACAAAAAACGATAAATTTCTTTAAAAGCTTTTATTATTACGCTGTAATCATATATAATAAAAATGTGAAAAACTTCTTTAAGGTCAACTTCTTTAAATACATACAAATAAAAAATACGATACTCATGAAAGGATGAACAAAAATTGAACTTATATCACTTACGCTATTTTGTTACATTGGCACATTTAGAGCACTATACAAAAGCAGCAGAAAATTTATCTATAACACAACCAAGTTTGAGTCATGCTATTTCTTTGTTAGAAAGTGAACTTGGAGTGTCTCTATTTGAAAAGGAAGGTAGAAATATAGTTTTAACTAAATATGGTAAAATATTTTTAAGAGACGTGGAAAAATCATTAGAAATCTTAGACTCAAGTGTAAAGTCACTAAAGATAACGGGTACTGGTGAAGGTCAAATTGACTTAGCTTTCCTTAGAACACTTGGTACAGACTTTATACCTGATATGGTTCATAGATTCTTAAAATCTAATCCTGATAAATCAATTGACTTTAAATTTCATACAGGTGTAACTACTGATATTATCCAAGGTCTTAAGGAAAGAAAATACGATATTGCTTTTTGCTCAAAACTTGAAAAAGAGAAGGGAATTGAATTTATACCTGTATCCAAACAAGATTTAGTATTAATTGTACCATATAGCCACCCACTGGCTACAAAAGATACTATAGATTTAAAAGAGACAATACCTTATCCTCAAATAGTATTTAATCAAAGAAGTGGACTTAGATATATAATTGATGACATGTTTAAAAAAATAAATCAACAACCTAACATAGTTCATGAGGTAGAAGAAGACCAGGTAGTTGCTGGATTAGTTGCAAAAAATTTCGGTATAGCTGTAGTACCAAATATGCCTATGCTTAAGTTTACAAAAGTAAAAGTAATTCAAATCGTTTACCCAAGTTGGGAAAGAAATTTTTACTTAGCAGTTATAAAGGATAGATATTTGCCTCCTGCAATTAAAAATTTCAAAAACTTTGTCATTAAAAATGCTCAATTATAAGTATTAATAAAAGAGGTTATTTTTAAATAGTCTCTTTTTTAGGGTTTCTTCCAAAATAAAAAAATCTATACTTCTAAAAGTATAGATTCTTAACTGACAGTCGGCATCCGAGTCTCAGTAATAATCGTTATATAACAGCAACTGTATTTCAATTCCTGAATAACTAAGTTATTTATATTATATCAATTTTCTAAAAATTTGTCAATCTATCTATCTCATTTTTTCAAGCCATGGTCCAACAGGCTCTACAATCGGAACTTCTTTAAAACCCCAATTTCTTATGTCATTTAAACTAGTTGGAGTGTATATTTTACTTCTTACAGATTTAAATATTTTATTTTTTTCTCCATATTGCACACATTTTGGATTTGCTTCTATTAATCCTCTTCTAGCTCTACTAAGAGGATTACATAGAATATCAGCTATTTCTAAACCTTCTTTGTAATCTACATCTTCCTTTTTGGCAATTATAAAACCTTTTACCTTGTCTCTTAACTCTTCATCTATATCTAAATATATTGTTCCATTATTAAAAACATCAAAAAATGCCTTTTGTACTTTTAAATTTGAAACATCATCTCTTGATTCAATAACGATTCTTGCAGACTCTACATTTTCATTATTTACAAATGAATAGAAATTTTGAAGCACATGTATAAAAGCTACAACATAAGGTTCCTTTGAAGGTGCATAGTATTTTTTTAATCTAGCCTTATCTACTGTTACTGATATTATGGTGCACTCTAGTTTAGATAGAAATAAAGGTAATTCATCATAAAATAACTTAATTTGTGAATCATCAAACCTTTCAAATGCTCTTGACTTTCTGGATATATCAGTCAAGTGTATTCCTATATTACTAGTTCCAAAGCAATAATCTTTAAAGGCATCCATCTCTTTCCTTAAACAACAGACATAATCACCTTGACTCACTGCATATTTATATTCAAAAATTACTCCTGTTAATGTAAATGGGTCCTCATGATTTATATCAGCTCTCCCACTTTCATCAATAAACATTATATACTTCTTCTTTATAATTTCACTCACCCTCTTAACATATGATGATATCACCTATATTTATTTTATATGAGTTTTGAAAATATTCCAAGATTTTTAGATAACTTAAACTTAATTTTGTAATAAAAAATTGAGATATAAACAATCAAAGCTTTAGGCTGTTGAATTTTACATCTCAATTTCATTTTATACATTATTTATATAGTTTTATTATTTTCTAAGAATATCTATTAATTTATCCATACCTATATAAGATACTCCTCCTCCAATTTGATAAGGAGTTTCAACTTTTTTATTTGCAAATACTCTATTTTGTTCTGCTGATAATCCTGAATTATCCATTAAAACTATTGGTGAGTGTAATTTTGCAGCTAATGGTCCAGCTGATAAAGCATCTACTAAAGCATCTGATTTGCTAACTAACACAGATTGTAAATCAGTATCGCCATAGAATTTTTCTATAACTTTAGCATTAGTATCTAATCTGTCATTTCCATATATTCTATTTCCTGAAACATCTTCAGTAGTTATTTCATTCATCTTAGCTATTGTTGAATCATTAATTGCATTTGGTCCACCTATAAAATATGCATTTTCTAATTTTCTTTCTGTTAGCCAAATATAAGATTCTTCTGTAATTCCATCTTTCTTAACTAGTATTATAGGTTGTTTTTCTTCTCCAGCTTTAGAAGCTACAGATAGAGCATCTGCCTCTCCATTTCCAGAAACCATATAAGCTGTCTTTATTTCTTCTCTGTTTCCAAGTTCATTAGCTATTCTTACAGCAGTTTGATATCTATCTTGACCTGATATTCTCTTTGTCTCTGCATTAAAAGTACTCTTTATTTCTTGCTCTAATTTAGAACTTATTGCATTTTCTCCACCTATTAAAATTACTGTTTTAGGTGCTAATGAATTCATTTCTGCAACAGTTTCAGTTGGTAATTTATCTGTATTAGTAAGTAATATTGTTGCATTGTAACTACTTGCCAAAGGCGTTGCTGTTATTCCATCTGCTATTGCATTTCCATTTACTAATACAACAGTATCTGAACTGTCAGCACCCCAATTTCCAACTTCACTTATTTTTTTAGCTGTATCAAATCTATTTGCTCCTACAACTGTGTTCCATGTAGGGTTTATTGTTCCATCTTCATTGAAAGTATAATCTTTTCCATCTATTTTTTGAGTTCCTGTTAGCATTTTACCTTCTTTGTCTAAATAGTAAGATTTACCTTCTAATTGCTGCCATCCTGTTTGCATTACTCCTGTTTTATCAAAGTAATACTTATTACCATCTATTTCTTGCCATCCTACTACTGATAAGCCATCATTTCCTAGATAGTATTTCTTGCCATCTTTTTCTTGCCATCCTGTTTGCATTACTCCATCTGAATTAAAGTAATAAGTTTTTCCATCAATTACCTTCCATCCAGATACTCTTACTCCATCAATTCCTAAGTAATATTTTTTGTTATTAATTGTCTTCCATCCTGTTTGCATTACTCCTGAAGCATCAAAATAATACATTTTTCCATTTACTTTTAACCAACTATTTTTTTGGTATGTTCCATCAGATTTTACATAATACTTCTTACCATTTTCTGTTTTCCATCCTGTTTGGTTTAAATTTATCTTATATTTTGCTGCTATTTTAGTATAACTGTCATTACTATAATCTATAATTACATCTGAACCTACTGGAACTTGGTCAAATAACCATCTAACCTCTTTATTGTGCATTCTTATACATCCACCAGAAATGTGTTTTCCTATAGAACTTTCATTATTATTTCCATGTATCCCATATGTATCTCCATAAGTTCCTTTTAGTGCTAATCCCATCCATCTATCTCCTAATGGATTTTTTGGGCTTCCTCCAGGTATATTTCCTTTATAATATGGTCTATTTTTTATCTTGTTAACTACCTTTGTTTTCCCTGTTGGTGTCTCTGAACCTTTTTTCCCTGTTGCAACTTTAAATTCTTTTACAAGCTTGCTATTTACAAAATATCCCAGAGTGTTTTTTCTTGAGTTTACTATAATTACATGTTTACTGGCTGCACTTGATTCTGGTACACCACATGCAAATACTAAAACTAAAGTCATTGCTAGTACTAAATACTTTTTTAGACTTTTTTTCACTACAACTTCCCCCTCTTTTAGAAACATAACTACACGCCTCTAATTATAACATAAAATTACCAATATCTTGTATTTACAAATTTGTTACATTTAACCCTTTAATATACATTTTATGCTTCGTATCCATTTGGATTCATACTTTGCCATCTCCAAGAATCTTGGCACATTTCTTCAAGTTCATATTTAGCTTTCCATCCAAGTTCTTTCTCTGCTTTTGATGAATCTGCATAACACATTGCTACATCTCCAGCTCTTCTTCCAACAATTTTGTATGGTATCTCTTTTCCACTGGCTTTAGAAAATGCTTTAACTAAATCAAGAACACTATATCCTTTACCAGTTCCTAAATTGTAAACAACAAGTCCTGGATTTTCTTCTAATTTTTGTAATGCCTTTACATGACCAGCAGCTAAATCTAATACATGTATATAATCTCTAACTCCAGTCCCATCATGAGTTGGATAATCATTTCCATATACACTTAGTTCTTTTAATTTACCCACTGCTATTTTTGTTATATAAGGCATTAAGTTACTTGGAATTCCATTTGGTTCTTCACCAATTCTTCCACTCTTATGAGCACCTACTGGATTAAAATATCTTAAAAGTGCTATATCTAATGACTCATCTGCTTTTGATATATCCACTAACATCTGCTCTATCATAAGCTTAGTTCTTCCATATGGATTAGTTACAGAAAGCGGGAAATCTTCTAATATCGGACAAGTATGTGGATCTCCATATACAGTAGCTGATGAACTAAATACAAATTTCTTAACACCATATTCTCTCATTAATTCAAATAAATTTAATGTACTTATTAGATTATTGCTATAATATTCAATTGGCTTTTCTACTGATTCTCCAACTGCTTTTAAAGCTGCAAAATGTATAATAGATTCAATATTATTTTCTTTAAATACAGTGTGCATTTCATTTTTATTAGTTATATCAATATTATAAAATTTTACTTGTTTTCCAGATAATTCTCTAATTCTATCAACTACTATTGAGTTACTATTACTTAAATTGTCAACTATAACAACTTCATAACCTGATTCTAAAAGTTCTATTGCTGTATGGCTTCCTATATATCCTGCTCCTCCAGCTACTAAAACCGCCATAGTAATTACCTCTTTTCTAAATTTATTTTTCGCTTACTTTTTTTCTCATATAAGCCATTAAATCATCTTTTAGATTTTCTCTTTTTAGAGCAAAATCTATTGTCGCCTCTAAAAAACCAATCTTATCTCCCACATCATACCTTCTTCCTTCAAAATTATAAGCATAGATAGCTTCTTGTTTTCCAAGAGTTTGAAGTGCATCTGTTAACTGTATTTCTCCACCCTTTCCAGGTGTTTGTTTCTCTAATATATCAAATATTGCAGGAGTTATTATATATCTTCCAAGTATGGCTATGTCTGATGGTGCTTCTTCAATTGCAGGCTTTTCAACCATATCTTTAACTTTATAAACCCTATCTTCTATATGTTTTATATCCAATATTCCATATTTGTTTGTATCTTCTTTAGCTATCTTTTGAACACCTAGTACAGTTGTTTTATATTCATTATAAGTATCTATTAATTGCTTTAGACAAGGCACATCTGAGTCTACTATATCATCACCTAATAATACAGCAAAAGGTTCATCTCCTATAAAACTTTTTGCACAGTAAATTGCATGTCCAAGACCTTTTGGCTCCTTTTGTCTTATATAGTGAATATTTACCATATTTGATATATCTCTTACCATTTCTAGCATTTCTGTCTTACCTTTTTGTTCTAATTCTAACTCTAATTCAACTGATTTATCGAAATGGTCTTCTATAGATTTTTTATTTCTACCTGTTATTATAAGAATTTCTTCAATTCCTGAGTCTATAGCTTCTTCTATTATATACTGTAAAGTTGGTTTATCTACTATAGGAAGCATTTCTTTGGGCTGTGATTTTGTTGCTGGTAAAAATCTAGTTCCTAGCCCTGCTGCTGGTATTATCGCTTTTTTTACTGTCATCTGCATTTTTTCACCCTTCTTCGTAAATTTTCTCTTGTACCAAATTAATATACCATATTTATACTTTTTCTTCAAACTCTATATTATCCCAATTCTTAACATTACAAGAACATAAAGGTAGATGAAATTTCATCTACCTTTAGTTTTTATAAGTTAATATATTATATTGTCTATATTCTACCTAAAACTCACATAGGTACTAAATTTCATCCAAAATACCCTTTATATCACTATCTATATCATCATCCAAATATGAATCTAAATCTTCTAAATCCACTTCTAATTCTTGATATGTCATGTCAACACTTACATCTTCATCTATATCCATTTCTGATATTAATTCTCCTAAGATGCTATTTCCATCAGTATCTAAATCTCCATCTATATCTTCACTTATATAGTTTTCATTCAAGACTTCATCTAAATCAATCTCATAATAAACTTCATTATTTTTTTCATCACTTGAATTCAGACCTAAAAACTCATAATTAAAATTCCATACATTGTATTTACTTGACATACTTCATTCCTCCTGTGAAAAACATATTTTCATCTAGCTTATTGGCTCCATAATCAACAGAATTATATATTTTTTCAATTATGTCTTTTCTTCTTTCATTTGTATTATTATTTAATGTCAATTGTCTAAATACATATGTATTTGTTATTCTCTCGAATAATACTTCTTTTATACTATCATCATTAATATTTTTATAATTTTTCCATAAAACTTCAAATAACTTAAACATCTCTCTACTAGTTTCATCCACATAGTAAGGATACATATTTTCTACTAAATGATTTAATCTTGATATAGCTTGTTTTAAAAATACATCCAAGTTTGCACTTTCACTTTCCTTTAACATCCTATAATTGTATCGCTTCTTATCTTCACCTGATATTACAAATATAATATTATCTAAACTTTTTTCAACTCCATCTAAATAACTACTTATATTGTATGATAAATCAAAGAATAAATTTTTAATCTGTCTAAATACTTGTACATCAAGTTTTGCATTATACTTTTCAAATAACTCTATATCTTGATTTTCTAATATTCTTGGAGTATAAGCTGATATCAAGTCTAAATTATTTCTCTGTTCTTGTATCTGATTATAAAGTGCATTTATGACTTCTATTCTTATTTCATCATTCAGTTCTCTTTCTAATACTTTATCAAATTCAGATTTCATGTAATAAATATTTCCAAAGAAATTAAATATTATCATATCATTCATAGCTTTAGACCAATTTTTATATAAAATCTCAACAGAAACGTCTTTAAGTAGTGGTTTTTTTGCATATATAAAGACATCTTGCATAAGTTTTTGAACCATACTTCTACTTAAATTTAAAATTATTTTTTGATTATTAAATTTTATTTCTGTTTCTACAAAATCAGAATTTTTACTTTCAATATCTCTATTAATTACAATATCTTTAACATCACTATTTTTTATAGATATAATTTCTTTTTGGAAAGACTTCATTATTGTTAAACTATTAAAATCTTCTTGGATAAAAAATGGGGCATGTTTTAATGTATATCCTACTATTTCATTTTCTATATCTTTTAAATCCTCTATTTGCATAGCTTCTTTATTTTTATCATTTATGTGCAAGTTAAATACATTTTTATTATCATATAATATAATGTCTTCTCCTAAAATTAACTTTGAACAATTATCTTTTGTTGACTTAACAATAGTTTTTTTAGACTTCTTATTTATAAAAATAAGTTGATCCTGATATTTTACTAAAAGCATATTAGTATTTTTATAATCAAATCCATCTATATTTCCTGATATTTTACAGAATACTATCTCACAATCTTTAGGAAGATTTCCTATTTTCTTATTATCTTTAACTCTCTCACTTAAATCGGCTGGAACTATATTTTCTACATTATTATTAAATATAGAAATAGACCTTACTATAAGACCTTCTCTTTCCATATGAAAATAACCCTTTAGAGAAACTCTCTTATCTTCTAAAATATATCTTTCTATATCATCAAAGTTTATTTCAAATCTATTTTTTCCACTGATAAATATAAACTTTTCATTATCTTTATTAATTCCACCCATATAAAATTTATTATCATCTAAACTCAAGATAGTCATGTTGTCTTTTAAATAAAATATAAATTCTCTTTGGTTCTTACAAATTAAATCATATTCATCTAAAGTTATTTTCATAGTTAAACTTGCTGTAACATTCTTACTTGAATTCTCACTTTTTATATAAAAAGGCAAGTTATCTCCATAAATGATTATTTGAGAACCTTCTAAAACTGCTTCTAACTTTTTTTTATTATCTGAAAAACTATATATATATTTTACCCCTGATTCATCATTAACTTCATCTGCTTTGCTGATTATAATATTACCTAAATTTGTTATATGAAGTTTCTTAGATTCTTTTGAATATCTACTGATACCACTAAGCTCAAATCCATCTGAAAGCTCATATATAATTTTTTCTCCTAATTTCAACATACCTTCACCGCCTAAACAAAATTATAATTATTTTCTAAAGGTGAATAAAATGTCTCAAAATAAATAATATCTTTTAATACTTTTTATTTTGAGACATAATTCGTCCTTATTTAATAAATATCCTAAGCACCTTCAACTATTTCTTCATAAAGTTTATCTAAATGTTTAACATATTCACGATATCCAGATTTATTTTTTAACTCACTTCTTAAATCTTCATATTTTTGTCTAAGTTCTTCAGCACTTAATGAAGGAGCTGATTCTTTCAAATCTTCTAATTTGTAATCATAGTACTTATCATACATCGCTATATATGTATCAATAGATTTCTTAGCTAATTCATTACATTTTTCTTGTGCTTCTCCATACTCAGAATAATCACCTATCTTCACTTTATAATATCCATTCTCTTGAACTATTGTTGAAGAAATACCTTTAGCTTCATATTCTTTTGCTGTTTCTTTTGCTGTTGCTTCAACTTTAAGTGAACCTGCATAGACAGTATAATATACACCTTTACCGTCTTTATATGCTTCCATCTCTTTTGCTTTCTTTTCAGCTTTTTCTTTTTCCTCTGCTTTTGCCTTTTCTTCTGCTTCTTTCTTTTCTTTTTCAGCTTTTGCTTTCTTTTCTTCTTCTGTTTGTTTATTGTTGGCTTGTTGCTGAGTTGGTGCTTTTGGAGGTGTCGTGTCTTTATCATTTTTCTTGTTATTGCCTACTGTTATAAAGTATCCTACACCAACAATTGCCACTATAACTATAGCTATAATAGTCTCTTTTAATCTGCTTTTTTTAGAACCAACCTCTTCATCATCTATAGAATCTTCTTCATTTGATTCATAATTTTTTATTTCTGTTTTCTTTTCCTTAGAATTAGACTTAGAAGAATGTTTAGACTTTTTGCTATTTTTTTCTTTCTTGTTAATAGGTATTACTACTGATTTTTCACTTTCTACCTTTTTTTCTTCTGCTTCTTTTGGCATTTCATCACCTAATCCCTTACTTTCTTTTTCAGATTTAGGCTCATTACTTGCTGATAGTTTTTTATCTAACTCATCATTATTTATTGGTTTTTCTATTTTTATGCTGCGTTCTTCTTCTAAACTTTGGTTTATTTCTTCTAAGTTTTCTATATTTTCCTTAATAGATTCATCAGCTTCACTTGGAACTGTATCAGAAGTATTATCTAATCCAATTTCTTCCTTTTCAGTTTCTTCTAGCACATCCTCTTTTTTGCTTTCCTTTTTCATAAATCCAAATAATTTATCTTTTTTTCTACTCTTCTTATTTTCTGGTTCAATTATTTCTTCTTTGTTTATATCATAATCTTTTTCAATATCTTCTTTATTTTCTATAACATTCTCTATATTTTCATTCTTATTAATTACTTCTTCTTTAGTATCTTCCTCTATAGAAATGCTACTTCTAAAACAAACATCTTTATCTGCATTTTTTATCATATAAATATATTCTTCAATATCAATGTCTTTATTTTTTCTAGTTCTCTTTGATACAATATCGTGATTTTCTAATTCAGAAGATTTATCTTTTAGAACAATGTGTGCTTCTTCCCAAACATTTTCACTAATTTCTGTTTTATTTTTAATTACATAATCTATGAATTCCTTAAAATTTTCAGCACCAAATTCTCCAATTATAGTTAATCTCATCGCACCTTCTATAAGGTCTCTATTTCTTCTCTTCAAAAATTCTAATGCAACTGTTGCACAAACAAAGTCTTTAATAACTTCTCCACCAAAGCCATAGCCTTCAACATAAGGAAGTTCTTCTAACCCACATAATTTTTTATATTCATTATATACAGTTTGAGATATACTTTCATCATTTAAACTATTTAGTTTATCCATAAACTTTGCTTCTACATCATTTATCTGCGGTTCTTTTCCTAATTCTGACTTTTTAACTGAATTTAATAAAACATCATTTTCTGAATTATCTTTACCTAATTGTAAATCTTCAATTTCTGTTGCTTTTATATCTTCACTGCTTTGTTCAGAATTCTCTTCTATATTTTTAGGTACTACCTCTTTGCTACTAGCTAATATCTTATTTACACAGAATATTATTTCTCTTTTTAGTTCTCTTTTAGCATCAGCTTGATTCTTAAGAAATAAACTTGCACAATCTTTCTTTTCTAAACTTATCTTTCTAAGTGTTATATTAAGAAGGTCTTTATATAGATTTAGAACCTTATAATCCTTTTCTAAACGTCTTCGTCTCTCTAATAGGTCCATTTTATCATAAGCTAAAAAACTACTTAAATCGTTGGCTTTTAGACAGTCTAAACCATCCTTCATTGCCTTATTTACATACTTTCTACATTTAGCTGTAGTTAATTCTAATTCTTTCTCTAATTCATCTATTTCAGGTATGTATTTATCTACTATCCATTTCCCGATAAGCGGTTCTGTATTTCTTGCTAATGTTTTATAAAACAATATATTAAATTTTAAAAGCTCAGCATATTTTGCTTCATTGAATTCTACTTTTTCAAATTTCTTTTCTAAAACACCTTCTAATTTTTCATTTATCTTAGACTCTTGTTTTAAAAAACTTGCTGTGACATTTAAAACAGTATTTCTTATTATATTATTTTCACTCAAAACCTTCACTCCTTAAATCAATTATTTTATTGTGATATTTACATTATGTAAAATTACTAATTTGATTATGATATTTTAATAATTAGTTACTAAATTTACTACATCTTATATCATATCATATTATTTACATCATTTTACTTTTTCTTTTTATATCCATCTTATATTATACCATTTTTAATATCTGTACTAACTTATATTACAATATTCCACAAAATTTTGAAAGTAAATTAGACAAATTTGCAAATAAAAAAACATCAGTTTAAACTGATGTTTCACCTATCGAAAAAATTAAGCAAGTCTATAAGCGGAGTTCTGTATTAGATAATCATCTTTCTAGGCTTATTGTCACCAATAAGCTCAAGCGACCTACCTACCGGAGAGTACGAGCAGCACTCTTTATTCCTATCTTGGTCTTGCTCCAGGTGGGGTTTACATAGCCAACTAGTCGCCTAGCTGCTGGTGAGCTCTTACCTCGCCTTTCCATCCTTACCACTTAAGTGGCGGTTTATTTCTGTTGCACTATCCTTAGGATTGCTCCCACTAGGTGTTACCTAGCACCCTGCTCTATGGAGCTCCGACTTTCCTCATGTAAAATTACATGCGATTATCTGGCTTACTTAATATTCATTTTACTTAGCTATATTATCATAAATACTTAAGTATGTCAAAGTAATATTATACTAAAAATTTAAATTTCTTCAAAAATAGTGTAATATAGGTATATAAACTATTATTTATGATTTGAGGTGGAATGTTGAAAAAATTATATAGAGTAATAATTAATATTATATTAATATTAGTAATAATCTATAGTGGATTTAATATATGCTTAAAGCTTAGCAAGTACAGCCATGATACTAAAGTATCTGCTCAACTTCAGAAAAAAGAAAATAAAAAAGAAGACTTATTAAAAATAAACAAAGATTTTAAGTTTTGGCTTTCTGTTGATAATACAAATATAAATTATCCAGTTGTACAATCTAAAGATAATTCTTATTATCTTGACAAAGACTTTTATGGTAAAAAATCTATCTCAGGTACATTATTCATGGATTATAGAAATAAATCTCTGGATGACCAAAATGTTATAGTATATGGACATAATATGAAAAACAAAACAATGTTTAATAATCTAAATAAGTTTAAAGATGATGATTTCTTTAAAGAAAACAATCAAATAAAAATCACTATGGATGGAAAAGAATTATTATATGAAGTATTTTCTGCCTATATTGTAGAATCTGATTATGATTATCTAAAAACAAGCTTTAATAGCGAATCAGACTATCAAAAATACATAGATGCTATTACTTCCAAATCATTACATAAATCAAATATGAAAGTAAGTAGTAAAGATAAGATAGTTACACTTTCTACATGCACTTATGAATTTGATGATGCTAGAATGGTAATCCATGGCAAGTTAGTTTCAAATTAAATATACATGTCTTTTTAACAATTCTTACACAAATAATCAAATTTTTGCGTTAAGGTATTCACATACAGATTAAAATAATTATTTTAATCTGTATAGCTATTTCTTACTTAATAGCTATTTTTTACTTAAATTTATCAATTTCCTGTCTATTTCTATAAACTATATAAAATAATAAATATATTATATAATAAAAAAGACTATGTTAAAAACATAGTCTTTACTGGAGCTGGTGATAGGAATCGAACCTACAACCTGCTGATTACAAGTCAGCTGCTCTACCGTTGAGCCACACCAGCACACTTATTCTATTGTGAGTTAAATTAACACTCTAAAAACTGCATATATATTTTAATTAATGAACATCAAATAAATATTGGTCAAGTCCTCGACCTATTAGTATCGATAAGCTAAATACATTGCTGCACTTACACCTTCGACCTATCAACCAGATAGTCTTTCTGGGGT